>JAZUMJ010000045.1:0-18169 GCA_045603605.1 Ructibacterium sp. | reverse complement strand
CTAAATACAATTCAACCTCAGATAATGAATATGAAATACCGTTATATTTTACCGAAAGAATATTATATATTCTGTTATCCTCCTTGGCAAGATATTCGCCGATAATCTCAAAACCGTTGGAAGAGAGATATTCCCGAAGTTCTTCTGTTGCGGTCATAGGCTGAAGAATAATTTGTTTTGCAGAAGAAACAATATCAAAACCTTCACTGAGAATTTGTGAAATTATAAGTCCACCCATTCCTGCAATAACAATTGATTCCGCTTCGTTGGCAGTTATTGTAGAAACCCCACCGCCCAACCGTGTTTCAATTATATCAGTGCAGTTATATTTTGAAACGGTTGAGGCTGCACGTTGCAGAGGACCTTTTCGTATATCAGATGCAATTGCTGTTTTGCATTTGTTTGTCATACACAAGTAAACAGGCAGATATGCATGATCAGTTCCTATATCTGCCATACAATTACAGGGCTGTATGAGTTCGGCAATTTTTAATAATCGTGGTGTAAGCTGTGGAGGTGTATTTAACATAGTATCGCTCTCTTTCTTTTATATTAAAATATTAGTATAAAAGAAAGATTTTGTCAATGAATATTAATAAGAAAAAAGGAAATTGGAAATTTTTGTAGAATGAATTATGTAATATTATGTGTTATAATGCTGGAAACACAGCAGAAAGGAAAGGAAAATGAATCTGCGTGAACAGATAGAAGAAAGAGAGAAATTAATTCTTTCACCATATGCAACAAAAAGTGCTGATACAAAGGGGCGATTAACTAAAATTGAGCCATGTCCAATAAGAACAGAATTTCAGCGTGACCGTGACAGAATTATACATTCTAAATCATTCAGGCGTTTAAAACATAAAACTCAGGTTTTCCTCTCCCCTGAGGGTGACCACTACAGAACAAGACTTACCCATACCTTTGAGGTTTCTCAAATTGCACGAACCATTGCTCGTGCTTTGTCTTTGAATGAGGATTTAACAGAGGCTATTGCACTGGGCCATGATTTGGGACACACTCCATTCGGGCATATGGGCGAAAAGGTTCTTGACAGAATTTGTCCTCTGGGTTTTAAACATAATGAGCAAAGCCTTAGAGTTGTTGATATTCTTGAACGTCAGGGCGGACTTAACCTTACAAGTGAAGTAAGGGACGGAATTTTATGTCATACAGGAGATAAAAAAGCAGATACATTAGAAGGAAGAATTGTTGCATTGGCTGATAAGGTTGCCTATATAAATCACGATATTGATGATGCTATCCGAGGCGGGGTTTTAAAAGGCTCAGATATACCTAAAGAATATACCAAGGTATTAGGCGAAGAAAACTCCAAAAGAATTGATACAATGATAATGGCAATAATAAAAGGCAGCGACGGAAAAGACGATATACATATGGAAGATGATATATATGACGCAATGATGGGACTTCGTAAGTTTATGTTCAAAAATGTTTATGTGGCATCCGAACCCCAAAAAGAAGAACAAAAGGCAATAGGGATTATAGAAGGGCTATATGAACTCTACAGCACCAACCCCCAATTAATTCCTCAAAGCAGCAGAGCTGCATCCAAAACAGAAGATATACATATGCAAACCCGTGACTACATAGCAGGTATGAGTGACCGTTATGCTGTTGCAAGGTATATGGAGTATTACATTCCCTCATTCTGGCAACGGTAACCCTGCTTTAAAAATATGCGCATAATATCCAAACCAAACCCTCGGAGTACCTTTGTACACCTTCGGGCACAGTGGCTTCACCATTTGGTTTGAACAAATCTCACCAAATTTTTTGTGCAGATAAAGCGTAGGGGACGATGCCCACATCGTCCCGTTTGGTTGTGTAGGGACCGGCGTCCCCGACGGTCCGTGTCTGTTTGTTGTGAATGTAAAATTACAAATATACATAAAATTTTAAAAAATAAAAAGGAAATTAACAGAGAATGTCGAATTTAAAAGAGTATGATATTTTTTGAGGGGAGGAGAAAGCTTGGCAACATCTCAGGAATTCCAGAGCTTTTTGGATCAGGTTATGGAAAGAAATGATATTGTTGAAATCATTTCAGAATATACAAAGCCAAAGCGGATAGGTACAAGATATGCGGCTCTTTGTCCGTTACATAACGATAAAAAATCTCCGTCCCTTTCAATTTCACCTGACAGACAGCTGTTTTACTGTTTTGGTTGCGGTGCAGGCGGAACAGTAATTAACTTTATCGAGAGAGCGGAAAATCTTGATTTTATGGATGCTGTAAAATATCTGGCTGACCGTGCAAACATTCCTATGCCGGAGCGTGGTTCGGCGGCTGATGGGGCAAAACGTGAAGAAATTGCTGATAAAAAACAGCTTATATATAAGATTAACGCAGAGGCAGGAAAGTATTTTTATAAGTGTCTTGCAAGCCCTGAAGGAAAATCGGCATACAAGTATCTTCAGGAAAGAGAAATTAAAAATGAAACAATCAGAAAATTCGGTCTTGGTTATGCTCCTGAAGGATGGTCGGGTATAATTAAGCACCTTACAGGTCTTGGCTTTAAGGAAAAAGATATATACGAGGCAGGTCTTGCCAGAAGACGTGATAACGGAACCTATTATGATACATTCTATGATGGACGGGTTATGTTCCCGATTATTAATGTTCAGGGAAATATAATAGGTTTTGGCGGCAGAACAATGAAAAAAGATGCTGACGGAATGAAGTATATAAATACGCCCGAAACCCTGGTGTTTAAGAAAAAGGAAAATCTATTCGGTTTAAATTTTGCCAAGAATGATAAATCAGGACGTATTTTATTGATGGAAGGATATATGGATGTTATTTCACTTCATCAAGCGGGAATTGGTAATGCCGTTGCCTCATTGGGAACAGCATTTACCCCTGAACAGGCTCGGTTGCTCAAAAGATATGCAGGAAAAGCGGTTCTGTGTTACGATGCTGACCAGGCAGGAAAAAAGGCAGCAATCAAAGCCGGTGAAATTTTAACGGAAAATGATATAAAACCAAGAGTTTTGCACGTTACCGATGGGAAAGACCCTGATGAATTTATAAAAGCAAAAGGACCGGAAATGTTTATGGTTCTGGTAGAGGGTGCAAAAACCTTTGTTGAGTATAGAATTGATGAAATCAAGCAAAACTATGATTTAGAGGATAGTGAAGGTGTGCTTGAGTTTGTAGAGGCAGCATCAGGAATAGTTTCCCAGTTACCAAATCCTGTGGAAAGAGAAATCTATATACGGCGGATTGCCGAAATGTCAAAAATGAGCAGTGACAGCGTCAAGGCACAAACGGATATTATTTCACGGAAAAATGCAGCAGCACAACGCCGCCGTGAAGAAAGTCAGCAACGCCGTGATTTTGAGGCACGAACCGGTGGAAGAAGAGATTTAAATCAAATGGGGATAATCAATGCGGAAAGACTTTTGTTAAATCTTATGCCAGATAGGGCTGTTTTCAAAAAAGTATGCGAAGCAGGTATTACTCCTGATGATTTTGAGCAAGGACTTCACAGGGAACTTGCAAGGAATATATTTGAGCTTTCAGGAGATGCAGATGTTGATATAAATCACTTGTTAGGAAGATTTGAACCGCAACAAGCAGGTGCTGTTGCAGATATTTTGATGGACGATAAAAATATCGAGGACAAGGTGGTTGCAGCAAAAAGCGTTATAGAAAAAATACTTGGGGCAAAAAAGAATATACAGGCAAAAAGCCTTCTGGAAAATGAAGATTTGGAAGAACTTGACAGGCTTTTGAAAGCTAAAAAGAGAAATTAATAGTAGTATCACATAGGAGGAAGTAATAGGGTGGAAAACGAAAAGAAAAACGGAGTCAATAAAAAGCAGGTGCTTCAACAGATTTTGGAGCAGGGTAAGAAAAAGGGAGTTATTGATTACAAAGAAATCAATGAGAAACTTGAAGAACTTGATTTTGACCCTGAACAGATAGACAAGTTATATGAATATCTGGAAAAGCACGGTGTTGAAATTGTGGGAAGTCTTGATGAGGAACCTGAAATTTTGGAAGACGATTTGCAGATTACTCAGGAAGACCTTGACGATATGTCAGTTCCTGAGGGTGTCAGCATTGATGACCCTGTAAGAATGTATCTTAAAGAGATTGGTAAGGTTGACCTTTTGACAGGTGCCGAAGAAACCGAGCTTGCAAAAAGAATGTCAGAGGGTGACCTTGAGGCAAAGCGTAAGCTTGCAGAGGCAAACCTGAGATTGGTTGTCAGCATTGCAAAAAGATATGTGGGCAGAGGTATGCTTTTCCTTGATTTAATTCAGGAAGGAAACCTTGGTCTTATTAAAGCGGTTGAAAAGTTCGATTACACAAAGGGATATAAATTCAGTACCTATGCAACATGGTGGATAAGACAGGCTATAACCCGTGCTATTGCCGATCAGGCAAGAACAATAAGAATTCCCGTGCATATGGTTGAAACTATTAATAAGCTTGTAAGAGTTTCAAGACAGCTTGTTCAGGAACTTGGCAGAGATCCTCTCCCAGAAGAAATTGCAAAGGAATTAAATATGCCTATTGATAAGGTTGGGGAAATAATGAAGATTGCTCAGGAACCTGTTTCTCTCGAAACACCAATCGGCGAGGAAGAGGATAGCCATCTTGGCGATTTTATTCAAGATGATGATGCTCCTGCTCCGTCGGATGCGGCAACCTTTACCTTATTGAAAGAGCAGTTGGTTGAAGTTTTAAGTACTCTTGCTCCAAGAGAAGAAAAGGTTTTAAGATTGAGATTTGGTTTGGATGACGGAAGAGCAAGAACTTTGGAAGAGGTTGGTAAGGAATTTAACGTTACCCGTGAGCGTATCCGCCAGATTGAAGCAAAGGCTTTGAGAAAGCTTCGCCATCCAAGCAGAAGCAGAAAGCTTAAGGATTATTTGGAATAATTTTGACAAAAGACAAAAAAGCTGTTATAATAACAGCAATTATAGTTTGAAAGGATGATGAATTTTGGACACGTTGCCCCCGCAACTGTTAATTTTCGTATTGGGAGTTATATTACTTTTGGGCTTTTTAACTGCACTTGCAAAAACAGCAAGCATTGAAATAAGTGATAATGTGCTGGCTGAACTTGCCCAGGAAAATAAAAAGGCAAAACGATTATGGAATATTCTCGAAAACCAACCATCAAACGCCATCGGCTCCATGGAGATGATTGGCGATTTGTTCGGATTTTTATTCGGAATAATTGCAGTTTTAAGTTTTTGGAATGACACAGAGCTTTTGTTGTATAAAGCAGGAATTGAGAACAGAGCTTTGCTACATATCCTGAATTTGGTGATTTATGCGGCTTTGATTGAATTTTTATATTTGGTGTTTTGGAATATGCTGCCCAAAAATATAGGCGGTAAATATGCTCAAAAGCTTGCAGTTTCTATGTCGGGATATACAGCATTCATATCCGCTGTGGGAAAACCATTTCTACGAATTGCGGTTAAAGTTTCTGAGTTGTTTGCAAGAGTTTTCGGGGTTAATCCTGAGGATTTACAGGAAGAGGTTACCGAGGAAGAAATAAGAATGATGGTTGATATAGGCTCTGAAAAAGGAACTATTGATGACGATGAAAAGGAAATGATTCATAATATTTTTGAGATGGATGATAAGCCGGTTGAGGATATTATGACCCATCGTACAGAGGTATGTATCCTCTGGATGGAGGAAAGCCTTGAAGAATGGAAAAAGTTCATTGATGAAACCTGTCATACCCGTTATCCTGTATGTGATGAAGAAGTGGATAATGTTGTGGGTGTCATAAACAGCAGAGACTTTTATCGCTTTATGTTAGATGGCGGCACGAAAGAAAATTTATCTGAAATATTAAGAGAACCATATTTTGTTCCTGACAGTATGAAAGCGGATGAACTGTTTTCAAGGATGCAGAAAAAGAACACTCATATGGTGGTTGTTATGGACGAATACGGCGGTTTCCAAGGACTTGTTACTCAAGAGGATTTGCTTGAGGAAATTGTGGGCGAATTGTATAGTGAGTATGATGAAATTGAAACCGAAGAGGATATTGTCTATATAGATGAAAACACATGGAAAATCAAAGGCTCAACCGAGATAGATAATCTGGAAAAAGAGCTTAAGATTGATATTCCAAAAGGCGACTATAATACATTTGCCGGACTTGTATTAGAAGCAATTGAAACTATTCCGGAGGATGGCGAAACTGTGGAAACCGAGGTTGGCGTTATGCAAATCAAGGTTACGTCAATTGCTGAACACAGAATAGAAGAGGCAATAGTTTGCCTAAAGGGCGATGTTGAAGAGGATAAAGAGGAGATGCAATAGCATCTCCTCTTACAGCGTGTCGATAAAGTCGGTCTACCGCAAACATGAATATGAATGAATCTTGTAGGGAACGTTTTTGCGTTAAACAAAGGTGCCGGTGGCACGTTTGTAGCAAAAAGATGAGGTGTGGTAGCACCGGCTTAAACGAAATACATTAGCATTTCATCATAAAACACATAACCGTTCCTCTTAAATTGCTATATACTAATAAACGGCGAAGTTTTCTTGATGAAAACTTCGTCGTTTGTTAGTATGACGGCATAATAGAGCCATCCCCCTTGTCATATAGTAGTATATGTCAAGCTAAAACAAATCTTCAAATTCCATACTTTCCTGATGGGGAAGATGTTCTAAAAGCAGTCGCATCATTGCAAATTCACCAATAAAGTCTTTGTCTGCCTTAAGCTTTGCAAATTCTTTTGCCTGAGCCATTGCGATCTCAATCTCTTCAATCTGACTTGTATCAACAGTCAAGCAAGTCCAAAATCTGCTTTTGTTCCATCGTTTATCCAGATTATCCATTCCGGTTTTAACAGACTCCCAATTTTCATTGCCAAAGTCCTGGTAGATTTTATCGCAAATTAAATTTGCTTCGTTATACAACCCCTTGATTTGTGTGGTATGAAACCACAGAAAAAGAATAGTTAAAACAAATGCACAAAGCACTGTGTATACCCGACTCATATCAGTTTCCTTTACCTTTCTTATTTTTCTCCTGAGGAATTAATACAACTTCTCCGCTGTTTCTCTCAAAGCTGAGGTAAAAAACGTCTTTAACACTTTTCAGATTATGGGCTTTTAATTGGTTATTAAGCCAAATCTTATCAAGGCCAAGTCTTTTCATATTTGAATGTATAAGGTTTCCGTTGTCAATTACAACATAACTGAGATGAACAGGTTCAGTTTTTAAATTTAAATCCTCAGGGGTCACGGGGCTGTTCCGTGGATTCATAATAACACTAATATTTCCGTTAGTTTCCATAATAATACAGTTTACTTGGGATAACCCTGTCGCACCGCTGTTTCGGACAACCTCCATTAAATCCGCCACATTAAATCTTTGGCGTTTCATTTCCTGTTGATTAAGCTTTCCGTTTTGGAAGAACATACTTGGTTTTCCAAAGAGAAAGGTCCTGAAATTAATATTTTTATATGCAAAATAGGAGATAAGAACTTCCAGTATTAAAAGTATAGTTATAGCTACAATACTGCTGCTCATAGGAGTTCCTATATTTGTTATGGGCATGGCTGCAATATCAGAGATGACTATGGTTACAACCAGCTCCGATGCCTCAAGCTGACCAATCTGGCGTTTACCCATTATTCTAAGAGTCAGCACTACAAACATATACATAATAAAAGTACGAAAAACTGTGATAATCAATCCGGCTCACCTCCAAAGTAGTATTGGCAAAAAACTCTAAATTATGTATAAATGGAAATATTATTTGTTTGACATTAAAATAAGACCGTGATATAATGATATGATACAATAAATTAAAAAAAGAGGCGATATAGATGAAAATTTTATCCATAGGTAACAGCTTTTCTCAGGATGCTCAACGGTATCTTCACAGAATTGCAGAGAAAAACGGCAGGAAAATAAAAAACTGTAATTTGTATATAGGCGGTTGCACATTAAGAAAGCATTATTTTAATATTATTGATGATGAAAAGGCTTATCAATTCCAGTTTAACGGAGAAGATACAGGAATTTATGTTTCTATAAGAGAGGCTTTAAAAAGTGATGAATGGGATATTGTGACCATTCAGCAGGGAAGTCATCAAAGCTTTGATTTTGAAAAATATTATAAGGACTACATAGATGAAATAGTTGATTATGTGAGGCTCTATGCCCCTCAGGCTAAATTGGTAGTTCACCAGACTTGGGCATATAAAGATAATTCGGAACGTTTAGAGAAGGTTGGATTTAAAACAACAGAGGATATGTTTAAGGCGGTTCAACTTTGTTACAGGGAATTTGCAAAGCAGATTGATGCAGATGGAATTATCCCAAGCGGAGCGGCAATGATTAGTGCATATCGTGAAAACAGCGAGATTGTCCATCGTGACACATTCCATGCAAGTCTTGGCTTTGGAAGATATATGTTAGGACTTTTGTGGTTTTTATGCCTTTTTGGAAAGGGGACGCAGATAGAACATATTGATAGTTTTGATGTTCCTGTTTCAAACGAAGAAATTCAGCTCGCAGAAAGGATTGCAAGAAATCTGGCAGTTGAGATATAGGGTATACTGGGAAATGGAGATTTTGTAAAATGAGATTGGGTTTAGATGTCGGTTCAACAACAGTTAAGCTGGTATTGCTGAACAATGAAAATCAAGTTATATACAAAAGATATGAACGGCATATGTCGAATGTATTCGAGAAGGTGGCAGAACTTTTAAAAGAATTTTCAGCTGACCACACAGGCGAATACCAAATGATGATAACCGGTTCAGGTGGTTTGTCATTGGCAAAAAGGATGCAAATTCCATTTGAGCAAGAGGTTGTTGCCTGCTCAAATGCTGTTGAAACTCTTATTCCTCAAACCAATGTTGTTATTGAGCTTGGTGGCGAGGATGCAAAGATTACATTCTATGACGGCTCTGTTGAACAGAGAATGAACGGAACCTGTGCAGGCGGAACCGGTGCATTTATTGACCAGATGGCTTTGCTTTTGAATACCGATGCAGACGGACTTAATGAGGCAGCCAAAAATTATACTACTATTTACCCAATTGCTGCAAGATGCGGTGTGTTTGCAAAAACTGATATTCAACCTTTGATTAATGAGGGAGCGGCAAAAGAAGATTTGGCAGTTTCAATTCTTCAGGCTGTTGTAAACCAGACAATAAGCGGTCTTGCTTGCGGCAGAACCATAAAGGGAAATGTTGCCTTTTTAGGAGGACCATTGTCCTTTTTGTCCGAGCTTAGAAAAAGATTTGCGGAAACACTAAAATTATCCGAAAATCAGGTTATTTTCCCTGATGATGCAAAGTATTATGTTGCAATTGGTGCAGCATTGCTTGCAGAAAATTCAGAAAAAGTATCTGTTAATACACTGATTGAACGTCTTGAAAATGGAGAAACCGAAGAAGTAACCTCAAAGCATCTGCCAGCCCTTTTTGATAGTGAAAATGATTATAATGAATTTGTTCTTCGTCACAGCAAAAATTCTGTTAAGATTAAGGCGTTAGAAGAGGCAGATGGAACAGTGTTCCTTGGAATTGATGCAGGTTCAACCACCACAAAAGCCGCATTAATTGATGAAGACGGAAATCTTTTGTATACATATTACAGCGGCAACGAGGGGAATCCAGTGGAAACAGCACGGGGACTTTTAAAGGAGCTATATTCAAAACTTCCTGATAATGTTAAGATTGGGTATGCTGTTACAACAGGCTATGGCGAGGATTTGTTAAGAACTGCATTTCATACCGACTATGGTGAGATTGAAACCGTAGCCCATTATACTGCCGCAAAAACATTTTTACCCAATGTGGATTTCATATTAGACATTGGCGGTCAGGATATGAAATGCATTAGAATAAAAGACGGGGCAATAAACAGCATAATGCTCAACGAGGCTTGTTCGTCAGGCTGTGGTTCATTTTTGGAAACTTATGCAAAATCTGTTAATATGACAGTTCAGGAATTTGCAAAGGCGGCACTAATGGCACAAAAACCCGTAGATTTGGGAACAAGGTGTACCGTGTTTATGAATTCTATGGTTAAGCAAGCCCAAAAAGAGGGGGCAACTGTGGGAGATATTGCGGCGGGACTTTGCTATTCGGTAATCAGGAATGCACTTTATAAGGTAATAAAGTTTAAAGATAGCTCCGAGGCAGGCGAGAATATTGTTGTTCAAGGGGGAACATTCTTAAACGATGCAGTTTTAAGAAGTATTGAAAATATTCTTGACAGAAAGGTTGTTCGCCCTGATATTGCAGGAACAATGGGTGCTTACGGAGCGGCGTTAATTGGATTAGAGAGATGGAAGAAGAACGGGGAAAAAGGTGTTTCCTCAATCCTTTCGGAAAAAGAACTTGATGAATTTACAATGGAGAGTAAACATACCAGATGCGGTCTTTGCTCAAATAACTGTCAGTTGACAATCAGTAAATTCGGTGACGGTTCAAGATTTATTACCGGAAACCGCTGTGAAAGAGGTGCAGGAAAAGCAGATAAAGCTAATGATGAGTATAACCTCTTTCAGTATAAGTATAACCGTTTATTTAATTATAAACCTCTTGATGCAGATAAAGCACCAATGGGAGAGATAGGTATACCAAGGGCACTTAATATGTATGAAAATTATCCGTTTTGGTTTACCTTCTTCACAAGCCTTGGCTTTAGAGTAATTCTTTCACCGCCATCTTCAAAAGAGGTATACAGTTTCGGTATGGATACGATTTCATCGGATACAGCCTGTTACCCTGCAAAGCTTATGCACGGTCATATTCGTGTTCTTATAGATGAAGGGGTAAAAACCATTTTCTACCCCTCAATTAACTATGAGAGAAAAGAAGACGAAAATGCCGATAATCATTATAACTGTCCTGTTGTGGCTATGTATCCTGAAGTTATCGGTGCAAATATGGATGATAAGCTAAATGATGCAGAAGTCAGATTTATGCATCCGTTTTTGCCTTATGATAATGATAAAAGACTTGCACAAAGATTATATGAAGAATTTAAGGAATTTGGTTTGACGGCAAAGCAGATAAAGAAGGCTGTTACTGCGGCAAGAAAAGAGGATGAAGCCTTTAAAGAGGATATAAGGAAAGAGGCAGACAGAATAATCGACCATATCGAGAAAACAAAGGGGCACGCTATCGTTCTTGCGGGTAGACCATATCATCTTGACCCTGAAATAAACCACGGAATTGATACTCAAATTGCGGCATATGGTTTTGCGGTATTAACTGAAGCCTCGGTGGCAGAGCGAGGAAAACTACCAAGACCTATTCGTGTTCTTGACCAGTGGACATACCATTCAAGGCTGTATAAGGCGGCGGCATTTTGTGCAAGCCGTGATGATATGGATTTGGTTCAGCTTAACTCTTTTGGTTGCGGACTTGATGCTGTAACCACAGACCAGGTTGAAGAAATATTAAATGCAAGAAATAAATTATATACGGTATTGAAAATTGATGAAGGTTCAAACTTAGGTGCGGCAAGAATAAGAATACGCTCGCTGAAGGCTGCAATTGAAGAGAGAAGAGGTATGGGAATATGCCATACAGAGGAAAGCCAAGGATTTAAAAGGGCTGTTTATACCAAGAAGATGAAAGGGGATTATACTTTAATTATTCCCCAGATGGCACCTATGCAGTTTGACTTGATTGAAACAGCATTTAATAATGTTGGCTATAACGCAAGAGTACTTCCGGCTGTTGATAAAAAGGCGGTAGAGGTAGGGCTTAAATATGTAAACAATGATGCTTGTTATCCAACCATTGTAACGGTGGGACAGATTATAAGTGCATTGCTCAGCGGTGATTATGACCTTAATAAGACAGCGGTAATGTTAACTCAAACCGGTGGCGGATGCAGAGCAAGTAACTATATTGCTATCTTAAGACGTGCTCTTAAACAGCTTGGAATGGAGCAAATACCGGTAGTTTCCCTTAGTTATCTTGGAATTGAGAAAAACCCCGGATTTAAGTTTACACCTAAGTTTCTTGTGGGGATTTTGATGGGAGCGTTGTATGGTGATTTGTTTATGCGTCTTACCAACAAAACCCGTCCCTATGAGGCAACAGAGGGAAGTGTTATGCGTCTTTATGAGCATTGGAATAAGATTGCAAAGGAAAATGTTAAAAATCTCAGCCTATCCCAGTTTAAGAAAAATGTTAAGGATATAGTGGCAGACTTTGATAATATCCCACTTTTGGATATCAAAAAGCCTAAGGTTGGAGTTGTGGGTGAGATTTTGGTTAAATATCATCCAAACGCAAACAATGATATTGTAAATATCATTGAACAAGAAGGTGGAGAGGCAGTTGTTCCTGATTTGGTTGACTTCTTTATGTATTGCTTAAAGAATGCGGATTTTGCATACGAAAAGCTTTCAGGAAGTTATACACGGAAAATGTTTTCAAGAATGGGCATAAGTATAATGAACTGTTTCAGGAAACCTATGGTAAAGGCTTTAGAAAAAAGCGAAAGATTTGAACCGCCTATGCATATTGACAGAATTGCAGAGAAAGCGGAAAGGATAACATCTTTGGGAACCCAATGCGGAGAAGGTTGGATTTTAACAGGAGAAATGATGGAGCTTATTGACAGCGGTGTTGAAAATATCGCCTGTCTTCAGCCATTTGCTTGTCTGCCAAACCACGTTGTGGGTAAAGGAATGATAAAGCCATTGAAGAAGTATAATCCTCTTGCAAATATTGTTGCAATTGATTATGACCCCGGTGCAAGTGAGGTTAATCAGCTTAACAGAATTAAGCTGATGATGGCAACAGCCCATAAAAACCTGAAGAAAAAAGAGGCAAATAATAAAAATTCAGCAAACACAGCCGTTATAGACTATGCGTAAATAATAAAGAGGGTTGACCATTTTGGTCAATCCTCTTTATTTCATATCTAATTTAATATCTGCCTCAAACATTCGTATCCATGGCATCTTCACATTTACATCTTTAACCAGTTCTGCAATTTCAGGGTAGTTTTGGTTCATATAGTTTGCAAGGGTTTCTTTAACATAACTTGCAACCTTTCCGTCTTCTGCATCTGCATGACGGAAATCCAGACCCATATTCGGCAGATAATTTTCCGTTACATATTGCCGTGCATAGCCCATATAACCAATATCCTCATAATAACGGTGAGCAAGGAAACCTTGGTTACCTTTTTCATCTTTACCTATCATATACAAAATTGCCTGACAGAGGGTTGTGCCGGTTGTGTTTGAAGAGGTGTTCCATCCTGCATAGGAGTGAATACCAAGGAGCAGATTTTCCTTTTGAAGAATTTGAGTAAGCTCGGTATCTGCAGTATTAGGACGTGATATATCTGCAATTGCAACAAGCTTATTCATATCAATGGAATATTTAATGTAATTTACAAACTCGGCAAGATTTCGCTCTACGTCATAAGCGGTTACGCAGCCTAAATCATCAGGGTCAAGCATAGCAGAACCAACATTAACACACAGAACAATATCTGCTTCAGGAAGTGAATAAACCTGAATTCCGTTAACTGATAAAATGTGGTATTTAACAGTTTCGCCAACTATTCTGTCTTCAAACTGAGGAATGGTATATCCGCCTTTTGTAGATGAATAGTGAACATATATCTTTGGCTTATTTCCTGAAAGCTCTGCAACACTTCTTGCAAGGAGTGTAAGACCTGTATCATCAGCAGATGGATACATAGCTGTCTTTGTATGTAAAGTATTTATCTTTAAGTATTCCCTTACAATCATTTGGTCCATTGAAGTATAGCCATAAACAGCCGAGTCATCCTGAGGAACAATGAAATAATCTGCTATCCCTTCTTTTACATAATCCAGTGTATGGAGAAGAACAGAAAGATTTAATTCTCTGCGGTTTAAATAATCCTCAAGTTCTGCTTTACCTACAATCTGCTTAACACGTTCAAAATCGGATAAATCTGCATCGCTAAGCTTACCCAGTATTTCTAAATGTGTATATCTTCCGTAGAGGTGAATTTCTGCTCCAAACTTTTCATAATAATCAGGCTCTTCATCATCGGAAGAATAACTTGGGCATCGCATAATCAATCCAAAAACGTATAATTTCATATTTGGATTAAGTTCTCTAAGTTTTTTTATTAAATCGGCTCTCTCCATCAATTCTTCTTTTTGACAGTGATGAAGTCTTGAAGGTAAAATTCCTCCGTAAACCAAGGTGTCCAAAGATAAAATCATAGCAGATGCATCCTTAACATTGTCAATCAACCATTGAGATATTTTCTGAACATCCCCCGGTGTCTTTTTCTTTCCCATCATACTCTTGGGTGGAAGAACAAGCTCAAACCGGGTTTTTGGCATCATTTGTGGATAGTCAAAGTTGCAAGGCCTTTCATCCAATGGGAGCATTACAATTTTTTTATTATCCATAATCTTATATCTCCTTGTTTTCTTCCATAAGCTTGATGCATTTTGCAAGCATTCTCATAACATGGAACGGACCTTTGTATGTATGTCCCTTGCAAGGAGGTTCAGTGCATTTTCCGTCACGGCGTAAATATCCAAACCATTCTCCGTATTCAGGGTCAGAAAAATGCTCAAAGGCATAGTCACAAACCTTATCAAATATTTCCTTGTATTTTTCGTCTTTTGTATGAAGATAGAGCATTAATGATGCAATAATTGTTTCGTTGTGAGGCCACCATAATTTCATATCATGCTCATATGCTTCAACGGGCAGACCAAGAACATCCTTGAAATAGGATATACCGCCAAATTCACTGTCCCAGCCTCTTTCAAAAGCCTCATCAAAAACAATAGCCGAAAAGTCAATAAGGTCTTTATCATTACGCTTGATTGCCTCCTCAAGAAGGAACCATGAACATTCAATATCGTGTCCGGGGTTGATAACACGGCAAGGAGAACTGTTTAAGATAACACTGTTGTCATCTGTGCAAACATTTTCAAACATTGCCTTGTATTCAGGCTTATGGAAACACTTGATATCCTCAATTAAGCCGGAGATGATATTGTTGTATTTTTCAAAATTTTCGCTGTCAGCATCTCTCATTATTGAGGTAACATTTAAAAGTATCATTGGATTTGCCAGTGTTTTGGTATTTCTTGTTTCAGCATAACCCTTCGGTGTAATTTTATAAGGGTCGTTTTCGGGATTTTTGTACATATCATATACAAAATCAAAGTATTTCTTTGCCTCATCTAAATATGCAGTATCCTTTGTTGCCATATAATATTCTGCATTTGCCATAATATAGAAGGTTTCGCTAAACCAATAACGACGCTTTCTAAGGGGTTTTCCCTCACGGGTAACAGTAAAATACATTCTGCCGTCACTGTCGATACAGTTAGCCTTTGCAAAGTCTATACAGCTTTTTGCAAAAGAAAGATATTCGGGATTTTTCTCAATGTTATTATAGATGTAAGAGAACATCCAACCGCATCTTCCTTGCATCCATACACTTTTATCCTCGGAGTAAATATTACCTGTTCTGTCAACACAGTTTATAATTCCGCCGTATTCCTTGTCTACAGCGTGATTAAGCCAGAAAGGAACACAGGAATTTAATAACTCATCTTTAAACTTCTTATAAATTTCATTCATATAAAACACCGCCTCTTTTATTATAAAATCATCTTAGCATAATGCCGTTACTTTTAAAATATCTTATATTTTCTTTTTGGATATCATTTTTTGTCTTGACAAAACGTGAAAATAAAATATAATAAAAGTATGAAAAATATATATCGAAACGAAAACTCTATAATATTTAAAAATGATTTTTTGGATTTTAATACAGGAGTTCTTTTATCTCCTGTTGAAACTTCCAATTATGTTGTTCTACAGGTTGCCGATTCATATTACGGCAGCCGATTTTGCTTGTCTGAACATAAACAGCAGTGTGATATTGAGATTACATATCCGTTGACAAATGGGCTGTTGTGTTATAATAATCAGGATGAATACAGGCTGAATAAATATGATATCTTTCTTTCATACAAGGATGATATGCACGAATTAAAGAGTAACCGTGGTTGTAGGTTTCAAACTCTTGCTTTGAACGTAAAAAAAGGTTCCTGTACGGATATTCTAAATTCCGTAAAGGATACCTTTTCTGATAAACGTGCCGGTAATATGCAGGATATAGCACCGCAGCTTGCATCAATTATGGCTGAATTTGTATTAACTGATCCACCATTTTCAAATGATTATTTAGATAGCTTAATTACATCGGTGCTTGTTAAGGTTGCACGGATTGGATTTTTAACTCCCGAACATCAGGTTCTGCCTGCGGAAGAAAAGCTTCCTGCAATAATTAACTATATTGACGCACATTTTCTTGATATATGTTCCCTTGAAGATATCAGCGAGATATTTGGATACAGCTACGGGCATATATGCAAGAGCTTTCATAAATGCTATGGGGTTACGCCTATAAATTATCTTATCTCAAAGAAGATGGATTATGCTGCCATAGGTCTTAAAAAGGGTGAAAGCGTAAAGAGTATTGCTGAAAAGCTTGGATATTCAAATCCCTATAATTTCAGCAGAGCATTTAAGAAATACTACGGAGTATCTCCGTCAAAAATTTAAATCTCAATCTTTTTGTTTTCTTTTGATTCTTTATATAACACAAATTTACTTCCAATGATTTGGACGGTTTGTGCACCTGAAAGTTTTGCTGCCTCTTCAGCTATCTCCCGGGTATCAGCGAGAGCATTGTCAAGAACGTGAACCTTGATAAGCTCTTTTGCCTCTAAGGCATCTTCAAATTGTTTCACCATATTTTCTGTTATTCCGTCTTTACCAATCTGATAAAGAGCGGGGATTGAATTTGCAAGACCTCTGAGATTTGCAGTTTGTTAACTTGTTAATTTCATATTTTCTTTCCTAAATTTAAACAAACTTATATTTATATATACCAGAAATTTATGCAAATTACAAGAGATTTTTTTAAATACTTGAAAAAATTTTTTTATGTGATATACTTTATTATTAGTTGAATTTTATAAGAAGGGTCGCGATAAGATGATAATTGATACACATACACATATATACCCACATAAGATAAGCAATGCGGCCGTTAGCAGTATTTCTGATTTTTATGATGTTGAAATGAGTCTGGACGGTACACTTGAAACCCTTATACAAAAGGGTACGGAGGCGGGTGTTGATAAATTTGTGGTTCACTCGGTTGCAACCACCGCCAATCAGGTTGAAAGTATAAATAATTTTATAATTTCATCCGTTAATGAATACCCTGACAGACTTATTGGATTTATGACAATGCATCCTGATTATACGGATTTTGAAAAGGAGATGGAAAGAGCTGCTGAAAATGGCTTGAAAGGAATTAAGCTCCATCCTGATTTTCAGAAATTCAGTATTGATGACCCGAAAATGTTCCCTCTTTATGAGGCGGCAAGCGGAAGGATGCCAATCCTTTTTCATACAGGTGACCCAAGGTATCAGTATAGTAATCCATACAGAGTGGCAAAAATTCTGGATAATTTTCCAAAGCTTCAGGTGATAGGGGCGCATTTTGCCGGCTGGTCGGAATGGGATAATGCCATTAAGGATTTAAAGGGTTACAGACTTTGGGTTGATACATCAAGCAGCAGTCATTGGCTCTCAGACGAAAAGCTTAAAGAATTAATAAATTTCTACGGCGACGATTATGTTATGTTTGCCTCGGATTATCCGATGTGGTCTGTAAAGGATGAGCTTGAAAGACTTTATAAGCTCAGACTTCCCGAAAGTCTTATGGAGAAAATTTTATATAAAAATGCAACTCAATTATTAGGGTTATAATAAATTCCTAATATTTTATGTGCGAATAATTGACATTGCACATAAAATATACTATAATGAATATAGTAAAAGAGAAAGGAGTTTGTTCTTATGGCAACAACAAATGTTACAATTCGTATGGATAAAGAATTAAAAGCACAAGCAGATGAGTTGTTTTCGGCTTTAGGGCTTAATATGTCAACTGCAATGGGTGTGTTTTGCAGACAAGCGGTTCGCCTTGGTAAAATACCATTCGAGCTTGCTGTTGATATACCAAATGCAGAAACTCTTGCTGCCATTGATGATGTGAATAATAATAGAAATATGAGCAAGGCTTATGATGATATGGATGAACTTATGAGGGATTTAAATGCT
>JAZUMJ010000044.1:0-4098 GCA_045603605.1 Ructibacterium sp. | reverse complement strand
ATTACCATAATGCTTTTTTGTCCGGCATATTCACTTTCGGAATAATTCATATCGCCCTTATAGGCACATTTCATTGTCATTTCCATACCCTCGGCGGGGGTTTGCATTTCCATTCTGTATTCGCCGCCGGAGAGGAATTTCTGAAAGTATGCAAGAGTTTTTGTGCTTGCCGCAGGTATTTCTTCCTGCTGCTGTTCTTGGTTTTCAACCTGATTGTTCACTTCCTCGCCGCCTGCCGGTTCTTCGCCACCGCCGCCACAGGCAGCAAGTGAGAAAACCATAATCAGCGAGAGCAGTATTGCAAGTATTTTCTTCATTTCTTTATTCCTCCTTTGCTCTTGTGAAAGCCACGCCGTCAAAGGTTAAGTTATCGCCGTCAAGAGAATATGTAATGGTTTCCGATTCCTTACCGCCAAGCCCTAAAAGTGCTTTTGCGGTAACCTCCATTTCCGTGTCGCTCTTGATTTTGTATTCCATCTTAACAAGAAAATCAAGGGCTTTCATTGCGTCCTCGGCTGCCTTGTCATCGCCGTCGGCAAGGGCTGTGAACACATCCTCGGTAAGTCCGTAGCGAACAAGACCGTCCTTTGTGAACTCAATGCCGAGACCGTAATCCGTTTCGGTTTCTTCATCTACAACGTGCCATACACCAACAATGTTCTTTTCGTTCGGGTTGCCGCCACAGGCAGCAAGGGAGAATACAAGGGTTAATGCGAGTAGAATTGATAGTAATTTTTTCATATTGTTTTCCTCCTTTTACAATTTCGCTCCGCACTCACCGCAGAAGCCTGCACCCTGTGCGTTTTTAGCTCCGCACTGTCCGCAGAATACGGGTTTTGCACCTGCATCCGGCTGTGGCTGCGGATTTGGATTTACATTCTGCTGAGGCTGTGGGTTCGGATTTCCGCCTGCATAAGCGTACTGCGGCTGCTGTGAAGAGGCCATCGGACCTTCCTTATTGCCTTCGTTATAAAGCTTCTTAAAGCTTGAAGAAATGCCGGAGAGCTTTCCGTAAAGGTCGTATGTAATCTGAGTGCTTGGTGCTACTGCCATATAGCTTGCCATTGTCTGACAGAGAATGTAGCTGTCTAAAAATGCGAACTTCACTACCCATGCAACAAAGAGAGCAAGCAGGAAGGCAAGCAGCGCACTCCAGTTAAGGAGCTTGAAAAGCAAGCCAACGGGTACGAATACCACAAGCACAACCACGATGCTTAAAAGTATAACCTTCAGCATTGTCTTCGCCGCATTTTTCAGAAGCTCTTTGATGTTCTGTGCGTAGATTACAACACCGTCACAGGCTGACTGATATGCACCCTGTTCCTTTTTGTAGAAGGTATATCCCAGACAGCATTCGTCAATATAGCCGAGTGATAAGTCAACAAAGAACTTTGCCGCACTTGTGATTGCTCCCATACCGGGGATAAAGTCCATTGCATTGCCTAATCTTTGGATGCCGTTCTGAATCTGCTTTACAGCACCCTTAACCAGCTTATCTACCGCAAAATATACATTTGCTGTGGCAAAGCGTTCTTTTACCTTTTCCTTGCCGTAGTTTACCTGATTTGCGGGAACCTTGCCTGTTGTTACCGCTTCGGCAAGCACTGCAACGTGTCCTGCTTTAACAAGGTAGCCGAAGTAGTGCATAATCGCAAAGCGGACAATTCCGGTCAAGCCGAGCCATATAATGATACAGATTGCCATTCCGCCTTCGCCGAACAGCCAGCCAAGTCCCATAAGGATTGCAAGCAAGACAACCGAGATTAAAACGGTTGCTCCACCGAGTAATAGTTTTGCCACCATAAAAGGCATTGTCTTTCTGAATAATTCACCTGATTTCATATAGTATTCCTCCTTACTTTGTCACCTCACGCCTTGCGGCAGCTCCGCCCGCCTGATTTGGATAGCAGGGCGGAGCTTGAGGCATTTATGAGTTGGGGGTTAATTTATTTCAAATTTTCAACCATTCTCATTGCGATAATGAGAGCCTGTTCACGGGTTGCGTTTGCATAGCCCTGTGCCTGTTCTTCGGTTGTGATGTTCTTAGGAGCAAATTTGTTATTACCAACACCGTTTATAATGTTGTTTGCCGCCATAAAGTACACGCTTTCTTTCGCCCAATCGGAGATGTCTGCATCGTCTGCAAAGAGTGCAGGCTTTGTGTAATCGAGCTTGAACTGACTGTCTGTCTGAATTGTCCATCCGTCAAGCGTTGCTCTTTTAAATACACGGGTAAGCATTGTTGCTGCCTGTTCTCTGTTTAAGAGTGTATCAGGTTCAAATGTATTTTCCGATACACCTGTTGTAATACCCACATTATATGCTTTTAACACTTCTGCATCCTTTGTGTCTGTGAAAGGATTATTCACAACAGGAAGTGCCTTTGTGTTTGCTAAAACTTCGTATGCTTTAACCGATACTGCCGCAAATTCTGCTCTTGTGATTGGCTGAGTCATATCCTTGCCGTAGAGTGATGCAGGAATAAGACCAAGCTCATCTGCTTTTTCAAGCTCTGCTGTTGCCCAATCGGATGCATCTGCCCAAGCATCTGTTGTTCCGAACTGAGAGAAATCAATATCAGGATTTCCTGTACCTTGTGAAAGTCTTATATTGGGTTCCCATTCTGTGTCGGATGAAAGAACTATACCGAATTCATAATTTTCCTTGAATCCGTCTTTGGATGCTCTTACCGCATTAAGACCGGGAATTGCTTCAAAACTGAATCCGCCGTTATTTGATGCAGTTACTGTGGTGCTTGTTCCAAGAAGTCTAACCGTTGCGCCCGGTTCTGTTGTTCCGTGGAACTCTCCTGTAAATAAGGATTCATTATAATTTACAAGAAGCTTTGCAAAGTCTATTGCAAATCCGTCACCTACGCCTGTTGTTTCGTCAATGGTTACGGTAAGCTTACCCGATGCAATGTCAGCAAAGAAGCCGGAAGGGATAACTGCTGAAACCATATAAGAAACGGGTCCTGTCTGATCTACCTGATTAAGAAGTTCTGCTATAAACGGAGCATCCTTGCCGTTTAGCTTTACTGTGAAGTTACTTTTCCATGTAAGCGGCTGAAAATCATCTATACAGAGCTGTAAAAGTGCGCTTTTAACATTTATACCGCTTGCATCATAATTCATATTGATTACGAGAGCACCTTCGCCAAATGCTTTGCCGGGAAGCTGACCGTTTTTCCAATCGGTGTAGTTTTCCGCATAACCGTCTGCTTCTTTCCCTGTCCACGCAGAACCTACATACATTCTGTCTGTACCGCTTGGTTCGTTTGCTTCTTCAGTCCAACCGCCCTGATAGCTGTGCGGTCTCTGATTTTTCGCTGTGAAAGGACTGTAACCATTTGCGATAGCATTTTTATCATTAAGTGCATCTATATCACCGGAGCGAACCATCAACTCTGCTTCATTTGTGTTTTTTTAACACAACCGTTTTCTGACTCCAATCTCCATTCTCAGCATCCGAAGCTGCAAATGCTGTGGATGCCAGCATTGTGACGGTCATCGTTGCCGCCAATATAATCGAAAGTAATTTCTTCATCTTCATATCCTCCTTAAAATACGAATAACTCTTTTATTCCGCCGAAGCCCTTTTTGGGTGCGGGTTTTACATAATCAAAACCGCCTGACGGCTCCGAAATATTAAAGCCGATGTTAGGACAATCGGGATCGCCCTCAAAGCAGTGTTCGGTATCTACGTGATAGCAGGTGTCGCCGATTTTCTTATACAAATGTGCTATGCTCGGATACTGACCTGCCTGTGTAAATCCGTTTTGCATCAAAATCTGTCTGTACTGCTCAACTGCGTTTGCCGCCCCAAGGTGATTTCCCTTAAAGTCTGCCGAGAAGGTGATGTAATCGCCGTAATCTTCTATATAGTAGTTACATCCGCCGCAGTTCCATTTGGGATATTGCGGTAATTTTTCATCCCACTCTGCCATTATCTTTGCGTTTTTGTCTGCCTGTGCTTGTTCTTCGGCAATGGCTGACGGTAATTTAGCTCCGCAGTCCTGACAGAATTTTGTGCCGATGGCGTTCTGCTTTCCGCAGGCGGTCCAAACTGCACCCTCGGCTACCGTCTGTTCGGGGAGTG
>JAZUMJ010000043.1:0-6268 GCA_045603605.1 Ructibacterium sp. | reverse complement strand
TCAATACCAATAATCTTTCCCATAATTTTATATCTCCTATCTGCCGAAATACGGCGTAATATTATAAACTAACTTTTACCATTGAATGACGAACAACCTTATCCTTATATATATAGCCTTTCATAAACTCTTCAAGGACAGTATTTTCTTTTTCATCACTCTCAGCAGTCATAACTGCATTATGTCTTTCAGGGTCAAATTCCTGTCCAACCGCTTCAATGGGTTCAACCCCAATTGACGCTAAAGCTTCGTCAAACTGCTTTTTAATCATCTTAATTCCGTCTAAAACAGAACCGGATTCTCCGCTTTCCTCACTTGCAATAATTGCTCTGTCAAGATTATCAAGAACAGGTAAAATTTTTGCTGCAGTATCACAAACCGCATTGCTGTATACCTCATCCTTTTCTCTTGCGGAACGCTTTTTAAAATTATCAAATTCAGCAGCCGTTCTCATAAGTCTGTCTGTTAAATTTGCAATGGACTCTTCTGCTTTTTCAAGAGGAGTTTTTTCTTCTGCCTCTTCAACCGCTTCAACAGTTTCCTCTGTTGCCTCTTCAACAACTTCATCTACAGCTTCTTCGGTAACCTTTTTTTCTTCACTCATATCTCTTCATCTCCTTTATCTATAGCATCCAGAAATCCTTTAATTTCAAAACTGTTTCCCTCTATTTTATCACTGAGCATATTCCCCAATTGCTTAGAGAAAAAATCCACTCCTGAAACAGCTTTTGCATAGTTCATACGCATAGGACCCACAACACCGATTATCCCTGTCAGGTTGGGGCCAACCTTATATGTGGACAGAACAATGCTGTTGTTTTTAAGCTGTTCAATACCAATTTCTTCACCGATAAGAACACGAACCTCGCCGTCTTTCATATCAGGAACAGCTTTAGTCAGCTTTTCCAACGCTTTCTTATCATCAAAAAATTCAAGAATTTCTTTTATCTTTGTTATATCGTTATATTCAGGAAAACGAAGAATATTCGTTGTTCCCTCAACATATACCTCGCTTTGGTCAATCTCCGAAATTGTTTCGTGAACCAATTCCAGAACAGATGTAAGTATTTCGTGATTTCCGCCTACAGCATCAACAACCTCGATAATATTGCCAAGACTTATCTCGGAACGTGTATAACCTGTAAGATTACGGTTTAGAACCATATTAAGCTCTTCAATCAATTCCGGTTCTATCATCTCTTTAAGACGAAGAAGCTTGTTTTTAATTATCCCTGAATTGTCCGAAACAATCACCATTATCGCCTTAGAGTCAACAGAAACAAGCTTTATTGATTTGATAGACCCACGCTCAATAGTAGGAACAACTCCGAAAACAGGAAGATTTGTTATACTTGAAAACGCTCCGGAAACATCCTTAACTATTTTATCAAGCTCACGGATTTTATTGAGCATAGCCTCCCGCATTCGGTTGATTTCCGTTGCAGTCATTCTATAGCTTTCCATCAGGCTGTCAACATAAAACCTAAATCCCATCCCTGACGGAACTCTGCCTGCAGAAGTGTGTGGCTGAACCAAAAATCCCATATCCTCAAGGTCACCCATCTCATTACGGATTGTGGCAGCACTTAAGTTTAAATCAGTGCTCTTGGCAATGCTTCTTGAACCAACAGGCTCTGCATTTTGAATATAACCTTCAACTATTGCACGAAGTATAAGTTTTTTACGCTCATCCAACGTCATCATATCAGCCCCTCAAAATAATTTTGAAGAGTTGTTAGCACTCACATTGATAGAGTGCTAAAACCTTTATGGTTAGAATATCACGCCTTGAAGCTTTTGTCAAGGTATTTTTCAAAAAAAGTATACAAATATAGGAAATTTACTTAGAGAAAATTATAAAGTTTCACTTCATTCAATATTATAAAAGACGGTACTTTTAAGTACCGCCTTAAAATCTATTATTGAATTTTATAATGCTTCACAAATGTTGCAAAATCACAATTTGCGTATTTAGGGGTAATCCCATAATACATCAATTCATCACCGCCGTAAGTATTACCGTCTTCTGTATCAATGTATTCAAATTCCGGGTTAAGACCGTCAAGGAGTACATTTTCTTCTCTAAAGTTGGCAATAGATAATACTCTGCAACCAATAACAACAGTTTCCGATTTATCTTTTGATACAATTTGCCATGTGCAATAGTTTCCTTCATAAGGACTTTGTAATCTGTAAAAATCACCGCATCTTACAAGAGTGCGTATCTTTTTATAGAACTCAATTTGCTCTTTAACAAATTCTATCTCTGTATCCTCCATCTTTGTTATATCAAGCTCATAACCAAATATTCCTGCATATGCAACATCCGCTCTTGTTTTTATTGGAGTTGCTCTTCCAATCTGATGATTTGGTGATGCGGTAACGTGGGCTGACATTGAACTGATTGGATAACACATTGATGTTGAATATTGAATTTTAAGTCTTGAGATTGCATCAGAGTTATCACTGGTCCAGATTTGGGGTGAATAAGCAAGAATACCTAAATCAAATCTTCCTCCGCCGCCTGAACAACCCTCAAACAAAACATTAGGAAATTTTTCGATTAATGCATCCATAATTTTATAAAATCCCAATGTATACTTATGGTTATATCCCTTATACGGCATATCTGTCATCGGTCTGTTGTAATCCCATTTTACATAACTTATGTTTGCAGATTCAAGAATATCAGCAACAGATTTTATTACATAATCGCAAACCTCATCATTTGCTAAATCAAGAACATACTGATTTCTGCTTTGTGTAGGTGTTATATTAGGAACACTAATTGCCCAATCAGGATGTGCCCTGTATAAATCCGAATCAGGATTAATCATTTCAGGCTCAAACCATAATCCAAATCCCAACCCTTCATCATTAATCTTTTTTGCAAGCCCATCAATTCCCGATGGAAGCTTATCATAATTTACAAACCAATCACCAAGGGATGAAAAATCGTCATTTCTTTTGCCAAACCATCCATCATCAAGAACAAAAAGTTCAACGCCTGTCTCCTTCGCTTTTTTTGCAATTGCAAGAAGCTTTTCTTCCGTAAAATCGAAATATGTGCCTTCCCAGTTGTTGATTAAAATAGGTCTGTCAGTATAAGCTCTTTTGCTCTTACAGAGGTTGTTTCTAAATAGATTATGTAAATCTCTTGATAAACCTCCAAAACCTTTATCACTATAATCAATTACACATTGAGGAGTGTAAAAATCCTCGTTTTCCTTAAGTTCAATCTCAAATCCTGCAGGGTTTATGCCCTGCATAACCCTGATATTTCCATATGTATCTTTTTCAGCAACAGTCGAATGGTTACCGCTGTATACCAACGAAAGTCCATATACATCCCCATTTTTTTCTGTTGCAGACTTATCACAAACCATAACGAACGGATTCATAATATGACCGCTTCCGCCTCTTGCATTGGCAATTTCGAGCTTTTCTCCCATCTCTATTGAAGTGCGTCTAAGCTCCCTTTCTCTTGCCCAGGCACCGGGGAAATAGATTAAATCCATATCTTTTTTACCCATATCAAGATTTGCACTGTATGCAGATTCAATGGTCATCTTCTCCCCTGATTTATTTGTAAATTTACCGTTTCTTAAAATAACATTGTATTCTTCAAAAACAGTATACGAAAGAACAACCTCCAAGCCTATTGCCTCATCAGAAAGTATAATTTCAAGAGTATCGGGATTTTCGTTACCTTTAAATATCTAAGGCATTCCTTTGATAGCGGCAGTTTCACCGCTTCTAATTTTAAAATCCTTATATAAAAGTCTTGATATGGTATTACCGAATTTATTCTGCACAGAGTAAGCCGGACTTCTTAAATCAGTATATCCGTAAGCCGGAAACTCCTGTTGTTTCGCCTCTAATGATAAACCAGTTTCATCATATGCTCCCCATGAATTTCTCAATTTTTCATCGTATAAAGAATAATCTCTATCATTGAGTTTCTTTCCATAATAATAGTGTATAAGGTCACCGCACTCATTTACGATTAAAATATAGCTTATATCTTTTCCTTGAAGATGAAAAGTATTATTGTTTTTTATAATCATAGATATATCCCCTTTACAATTACTAATTCATATGCTAAAATTATACTGTATTTATAAAACTTAGTCAATATCAAATATTATATGCATAATATAAGAAATTTTACATATGTACAAAAGGGATTATTAATAACGAAAAAAGGAACTGCTAAGAACAGTTCCTTAATTTGTATTTTCAAAATTTAGAGCGGCAAAGCCGCAAGTAGTAGAATTTTTAACCTTGAAATCACAAATTACGCAATCTTGTTTAACTTTGCTGCATACTGGCTCTTTCTGCGGGCAGCAGTATTCTTATGAAGAATACCTTTGGCAACAGCTTGATCAGTTTTCTTAACTACAAAGTTATAAGCTTCAGAGGCAGCTGCCTTACCCTCTTTAAGAGAGGCCTCAAACTTTTTAATTGCAGTTTTGAGCTGAGACTTAATCATCTGATTTTGAAGAGTCTTTTTCTTAATAACTTTAACTCTTTTCTTAGCTGATTTAATATTAGGCATAATTTCACCTCCAAACAACAAATCTTGACAAATTAATCTAATGATTAATCGAGAAAAACAAACAACCTGTTTTCTCACATCAGTTTTTATATTGTACCACTATTAAAACTAAAATGCAAGTGTTTTTTTTAAAAAATTCAAATAAAATTAAATTTTTTAAAAATTTTGTAATATTTATCAAATTTATACTTGACAAATCCAAATAAAGCTATTATAATAAAGAAGTTCGTCGGGGCGTGGCGCAGTTTGGTAGCGCACATGGTTTGGGACCATGGGGCCGCAGGTTCGAATCCTGTCGCCCCGACCAAAATTAAATCCTGTTGACTTTTGTCAACAGGATTTTTATTTTACTGTAGCCAGAATTTCATTTATTTACAGCCGCAGCCGCAGTTATCATCATTTCTCTTTTTAGGCGGGAAAAACTCGTCAATAGGGAAACGTATATCATTAAACAATGCACAAGGACTTTCTTCCGTTGCACCGGGACATTCCTTGGTTGGTATACAGAAATCAACTGCATCTACCAAAAGCTGTGTATCTCTTTCTAATCTTACGATAAAGAATAATCCATAAGTAATTAAAACCTGTCTTAAATCATCATCCACTGCCAATGCGCCATCAAAACAACCGCATATTCCTTCAGGAAAGATTGAACAACCGCAATCACAGCAATTATCAGTATCTTCGCAACAATCACAGCAATCGCAACCGCAACAACACTCAGCCTCTTTTATTTTCGCACTAAGCGCAACAGGTTCAACCACTTCAACTGCAACAGTTGGCATATTTATCTTTTTCCAACTCTTTACAACATCGGTAGTACAACCTGTCTTAAATTTAGAACTGAATGTCTTTGAATTTCCCTCTGAGCCATAGAGAATAATTCTCTTATCAAATGTTGTAAGTCCGTGTACAATTGTCGGATTACAAAGACCGCAGAACACTTCCATTGTTACAAGTCCGAAGAATTTAATATCAACGGAGAAATAACCTCTGTTAAACGAAAGTGCCTCTACATCTGTATCAACCCAAATTATATCAACACTTTTAAGCTTTACATTAATTGCATTATCTATTATCTCCTGATCAGCCTCTGTAACATAAACTCTCTGGTCTACAACGCAATCTCTGTCACGGCAAGAATCGTAGATTTGTGATGCATTTATACAAACCGGTTCAGAAAATTCACATCTTCTTCGTGTAACTGTATCGCAAGCTTCCGCTGCTGCATCTGCGATAACAGCTTTTTGTGCATCTATTTCCTCATTTGTCTTTACAGATTGACAATCACAACCGGATTTTCTTCCCTGCATATTGTATTGTCTGTTTACTCTGTCATTCATATGCTCTCCTCCTTTAAAAATTGACAGCACAAAGCCATCTCACTTATATCATATGGTCAAGTAAATCATTTGTTACGATATGTTTTTACTTTATTGGAAACTTCGTTTCTGTAAGGAGCTTCTTGCCCACCGCAGGCGTGCGGCGAAGCCGCTTTGTTCTGCCAAAAAAATTTTTATAATAAACTTTGTACAAAATGACTAATTTTATTTCATAATATTATGCAACTTTAGGTTGATTTATCAAATAAAATAAAGTAAAATAGTAGATATAGTTTTGTAACTATCAAATACATAAAATTATAATTTATATTTTAGGAGGGCTGTCGTTTGAAACTTTATGACACATCAAACATCAAAAATTTTGTTT
>JAZUMJ010000042.1:0-2631 GCA_045603605.1 Ructibacterium sp. | reverse complement strand
TTTCATTGCACAATTTCGCAAACTCATTTATTCAATGCCTTTATAATGCTCCTTGTAAAATCGTCAAAATGCCTCATAATTTCAACACGGATTTTAAAATACTTATCTATCTTCATATCTTTAGGACAAGGCGGAAAACCCTCTTTTTTAAGCTTGTCCGCTATATTTTTCAAACTACCCTCAAAATCAGGCTCAAGCTTCTTATACTGCTTAATCATTCTTATTCTTGCCTTTTCTGCATTATCGGCAATTTGGAGCGGATAAAGTAAATCGGCGCACTTTCTGCATTTAAAATCATCTGTATAATACAGCTTTTTTGCTCTTTTTCCGCAATAGGAGCAAACAAAGAATATATTTATGGGCTGATTCTTCAACGTTTTCGCTCTCGAGAACCTTATCACGTTTCCATCAATGCACATTTCATCATAATACACAGTTGCCTTTATCCTCTTATCACCAACATAGAGAATAACGCAGCGTTGTTGCCCCTTGCCCGGTATAAATTCCAAAAGGCTAAAGCTGTCAAGACACATATACTTGTCAACTGTTTCCTTTGCCATATTCTCTTTCCCTTCCCGTGCGCGTGCGTAGAAACCTAAATCACGGTGAAAATTGAACTTTTTAATCTTTTCTGTCCAGTTCTCTCAATTTTTCTTTGCACTCGTCAATCTTGTTCTGACACCATAAAATATACCTTTCGAGATAAACCGCATCCCTTGTCAACCGCTCCCTGTATGAAGAAACATATTCGTCGCCGTGGTTAATAATCTGCTTTTCAATACGTTTCTTTTCAAGAGTAGCCTTGTATATTTCAAGCTTTAATTCTCGAATCCTTTGTTGTATGCTTCTTTTATTCATAGATTTTATATCCTCCAAATTATAAATATTGGTGGAAAAGTTCGCTTTAGTTTTCTCTTTCCATACACACACATATAACAACCGTTGCAACCGTTGCAACCGTTGGTAACCGTTGCAAGCTATATATACCTATATACCCCTAACCGTTGCAACCGTTGCTAATAAATACCCCTCAAACCCTTGATAACAACGATAACAACGGTAGCAACGGTTGGAAAGAGAGTGTGTATATTATTTAAAAATATCATCCATAAACTCCTGTTCACCAACGGTCTCCCATTTTTCACCAACGGTCTCCTCTTGATTAACATCACCACTATTAAATGTATGTAGCCCTCCCCCACTGCCATTTCTCTTATAGCTGTATTCTATACCATCATAATTCAACAGCAACGAAACAAGCTTTTTTACTTTGCAGGTTAATTCTCTGCCGGATATCGCCACCATCTCCCCGGAAACTCTCCTGCAATGATTTAACAAGTCTGTTGCAGTGCCGCTCCAAGTGTATGGCGGTTCGTGAAGTAATGATTTTATAGTTACAACGATAGGATTGTTATTATATTCCAATCTTTGCCGTTGTTCTTGAATCCATTTAGCGTTCCCTATAATCTCCCATCTGAATGTGCTTTTATTAAACTGCATTATAACGTTTTCACTTTCTATATCTCGCCCTGTGATAGTTAGCGTTGCCTCGTCACTGTCACGTTTCTCTTTTGTGATTAATAAAATAGTATCTGCCGCTCCCATAATAGCATTAGTTCCTGATATGCGGTTGAATGGGTCGCTGTCGTCGGACATTTTGCGGATATGATGTACAAGGAGAACACACACGTTATATTCATCAGCAAACGCTTTTAATGCCCCGACATCCTTATAATCTTTGCTGTACGCTGAATCCTTACCACTGGCAGAAGGGCGAACCTTTTCAAGTGTATCAATAACTATCAGCGACGTTTCAGGGTGTTCTTCCATCTGAACCTCTAACTCTTCAAGTAAACCATCATCAATGCTATGTGATGCAGTTGCATAAAAAAATCCTTCAGGAGCTTCTCCCCCATCCAGTATTTTGTTCATACGGTCTTGTAAACGCCTTTGCGTATCTTCCAATGCGAGATACAAACATTCGCCTTTGGTTGTTTCTTTATCAAGAAACCGCTCCCCTGCAGAAACCTTTAGGCACATATCAAGCACGAACCAACTTTTACCTATCTTTGAAGCGGCCGCAACAATTCCCAAGCCTTTAGGCATAAAATCCTTAACAACAAAATCCATAGGTGCAAACTCTTTTTTCTGAAGCTCACGAGCCGAAACAGTATCAAGCTTTTTTCGTCTGTCAATATATAAATCCTTGTTGGTTACCCCCATAGCTGTACATATTTCATCTTCAGAACAGCCTGCAGAACAATTCACGCTAATTTTATAGTCAAACACACCGACCATCAAAGTTTTAGAATTACACACAGGACATCTTGCACTATGCAGCCCATTATGGTCAGCTCCTACATCTTCAAGTCTTGCTAAAAAATCATCTAAATTCATTTTTTGTCACCCCCTTGTATAAATGCTGAAAAGGGCGAACGGTAAACCGCCGCCCCCTGATTTTGTGTTTTTGCCTTTTGTTTAAACTCATCCTTGACAATTCCCCTATTCGCGTGATATACTTTACTTACTTGAAATTTCCCTTTGTGGGATTGCCGTTTTGCGTTTATCCACGCAGGCGGCTTTTTTTATCGGTTCTTTTCTTTCCTGACAGTCGCATTTCTCACAAGGGTC
>JAZUMJ010000041.1:0-23773 GCA_045603605.1 Ructibacterium sp. | reverse complement strand
TCATGAAGGACCTAAAGGTTCGGAAGATATTATTTTCGAATTTTTAAGCAATCTTTAAGCAAATGAAAAAAATTACAAAAATTGCCTTATCGGCAGTGTTGATTATAATTATATTAATAGCATATTTTGTTTCTTCCGTTCAAGGAACATACAAATACTTAGTGCAATACGGATACGGAAAGGAAGAACTTTCAAAAACTCTGGCAGTACATTTTGGACTAAGCAAGGGTTTTACTGTAGAGGAAGACGACGGTTCAGGGTTTAGCACTTTTATAGGTGATCATAATTATATCTACAAAGGGCTTTTTAAGAAAAATGGCTACTTTGAATTTGACAGAATGGGTACCGTAGGTTATTACAACAAAAGCAATGACGAGAAAGACCCTCGTGATTTTTTAGTTTCTTCCACTGATGATTGGTGTCACTGGTTTAGAATATACAGAATTAGTGACGGCTATAAGATTGAAGATTTTAAATAGTTATTTTTTCAGAAAAGGAGGACTACAATGAAAAAAAGAATATCAGAACTTTCACCCGAGATTATTGACTTAGCAGAATTATGTGTAAAGAATGGCAGAATAGACCCATCTTTATATACTGAATATAACGTTAAACGTGGTCTTCGCGACTTGCAAGGCAAAGGTGTTTTAACAGGGCTTACAGAGATTTCAGAAATATGTTCAAGCCAAATAATTGACGGAGAAGAAGTCCCCTGTCAAGGTAAGCTTTATTATCGGGGTTATGATATAAAAGATCTTGTTCACGGCTTTTTACGGGATGACCGTTTTGGATTTGAAGAAACTGTCTATCTTCTTCTTTTCGGTGACTTACCTGACGAAGAACAGCTTAATGACTTTAATAAGCTTCTGGGTAAATACAGAACTCTGCCTGTAAATTTTGTCAATGACATTATTCTCAAAGCACCAAGTTCAGATATGATGAACACTCTTGCAAGATGTGTTCTCACCCTCTACTCCTATGATGAGAGAGCAAATGACATATCCATACCAAACATACTTCGGCAGTGTCTTGAATTAATAGCCCTTTTCCCTGTCCTTTCGGTATACGGATATCAGGCATATTCCCACTATCACGAAGGCAAAAGCTTATTTATACATAAACCTATCCCTGAACTTTCCACCGCCGAAAATATTCTAAGGTTACTTCGTCCTGACGGAAAATATACTCATCTTGAGGCTAAAATTCTTGATTTGGCGTTGGTTCTTCAGGCAGAACATGGCGGAGGTAACAACTCAACCTTTACAACTCACGTTGTTTCATCTTCGGGAACCGATACATATTCAGTTGTTGCAGCATCCTTAGGCTCACTTAAGGGGCCAAGACACGGCGGTGCAAACATCAAGGTTGTACAGATGCTCGAAAATATTCAGGAAAATGTTTCGGATTGGACAGACAATGAAGAAATCAAAGAATATCTCCGCAAGCTTCTTGCAGGTGAAGCCTTTGACAACAGCGGATTGATTTACGGTATGGGTCACGCTGTTTATTCGCTTTCAGACCCAAGGGCAGATGTGTTCAAGGAATTTGTAAAACAGTTATCCGAGTCAAAGGGAAGAAACAAAGAATATGAATTGTATGAGAGAATTGAAAGGCTTGCTCCTGAGGTTATTTCAGAAAAACGAAAGATATACAAGGGTGTAAGTGCCAATGTAGACTTCTACAGCGGTTTTGTTTATCATATGCTTGGACTTCCCCCTGAACTTTATACACCGATTTTTGCAATTGCAAGAATTGCAGGTTGGAGTGCCCACAGAATTGAGGAAATTGCAAACGTAGGTAAAATTATTCGTCCTACATACAAGGCAATCGCTCCCCACCGTGAATATGAAGATATGGCTGACAGATAAAAACTTGGCGGAAAATCAAAGGATTTTCCGCTGTTTTATTTCGTAAGCAAAGCGACAGTTTCTATATGCGAACTTTTGGGGAACATATTTACGGGAATAACCCGTTTTACACTGTAGCCCTTTTGGTTAAGATATTTTAAATCCCTTGCAAGGGTTGAGGGCTTACAGGATATATAAACAATCTTCTCCGGCTGAACCTCTGCAACAGTTTCAAGCAAACTCTCTTCACAGCCTTTTCTTGGAGGGTCAAGAACAACCACATCAGGTCTGCTTTTTTCCTTAACAAGCTTTTGGGCTATCTCTTCTGCCTTTGCACAATAATACTGAGCATTTTCAATTCCGTTTAAGATTGCATTTTTCCTTGCATCCTCCACCGCCTCAGGAACAATCTCAACTCCAACAATCTCTTTTACTTTATCTGCAAAAAACTGACCTATGGTTCCAATTCCGCAATACAAATCCCATAAAATCTCATTACCTTTAAGGTCTGCAAGGTCTTTTGCTGTTTGATAAAGACAGAGAGTTCCCTTTGGATTTACCTGATAAAATGACAATGGCGAGATATCAAAACTCACTCTGCCTATGCTGTCACGCAAACTCTGTTTTCCGTATATAGTAATATTTTTATTACCTAAGACCACGTTTGTCCGCTTATTATTCACGTTTAAAACAATCCCCGCAACAGGCAATCCCGTCTTTAAAATCTCGTCAACAAGCTCCTGCTGTTTTGGTAATTTATCCTTTGTTGCAACAATTACAACCAAAATTCCCTCTTTTCCGTCTCTCGTGTAAAGATGTCTTACAATTCCGTTGTTGTTCTTCTCGTCATATGCCGAAACATTATACTTTTCCATCCAGTTCTTTAACACAGAAATAAGCTGTTTGGAATACTCTCCCTGAATAAGACAATCTTCCATAGGAATAACATCATGGCTGTTTCTTCTGTAAAAGCCTATCCCCTTTGGGGTAACAGGAAACTGACTTTTGTTTCTGTAACGAATGTTTGCACTCGGATTTAAAACAGGCTCAACAGTTACATCAAGACCGCCTATACGGCTTATACAATCCTGAACTTTTTGCCTTTTATATTCAAGCTCAGCTTCATCGTCCATATGCCGAAGCTGACAGCCTCCGCACTGATAAAAGTGCGGGCAATCCGCCTTTACACGATGAATTGAAGGCTTGATAACCTCCAATAACTTGCCAAATGCATAGTTTTTTAAAACCTTAACAATAACCACTCTCACAGTTTCGCCCACAATTGTATATGGAACAAAAACCGCCATAGACTCTGCTCTGCCTACGCCGTCGCCATCGTCGGTCATTCCCGTTATTTCAATCTCGTAAATCTCGTTTTTTAACATATTTTCTCCTATAGCTCAACTCTCCACTGCATTGCCTTAGAAAGTGTTATTTCATCTGCAAATTCAAGCTCGCCCCCAACAGGAACACCATGAGCAATTCTTGTAACCTTAACTCCAAAAGGCTTTATTAGCTTTGAAATATACATCGCTGTGGTTTCTCCCTCAAGATTGGGGTTTGTTGCCATAATTACTTCCGAAATTTCGCCTTGGCTTATTCTTGATATAAGTTCTTTTATCCGTATATCATCAGGTCCCACGTTATCCATGGGAGAAATAGCCCCGTGAAGAACGTGATATACCCCTTTAAACTCGTTGGTTTTTTCCATCTGCAACACATCCTTAGGACTTTCCATAACGCATATAACACTATGGTCACGCACAGGATTTGAGCATATATTACAAACCTCTTTATCCGAAAGATTTTGACATTCTTTGCAATAACAGAGTTTTTTCTTTGCCTCAACCAGTGCATTGGCAAACCGCTCAGCCTTTTCTATAGGCTGATTCAAAATATGAAACGCCAATCTTTGGGCTGTTTTACTGCCAATCCCCGGCAGTTTTTCAAATTCTTCAATTAAATTTTGTAAAGGTAGAGCAAAATATTCCATTTATAATTTCTCCTGTTCATCAAAATATCTGCAATTTGGCTTTTAGCCCTGAAAATCGGTTTTGTATGTTATTGTTATCTACAAACGCCTTTATGTATTCTTCCTGTCCCACCAACACAACCAGATGCTTTGCTCTGGTAATAGCTGTATATAACAGATTTCTTGTCATCAGCAACCTATGTGTTTCGGAAACCGGCATTATCACCGCATCAAATTCACTGCCCTGACTTTTATGAACCGTAACTGCATAGGCAAGCTCCAATTCATCAAGGAGCAGAAAATCGTATTTGACTATTCTTTCATCAAAAACAACCGTAAGCTTTTGAGTTTTATTGTTAATCTCTGTGATAAATCCTACATCACCATTGAAAATTCCAACTCCGCTGTCGGTTCCGTCAAACCTTTCCCATTCCATCTGATAGTTATTCTTTATCTGCATAACCTTGTCACCAACACGGAACACACAACGCTGAGTAACACGCTCGGCTTTTTCAGGTGATGGTGGATTTAGTATATCCTGTAAAACCGCATTAAGGTTTTGAACACCAATCAAGGATTTTCTTGTGGGCGTTAAAACCTGAATTTGAGAAATTTGACTTAAACCATATGCCTTTGGCAAACGTCTTGCACACAAATCCGCAATTGTTTCAGGGATTGACATAGGGTCATCACGGGTAACCAAGAAGAAGTCGTTATCCTTATCATTAAACATTGGCATCTCGCCGTGGTTAATACGGTGAGCATTTACCACTATCATACTCTCTCTTGCCTGACGGAAAATCTCTTTCAGGCGGATACAGGTTAATGCATCACTTTCTATAATATCTTTTAAAACATTTCCCGCTCCCACCGATGGTAGCTGGTCGCTGTCGCCAACCATAACAACTCTTGCTCCTCTTGGAACGGCATCAAGAAGGCTATCCATTAATAAAATATCAACCATAGACATTTCATCAACAATCAAAACGTCACAATCAAGGGTATTGGTACGATTTCTGGCGAACTTGGTTCCCACCTCATTTTCACCGGGGGTAATCTCCAAAAGGCGATGGATAGTTTTTGCTTCCATACCACAAAGCTCTGTCATACGTTTTGCAGCTCTGCCTGTAGGGGCAGTCAGTGCAACACGTCTGTTAAGACGCTGCATAATCTCAATTATGGTTTTAATTATGGTAGTTTTTCCTGTACCGGGGCCACCTGTTATAACCATTGCTGAATTCTGAAAAACCGTCCTGACTGCCTCAAGCTGAGCTTCTGCAAGCTGAATTCCGCTGTCAGCCTCAACCTGTTCTATTAACTTGTCTATATCCTGAATATCAGTATCAAAAATCAGCTGTGACATCATCAAAAGACGTTCTGCAACACGCTTTTCAGCATCATAATACAATCTAAGATAGAGTGCGTCATATTCGCCCATATTTGATAAAATCAATTCTTCACTAAGGAGCATCTGTGAAACTGCCTCTTCTACCACACCTGTTCCCACTTCAAGGAACTGTGCACTGTTGCTGATAACAGATGAACGAGGCAAAAAGGTATGACCATTTAAATAGCCAATCTGTTGCATCAAAAATTTTATTCCTGAGGATACCCTCTCATAAGCACCTTTATCTACACCTATTTCATCACCGATGCTGTCTGCCGTTTTAAAAGTAATCCCATCAACTCGGTCTGCTAATACATATGGATTTTCCGTAACCAACCTTACAGTTTCAGAACCAAACTCCTTAAAGGCTCTTACCGCAACCGACGGTGAAATCCCAAATCTTTGAAAGAATATAACAACCTCACGAACACCGATAAGCTCTACAAACTTTTTATAGATTGCGTCAACCTTTTTTCGGGTAAGACCTGATATTGAAAGAAGTCTGTCCGGCTCGTGTTCGATTACCTCAAGAGCCTCTGCTCCAAATGCCTCAACAATTCTGCGGGCAGTGGCTTTTCCTACACCCGGCAGTAACCCTGACGACAGATATTTCTCTATTTCCTCTTCCGTGGAGGGGAGTTTGCGTTCATAATAGTCAACCTTAAACTGGTCGCCATATTCATGATGAGTTACCCATTCACCATGGGCAATTACTGTTTCGCCTTCGGTTAGGTCAGGCATATATCCGGTAAGTGTTATAAGCTGTCCGCCGCTTGAAACATCGCAAACAGTGTAGCCGTTCTCGAGATTTTCATATATGATATTTTCAACCATACCTTCAATATTAAGCATACTCTCCCTCCTTTCAAATTCCTATGCATATTATAAATCAAACAGCTATAAAACACAATAGTAAAATTTAAAACATCATAAAATATCCAAACCCGTAACAAAATCCGACAAAGATTTCTTGACATATACCACTATATATGATAATATTAAGTTAAGTCAAAAGCTCCTTTATTTGACACATATGAATGTGAATGGAGTTGATTCAAATGAAAGCATCCAATTGGCAAATGTTATTCTTCATAGGATAACTTTTGCCTTTTTTGTTTTTACAATTGTTCGGAGATTGTAACCACACAACAGAACCGTCCCTTTGTGTGCGAACGTGAGGGTCGTAGATATTTTAACTGAGGTGGGAACATGAGAAAATTATACTTATACCTAACAGTAATTTGCTTTATAACGGTTATTGCATCAGTACTTCTTTATACAACTAATAAGGAACATTACTTAAATCTTTCGTTTTATAGTATAGATAATACACTTGATTCGGAAGCTGAATATACTAACAAACTACCATCTTGTATTGAGGTTATTGGTGCAAACATTGAAGACGAAAAAGATGCGCTAATGATTACTGACAAACAAGATATAACTTCTGTGCTAAATTATCTAAACAATCTGCGTTTAGTTCCGGTTGCCGGATACTTTGATAAGAGTCAGAGGGTATTTGTTATTAAAGAGTTAAAACAACAAGGATATGATTTTATCAGAGGTAATAACGAAAATCTTCTACTAAGGTTTTATGATGAAAACCATACAGAATTAGGAAACATAAAAATTTATAACGATAAATATATATGTGATCCAAATTATAACGCATACAAAGTTTATGATAATACTATTTCTATAATTAGCGACCTTAAAAAATTGTGTCAGAAATGACAAACAGAACACAAGGGGACGGTTCTTCTGTCTTGTAGGGAACTGTCCGTGACCGTTCCTAATTCCCCACAATGCGAGGTGGACAAATTGACAATAATACATAATATTCCCAACACAAGGGCAACACAAGGGGACGGTTCTATTGAACACAAGGGGCTGCCTCACTTATTTAGTGAGACAACCCCTTTCCTTTAATAATTCTTTAAATTTTCAAAACCTATTTCTATTCCTAATAGCGTTGGTTCTAATCCTTCATATTCCAATGTTATATAGCCGTCATATCCTGCATTTTTTAAAATATCAAGGCATTGTTTAACCTGAACATCACCATGTCCCAAAATAGTTCCTCTCAGATAATTTCCGCCGCGGCTTTTGAAAAAGCCTCTGCCAGGATTTTCCCCTTCACCATTCCTTATTAAAAAATCCTTTGCATGAACATAGACTGCATAAGGTGCAACTCTGCTTACAGCGGTGACAGGATTTTCATCAACACAAGTAAAGTTGCCTATATCAACTAATACTCCAAAATTCGGGTGATTAACTGAATTAAATAATCGCTCAATTCTGTTACTGTCCTGACATATAAAACCATGATTTTCAATCGATGTCTTTATTCCTTTTTCCTGTGCATATTGGGTTATCTCTAAGCATGCATCCGCAATAATCGGCAACGCTCTGTCAAATGAACTGCATTTTTCAAGGCTGTAAATAACATCATGTCTGATGCAAGGCGAACCCATAACCTCAGCTGCATCAACCATCGTTTTTACTCTTTCAATCTCTTTAGCTGTATCGCCATTAAAAGCATTTATAAAATCTGCGCCAACCGCCAAATTAGAAATCTCTATTTTTTGTTTTTGTGCTTCCTTTGCAAGTTCTTTGGCATAGCCCATTAAATCATCTTGAGCAAAATTTGCAATTTCAACCATTTCAATTGCATCAAATCCCATTTCTTTTGCCTTTTTAATACAATCAAGCTGGGTCATTTCACCGGATTTTATAAGATTGCTGAAACTATAAGAACTAACTGCATACTTCATCAGCCTATCACCACCTCATGCCCGGTTTCGGCAGATTTATAGATTGCATCTAAAATCTGCATAAGAATAATTCCGTCTTCTGCAGGAGCAATACATTCCGCCTTACCATCAATACAATCAATAAAATGGTTAATTTCATTTTCAAATAAATCACTGAAGTCCAATGCTGTAGGTGCATCAAAAGAAAGGTTTGTGAGATAATTATTTGTTTCGTTATATATCTCAAGTTCAGGGCTAAGCTTTGCTCCGCCTTTTGTTCCGAAAACCTCGATATCTCCCTTGTTTTCTTTTATGTTAAGACTAAATGCCGCTTCCACGGAAAGCACCTGACCGTTATCAAATCTAACTAACGCTGTTGCCATATCCTCAACATTGCAGACATCATCATCCTTTGCACTGGTTGATATATACTTTGGAGCACCAATTTTTCCTTTACGTTCATACAGCTTTTGGAATGTTGCACCATATGCAGAAACAGGCTTTGGATTTCCGGAAACATATCTCACAAAGTCAATAACGTGAACTCCCAAGTCAATCAACGGTCCACCGCCGCTTCTTTCTTTATCGCCAAACCAACCGCCGGGGTTTCCGTTTCTGCGAAGATATGTAGCTTTGGAATAATAGATATCACCAAGATAGTCTTTATCAATAAAATCCTTCAAAATTCCGCAATCATTTCCGTGTCTGCGAACAAAACCTATCATAAGCAGTTTTCCGTTTCTTTCTGCTGCGGCTTTCATCTCTTCGCCTTCTTTAGCATTCATTGCCATTGGCTTTTCGCAAAGCACATGCTTACCTGCATTAAGTGCCGCAATAGTACAGGGTGCATGCTCACTGTTCCATGTACACACGCTTACTGCATCTATTTCTTCAAGCTTAAGCATTTCATCTTTATCGGTGAAGAGTCTTTCCACGCCGTACTTCTCACCCATAAATTTAAGACGCTTTTCATTTATGTCACAGAAAGCATATACTTCCGTATTAGGATTTTTCAAATATGCCTTAATGTGTTCCTCGGATATTCCGCCTACACCTATTATACCTACTTTAAATTTAGCCATTTTTGTTTCCTCCTACATAAATCCTCTTAAGAAGTTTGCCGCAAGTTCAATATCTGCCGCAGGATTTTCGCCAACTTCTCTTTCTATGGTCAAAAATCCTTTATAGCCAATATCATCGAGAGCCTCAAGATATTCCTTAAAAGGTACACTTCCCTGACCCAAAGGAACCTCTTTGAAAGCAGCACCGCTGACGATTTCATCCTCTATAATTCCGTAAATTATCTCAGGATTTCTGTCAAGGAGTTTTATTCCGTCTTTAGCGTGGGTATGGACAATATATTCTCTAAGATTATATACTGCCCCAACAGGGTCATCGCCTGTTACCATAACAAGATTTGCAGGGTCAAGGTTTACAGCGACCCCTTTTGAACCCAACGAATCGAGAAATTCCTTTAACACAGCTGAGGTTTCAGGACCTGTTTCGATTGCAAAATGTGAGCCTATGCTATCTGCAAATTCACATAATTCACCGCAAGCCTCCTGCATAATCTTATATCTTGGATGGTCTTTATCTGCAGGTACAACACCGATATGGGTAGTAACAATATCCGTTCCCAATTCCTTTGCAAGCTCCATAATCCTCTTTGATTTTTCAATTAACATAGGATTTTTTTCAGGGTTACCAAACCCCATTCCCAAATCTCCGCATATTGCTGAAAAAATAAGTCCGTTTGAATTCATCATATCCATAAGCTCACTTATTTTCTCTTTTGTCATATTCTCAGGAGCGTGTTCTCCTTTGGTAGAGTACATCTGCATACCCTTAGCACCGATTTTTACCGCCTTTTCAATAGCTTCTCTGGTTGTGGTTTTAAATGATTCCATCATCACACCAATAGGAAAATTATACATTTTCTTCACCTCTGTACTTGTTTTTTTCTTTTTCTTATTGTATAATGCCATATATAAAATGTAAAGTCTGTATTTTGCGGACTTTTAACACTATTTTGCGATTTGGAGGAAAATCCAATGGATGAAAAACTTTATGAACATCATATATATGAAGATGAAAATTTCCCTATAATTTTTCACACACCACATCTGTCTTCAACCTATAACTTTATTTCCCATTGGCACCCCAACGTTGAGATATTATGTTTTTATGAGGGAAAATCCAAAATAATAATTGATACCGAAACCTATGATGCCGCTCCTGGTGATACTATACTTATTCCATCTAACAGCCTGCACAGAATTATTAGTCTTACACCTGTGTCAAGCTACTATTGTTTAATTGTAGACCAAAGTTATTTTGAGCCTTTTGGACTTGTCTGGAATAATAACTTCATCAACCGTAAAATTAAAGATACCTCTTTATGTGCAAGTTTTAGTTTTATCAACAGTGAATTTGCCTCGAAAAATTCATATTACAAGCCATATATTCTTTCAGAAACTCTGCATATTCTCACACATATTATGAGATATCATACCACAAACGAAGACCTTTCTTTAACTTCCGTTCAGGCATCTCGAATTGAAACCATAAAAAAGGTGTTATCCTTCATTAATGCACATTACACAGAAAACATCTCGATTGATGCTCTTGCGGATTTCTCCGGCTTCAGCAAGTATCATTTCTGCCACATCTTCAAAGACGCTACCGGAATAACTGTTACCCACTACATAAACTCTGTTCGCTGCCGAAAAGCAAAAGAGCTTTTGAAAAAAGGGAAATGTAACGTAAGTGAAGCCGCTAGTCGATGCGGATTTTCAAACCTTTCATACTTTACAAGAACATACCTGAAATTTAATGGCGAGCTACCGTCAAAAACATTTAAATCCTGATACCCCCATCCTTTCGGATTTCCTTTGGGGTCTTGCCTGTATGCTTCTTTAAAATCCTGCGAAGATATGCCGCAGAACTTAATCCTAACATATCACTTATATATTCAACAGTAAATCCTGAATCTGTCAACAGTTCAGTAGCCTTTGCCGCAAAAATTTTGTTTTTCATCTCAATCGGGGTCATTCCTGTAACTTCTTTGAATATAACGTAAAAACGAGGTTGTGACAATCCCATTTCCTTTGCGGCATCGGCCACAGAAAATTTGAAGTTTTTTGCCATAAGCTCTATAACGTTTTCTATCTCCCTTTCACGTCTTGACATACTTCTGAATTCAAGCCTCTGCAATACTTTTCCAAATAAACTGTATAATTTTCCAACCCTTATACACAAGGAAATATTTTTAGAAACAGCTTCTCTTGCCATATTCTTTTCCTCGTCTGTCAAAATAACTTTCTGCAAAGAATAGAAGCGTTTTTGTTGATCTGGGAAAAAACTAAATCCTAACGAATATAATATTACCCCTTTTGTATCATCTGCATACCAATATGATTGATAGCTGTAATTCGACGGAATATACACCGCCTCCCCTGCCTTAATCTCAACAACTCTATTTTCGCCAACAAGTCTTGCATGTCCACTTTCAAGATAACCAATGTAATTATGATTAATTCCGGCTCTGTTGTCAGTATAATGATATGTTTCAAAATTTATCAAATTCAATGCAAAGCTTTTTGCAAATTCGTTATTATTCATTAAAACGCCCTGCCTTTACAATAGTATCGTACCCTTTTTGTTTAGAATATCATATTGCCTGTCCCTTGTCAATAAATTATAATGGGTGCATAATCATTTTATATTACAGAAAGGATATGGATATTAAAATGCAAACTAATAAAAAAATATTATTAATTGGTGGTGGCGGAACTCTTGGGACATACACTTCAATGGAATTATTATCTTTGGGATATTCTGTTGATATTCTTTGTCCTGAGGAAAAAACATCCTTTAACGAACGCCTCCATTTTATAAAAGGGTATGGAACAGAAGATACGTTAAAGGAGTTATTTAAGATAACCGAATACGATGGAATTGTTAATTTCATTCATTATCCTGATCCTGAGGAATACAAACCAATACATAAACTTCTAACAGATAACACGAAACATTTAATCTTCCTTTCTTCATACAGGGTATATGCAGATTTAAAGCATCCTGTAACAGAGGATGCTCCTCAGCTTATTGATACATCAACGGATGAGGAATTTTTAAAGCAAGATACTTATGGGCTCTCTAAGTCCAAAGCTGAACATTTCATCATTAACTCAAGTCCAAAAAACTGGACAATTATCCGTCCTGTAATCTCTTTTTCAGATAAACGTCTTGACCTTGTTGTTCACTCAGGGCATGCACTGATAGATATGGTAAAAGAAGGCCGTGTCATTCCAATGCCTGAAGAAGCAAAAGACAAAACTGCCGGTCTTGATTGGGCGGGAAATTCCGGAAAATTGATTGCACATCTCCTGTTCAAAGAAGACGCTTTCGGAGAGGCTTTTACTGTTTCATCGGCACAAAATCTTACTTGGGGACAGGTAGCAGATATATACACAGAGCTTATAGGTGCAACTTTTGAATGGTTCAGCACCGAAAAATATATGGACATTGTTGGCGACCTAAAGGACTGGAAATGGAATTTGTATTATGACAGACTCTTTGACAGAAATATTGATAACAGCAAAATTTTAAGAGTAACAGGTCTAAAATCTCAGGATTTTGTTCCTATTAAAGACGGAATAATAACCGAACTTAAAAATTTAAATATTTTATAAAAAGGAATGATATTTATGAAAAAAATTAAAATTGCTCAAATAGGCGTTCTCCACGCTCACGGTATTTTTCAACTGAGAGCGGTTCTTTCACTTCCTGAGATTTTTGATTTTGTCGGCGTCTTCTTTGATTACGAAACTGAAGAAGAAATAAAAAAAGGACAACAAAATGCAGATTTTGTTATCCGTTCTCTAAACGAACTTGAAAATGACTTTGGACCTATAAAAAAATTAGCTCTTGACGAACTTTTAAATTATCCCGACCTCGATGCGGTAATTATTGACTCCTTTGAAAAGGACTTGGTTAAATATGCACTTTTAGCCGCTGAAAAAAATCTGCATATATTTATGGATAAACCGGGAGGCGAATCCAGAGAGGATTTTCAACGTTTGGTAAATCTATGCGAAAATAACAAAAAGGTGTTTTTTACCGGATATATGTACCGCCAAAATCCCGCTGTTATCAAAGCTCTTGATATGATAAAAAAGGGAGAGTTGGGTAAGGTTTTATGTATTGAAGCACATATGGATTGCGACCACAATTACGAAACAAGAAAATGGCTCGGAAACTTTAAAGGCGGTATGACGTATTTCTTAGGTTGCCATCTAATTGATTTAATTTATCAGATTCAAGGTAAACCCAATAGAATTTTGCCTCTTAACACATCAAGCGGATTAGATGGGCTTAATTCAATAGATTACGGAATGGTTATGTTTGAATATGATACAGGGTGGTCATTTGCAAAAACAAGTGCAGCAGAATTCGGAGGATTTGGAAGAAGACAGCTTGTTATTATCGGAACCGAGGCAAGTATAGAGATAAAACCTTTTGAAATTATTGCCGACAGTAAAGGAAATATATTTACCGATATGCGTATCGTTACCAGAAAAAAGGATGGAAGCAATGGTTGGAGTGCCATTGGTGATACAATTCACTTTGGACCTTTCAACAGATATACCCCTATGTTTGAAGAATTTGCAAAGATAATTAATAACGAAAAAGAAAATCATTATTCATACGAATACGAGAAAAATTTATTCAATCTTATTATGGATTGCTGTGAAAGGACAGTTTAAAAATGAAAACAAAACAGATTGTATTTACAAAACCATACACCGCAGAGCTTTTAGAAGTAGATTTACCTGAACTTCAACCGGATGAAATTCTGGTGGAAACGGCGTTCAGTGCAATAAGCTGCGGTACAGAAAAGGCTAATATATCCAATAATCCTAATGTGGGGTTGGAAAACAGAGAATATCCATTTCCACGATACGGCGGCTACAGCAGTTCGGGAATAGTTTTAAAAACAGGCACTGACGTTTTAGATATAATTCCCGGAGACAGGGTAACAATGTGTTGGAGCCATCATAAAAAACATAATATTATTTCTCGCAAAGACGTTGTTAAAATTCAGGATGATGATATCTCCCTCTCCGATGCAGCCTTCTGCAACATTATAACTTTTCCTATGGCTGCAATAAGAAAAACAAAAGTTGAATTAGGTGAATCTATGCTCATTATGGGTCTTGGAATTTTAGGCTTATTTGCTGTCCAACTGGCATATCTTTCCGGAGCGACACCCGTTATTGCCGTTGACCCCATTGCCGAGAGACGTGAAAAAGCCTTGAAATTCGGTGCAGATTATGCCTTCGACCCATATGACGCTGATTTTATTCAAAAAGTAAAAGCCGTAACTAATGGCGGAGCAAACACCGCTATTGAGGTAACCGGGCTCGGTATCGGATTGGAACAGTGTCTTGATTGTATGGCAAAATTCGGCAGAGTTGCCCTGCTTGGATGCACCAGAGATAAAAATTTCTCAATTGATTATTACAGAAAGGTTCACGGTCCTGGAATAAGTCTTATTGGTGCACATACCTTGGCAAGACCACAATACAATTCCTCCCCCGGATATTTTACTCAAGAAGATGACGTAAAAACTTATCTAAATCTATTATCTCTAAAAAGATTTAATATGAATGAGATGGTTGAAGCTGTATACTCTCCTGTAGATTGCAGTGAAATATACAACCAATTAATAAATAACAGTAACTTCCCTAACGTTGTTCTTTTTGACTGGAGCTTAATAGACTAATTTTTTGGATGTCCCCATAATAATGCTAATAAAGTAAAAAAACGGCAGAATAATCTGCCGTTTTTTTGTTAATCTAAGATTTATTTGTTGATGAGGTTCTTAAGACCTGTACCAGCCTTAAATGTAGGAACCTTAGCAGCAGCAATCTTCATCTCAGCACCTGTCTGAGGATTTCTGCCTGTTCTTGCAGCTCTGTTTCTAACTTCAAAGCTACCGAAACCAACCAACTGAACTTTTTCGCCCTTCTTCAAAGCGTCTTCTACAGAACCAACGAAAGCAGCCAAAGCAGCTTCTGCGTCTTTCTTAGACAAATTCGCTTTTTCAGCAATAGCTGAAACTAATTCCTGTTTGTTCATTTCCACATATCTCCTTTTTATTAGTATAAGTAAATTTTTTACTACATACATTCTACTACAAAACGTTTAAAAATTCCAGTGATTTTTGAAATTTCTTATAAATTTGTATACTTGCACAATTACCTATGGTGTCATTCCGTCGAAACTACTAGTTTTTTGGCAATTTTTTACCTTAAAAACGTTGTTTTACCGCTATTGTGGTAATGATTAATTAGGGTCATTCATCTGCATTTCTAAAAATTCCTGTCTGGAAATAAGAACCTGTCTTGGCTTTGTCCCCTCATAAGGACCGATAATCTTTCTTTCTTCCATCTGGTCAATAAGCCGTGCAGCTCTTTGATAACCCACCTTAAACCGTCTTTGGAACATTGCAACTGATGCCTGTCCGTTATCAAGAACCATCTCTACTGCCTGATAGAAAAGTTCATCTTTTGTATCACTTCCACTGCGAAGAACAGGTTCATCATCATCACTTTGGGAAAGTCCTTCAAGGTTTGCTGTAACTTTTTCCTGCTCACGCTGAATATTCTCGATAATTGTTTCATCATAGCTTGCCTCGTACTGACTCTTGATAAATTCAATTACTCTCTCAATCTCTCTGTCGGACACAAAATTACCTTGAATTCGCATTGGCTTCATCGCACCGCTTGGGTTATAGAGCATATCACCTCTGCCTAAAAGCTTTTCTGCTCCCTGAGTATCAATAATTGTTCGGCTGTCAATCTGCGATGTTACGTTAAAGGCTATTCTTGAAGGAATATTGGCTTTAATAACGCCTGTAATAACATTAACAGTAGGTCGCTGTGTTGCAACAACAAGATACATTCCTGCCGCTCTTGCAAGTGCCGCAAGGCGGTTAATTGCGTCCTCAACCTCACTTTTTGCAGCAATCATTAAGTCTGCAAACTCGTCAATTATTATAACAATTTCCGGAAGCTTTGACTCAGGCTCTCCTCTTTCTTCCATTAATGCATTATATCCTTTAAGATTTCTTACATTATTATCCTTTAACAATGTGTAACGATTCTGCATCTCGCCAACTGCCCAGTTAAGTGCACCCGCTGCGTGTTTCGGGTCTGTAACCACAGGTATAAGAAGGTGTGGTATTCCGTTATAGATACCAAGCTCAACCATTTTAGGATCAACCATTATCATCTTTACCTCGTCAGGCTTTGCTTTGAAAAGTATGCTCAAAATAAGCGAGTTTATACATACACTCTTACCGGAACCTGTCTGTCCTGCAATAAGCACATGAGGGAATTTTGCAATATCCGCAACAACACAATTTCCCGATATATCTTTACCCAATGCAAAGGCAGTTTTTGATTGAAAGCTTTGGAATTTATCGCTTTCTAAAACCTCACGGATTGGCACAGCACTTGCCTCACGATTGGGGATTTCAATACCGATAGCCGATTTTCCGGGAATGGGAGCCTCAATTCTTACACCCGGTGCTGCAAGGCTTAACGCTATATCATCTGTAAGTCCTGTTATTTTTGAAACCTTAACACCAAATCCCGGTTGAAGTTCAAATCTTGTAACCGAGGGACCTTGTGTTATATTAATAATCTTTGCCTCAACCTTGAAACTGTGCAATGTTTCAAGAAGTCTGTTGGCTTTCTCTTCAAGCTCTGCTTTTATCTCCGCTCTTGTTCTCGTTTTCGGCTTAGGTGCGTCCAGCAAATCAAGAGTAGGCATATGATACTTCATAATTCTGGGTGGAAGTGCCGCACTCTCCGCAAGCTGTGCCTCAACCGAATTTTCATCCTCCTCATCTTCCTCTGTTGCCATTCGTTTCCCTGCAACAACTGCTCTGTCAAGAGGAAGCCCCGCATCTATTGCTTTTTGGGTCATTGGGTCAACCACATCCTCAAGCTTTGCTTCGCTTGGTGGAGTAAATTCCTTTTCATCTTCGGGATTTTCCCGTATTTCAACCTTACCGTTTTCATCAGTAATGGGCAACTCGCTCAAAGTTCCTGTTTTCATACTGTCAAGGTCGAAAACCAAATCCTCTTTATTTATTTTCGCCTTTTTGCTTTCGGGAAGAATGTTATCCAGTAATTCATCATCTTCCTTAAACTCAAAACGCTTTAAAGGTTTATCATTTTCTTCTTCCTTATTGCCTTTAAAATATTCATCAAAAAAACGTGATTTTTTCTCAGGTTTCTTAATTTCAGGTTGGGTTTCAGGTCTGTGTGCCGAAATCTTTCCGGCAGTATCTCTCACCCCAACTGCAAGCTTTTTAAGTATTGCCAGCAATGAAATTCCGCTTACCATAATTCCAAAAATCAATTCCAGCGCAATGGTAAGCACCCAAGCTCCCGGTACGCCCACTAAGGCAACCAGTATTTTGCAGAGTCCTCCTCCTATTACACCACCGCCGTTTGCCTCAGCACCCTGACGGAACAGATGTATAATATTTACAACCAAACCACCCTCAATAAATGATTTATCCGAATAAAACAAGGAAACCAACACCGAGGTAGAAATTACAATACCTATAAGCATTAACAGCTGCGGAAGGTTTCTGTCACGCTCGTCCTTAACAAAAACTCCTATTCCCGTAAAAATTATAAATATACAGCTTATAGAGCTTGCTATGCCGAAAAGTCCGTAAAACAAATATTTAAGAGATGCCCCTACCGCTCCGGCTGTTTCGGTAAGAAATGCAAACGCCAGAAATATTCCGCAAGCAATTAGCATTATCCCCTTTATCTCGTTGGACATAGTCTTTTTCGGCGGAGCTTCCTTTCTTCTTTCAACCGTTTTTGGAGCTGATACAGCCTTTGGTTTGTTTTTATTTTCAGCTTTTGCTTTGGGCTTTGCCTTTGTCTTAGTTTTGCTACCCATTTTATCAGCCATATGTAAACCTCCTATGTATAATATACCATTTCATATTGTATCACAAATTTTTTGTCGGTACATTACAGTTTTCTATCAAATTTATTTCCCAAAGCTTGCAACATACGGATATTTCAAATTTTTTATGTTAAAATATATTATATATACTAAAGAAAGGACTATCTCAAAATGAAAACTATTACAAATGAAACAGTAAGCAAATTCAAGTTATATTTGTATGAGGAAGAAAAGAGTGAAAACACCATAGATAAATATATGCGTGATCTTCGCTTCTTTCGTGAGTGGCTGGATGGCAGAGGTATTGATAAATTCGTTGTTCTTGAATACAAAAAAGAACTTTGCGAAAAGTATGCACCAAAAAGCGTAAATTCAATTTTATCATCACTAAATGCCTTATTTATGTATATGAATTGGTACGACTTGAAAGTGAAAACACTAAAAATACAACGGCGGATATTTGCTGACGAAGAAAAAGAGCTGACAAAAGCCGAATATGAAAGGTTACTAACAGCAGCTAAAACTAAGAAAAATGAGCGATTATATTATCTGATGCAGACCATAGGCAGTACAGGCCTTAGAATTTCCGAATTAAAATATGTAACCTGCGAAGCCGTTGGTGCTGGACAAGCAACAATAAATTGTAAAGGCAAAATACGTCAGATATTTTTACCGAAACAGCTTTGCAAAATGTTAAAAGCCTATATTAAAAAGCGAAACATCAAAAGCGGTTCGGTATTCATAACAAGAAATGGTAAGCCTCTTGACCGCAGTACAGTGTGGAAAATGCTAAAAACTTTATGCGAAACAGCAGGAGTTGCAAAAAGCAAGGTATTCCCCCATAATTTCCGTCATCTTTTTGCGAAAACCTTTTATTCACTTCAAAAAGACATTGTAAGACTTGCCGACATCCTTGGGCACTCGAGCATTGAAACTACGAGAATATATACTATAGAAAGCGGTGATATACATCGTATGCAGATACAAAGACTTGGACTTCTGCGAATATAAAAGAACAAAGTGGCTTCGCCGCACGTCTGCGGTGTGCAAGAAGCTCCTTGCACTTTGTTCTTACCATGTGCGTTTCCGAATGCAATGAGGAAAATTTCCCACGGGAATTATTATTTGTTTTTTACTTTATAGAAACGAAGTTCCCTATAAAGTAAAAAAACCACATAATCAAAATTATGTGGTAAAAAAACAAACTATTACATAAATCATACGCCTATATTGTAACATTAAATAAGGCTTTTGTCAATGATTTAGCATCTTTTTTAAAAAATTTAGTTATTCTACATTAAATAAGACATAGCTTTAAGACCAATGTTATTGTTTTTCCACATCGGTCTTAAAGCTATGCCTTTTTTTACAAGCTTCCTGTCAACCTATGGTTGCCGTCCTCCTATGCTTTGGGAAGGCTTTTCTTATGGCAAGTGAACAATTAATTAAATTCTAATTTCCAAATCCCAATTTACCACATAATTTTGATTATGTAGTGATTTTTTTAGTTAGGTTTGTAACGAACATTACATAATACAGAAGGAGTGAATAAAAATGGACAGGTCCGTTGTGTCCAACAAGAAAAATGAAATCATATGCATCACTTGGAATTATCTTTTAAAAACAGGTTTGGCAAATGCCTCAGTAGGCGATTTATGCAGAGAGGCAAAGCTTTCTCAAAGCAGCCTTTACTATTGGTTTGAAAACAAAGACGACATCTGGATAAGTGCCGGCAAATACGGATTATCAAAGGTGGTTGATGCTCTTTTTAACTTTACGCTTAATCACACAGATGATATACACAAGTATTTTGCCACACTTCTTGAGGAGGTCGAAAAATACAAATATGAGCTCAGACTTGCAGTTCAAATTACCACAAGCCCCATATTCGGCAAACGTATGCGTGAAAAATCAAAGGATTTCAGGCTGTTGTATGAAAAATTTGCCGAAAAGCTCATAAAGATATTCAGCTGCACTTATGAACAAGCTGAAATATTCATCTATTCGGTTATCGCCTATGTTATTGATTTTGCTATATGGGATGATGGTGATAAAACTCAAATGCTTCTTGATAACCTGTATGAAAGAACCTCAACTATTCTCAACATAGATAAATCGTAAAAAAGTAACTATTAAGTACGACAGAAAGGATTAACAAATATGAATACATACGGCTCAAATTATGAAAACCCGATTTTTACCCTCTTGGTTGTTTTTTCAGTAATGCTTTTGATATTTATTATCTGGGGGTTTTTCTTCAGTACAATTATTCCCCTTATTAAAGACAGAAGATACATAAAAATGGAAATAGCACGCAGTACCAATATCAGTGAGTATCGTTACTGGAAAAAAAGATTAAGGCGTTTGTATTTGAGTTCCATACCGATATTTGGCAGATTTTTAAGATAGTTATTCGGCAAATGCTGATTAATTATATATGGGCGGTGGGCATATTTGCTCACAAGGTCAATTTATATGGCAGTTGCTTGTACTAAGAAAACCGCCCGGCTCTACACTATTTCACTATAACTGCCATAAGGCATCTTTGGAGGTGAGGAAAAAAACAGCAAAAGGCTTGCCCTGTCGAATGAGGTGTGGAAATAACAAATGTTATTCCGTCAGCATTTTATGGCTTTTCTGCCACCTCATCAGTCAACTTTGTTGACAGCTTCCCCTCAAGGGGAAGCCTGAAAAACCAAAAAAATTTAGAGAAAGAAGGTTTTAAAAAGTGAACTTTAAGAAAATTTTAGCACTTTTACTCTGCTTTGCAATGGTACTCGGCACAATGAGTATCCCCGTATTTGCGGATGAAACTAGTGCCGTCGCAAAAATCGGTGAAACACAGTTTGAAACACTTGCTAACGCAATTGCAGCATCAGTTGATGGCGATACAATTACACTTATTGCTGATTGTGATGCTGTTGATTTAACAGTTAATAAAGCTGTTACAATTGATCTTGGCGGAAAAACAATTACAGATGCATATATGATTATAAAAAAAGCGGTTGAAATCAAAAACGGTGATATCGTGAATACAAACGAACCGTATCCGCTTGTTGTAAAAGGCGGACACCTTACAGTAAACAATGTTGATATTGTAGCATCAAAATCCGACAGAGCAATCTGGCTGGACGGTGGCATACTTGATTTCAACAGCGGTTCAATTCTTGCTACAAAGGGAGAAGGAAATAGCAAAAGTAGCATTGCAGCAATTTGGGTATCTTCCGGACAGGTTAATATAAACGATGGTACACTTACTGTAGATACACCGGGTGCGGATGCAATCGGCGTATACGGCAACTATGCTGATGCCCATGTAACAATGAATGGTGGTAAAATTTCCACAAGCGGCGATAGCTATAGCTATGGTATTCGTGTAGATGGAGATATTACTGTAACTGGTGGAGAAATAGTAACAAACGAAAAAGGTTACGGATATTCAAGCGGTATTCGCTATGGCAATAACTATGCTCTTTATACTTGTCTTGGTGATGTAACTGTAACAGGCGGAAAAATTACAACAAACGGATATTCCGGATATATGGTAAATGTAGGCAGAACTTATAGTTCTGTTGATCAGACAATCGCTATTTCAAATGTAGAATTTACCAATAATCTCAATGAAGTGGAACAGACAACAGGCGGACACAAGGCTCCAGTGCTTGTTTGGGAAGGTTCTGCATCAAATGTTACAGCAACTATTACAAGTGGTACATTCAATGGAGTAAGCAGTATACTTCTTAAAGGTGACAACACTACACTCACTGTAAGCGGCGGTACATTCGAAAATGCTCCTGATGAAAAATATCTCGCAGAAGGATTTAACCTTAAAGAAAATGCAGACGGCACATACAGCGTTGCGGATACTAAGACATATGTAGCTGAGGGTGATGGTGTCAAATATGAAACTATTGCTAATGCTATTAAAAATGCAACAAGCGAAGTAAAAATTTACGCAGGCGAATACACAGGCGGACTGGCAGTTGACAAGGCTATTACTGTCACAGGTGAAACCGATCCTGAAGGCAACAACCTTGTTAATATTATAGGAAAGTTAAGCATTACAGCAGATGGTGCAGTAGTTAAGAATGTTAATATTGACAACGGAGCTGATTCCGCTGGCTATATTAACGCAAAGAATGTTGTTGTTGAAGGATGTTCTGTAACCGGTGGAAATGGATTCCGTTATTGCTATACCGATGGACTTACAACCTTTAAGGATTGTACAGTCACAGGTGCAACCTACGGCATCCACTTTGACGGTAACTGTAATGGCGAGGTTTTAATCAATAACTGTGCAATAACTGGCTGGACAAGTTTTGCAAGCACAATTACGAAGGTAACAATCAATGATTCTAAATTTGCCGAAGGAAACTATAATCAATTAAGATTCTATCAGGATTCAGAAATTACAGACACTGAATTTAATCCTGACATGACAGTGGATTTTGGGGAAAATAATGTAGAGTGTGTTATAAACAACTGTACTGTTACAGACGGCTCACCAATTACAGATATCATTTACTTAGGCGATATCGCAACAATGGGTATTAATGTTACAATTGACGAAGCTCCTGTTGAGGTTAAAGCATCTGTAACAAGTGGAGATAACACTACACATTATTTAACCCTTGCAGAAGCCCTTGCAGCAGCAAAAGAAGGCGACACAATCGTTCTTCTTTCCGATGCAACTCCTGAACTTACAAGCCAGAGAGCTATCACAAATGCATCAGTGATTGACCTTGGTGGAAAAACTCTTACACTTACAGAGGATGACCTGTACTTCGGTACAACAACATTCAAGAATGGTAAGATCGTTGTTGATCCCTCTGTAAAGCCCTCTACAGCAGTATTCTGGATGTTTGAAAACCAGACTCTTACATTTGACGGCGTAGAAATTGTTGCTACAGGGGTTACAGGTACTTATCTTATCGGTATCAATGGCGGAACAGGTACTGCAGTTAACCTTGTTAACAGTTCTAAGATAACTATTGAAAACAGTACGGTTGCTTCATTGACAGCAGTTATCTGTGATAACGGAAACGGTAACAGCGTTACAATTGAAAATTCTGAACTTAATATTAAAAACATTGATGGCCGTGCTTATTTAGGCGGTAAGAATGGTAGTATAACAGTTAAGGATTCTGCCGTAACTCTGGATGGTGTAAAGGAAGGCTTCTATCTCAGAGCAGGTCAGACACTTTCTGTTGAGGGCACATCCAATGTAGCAATCACACTTAATAGTAATGAAGAACGTTATGGCATAAACGTAACTGATTCTACTGCTACATATACTAAGGCTGATACAGCTACTGTTATCGCTACAGTTTATACACCTCCTATTACTGCTAATGCATACGTTGCACAGGATACTCTCGTTAACGGTTGGACTACCGTTTGGGGACAGCTTGCAATTACAGGTACCGAAAGCTTCTATATCGAAATCTATTCGGGCGAAACATATCTTGGAAAAACAACGCTTGTAGACACCGATAATGTTATCCTTGATGGTACAAGTCACGAGGTTACATGGCATGCATTCCTTGACGGCGAAGATGCTTGGTGGAATACCGAGTGGACAGTAGAACCTGTATACAATCTTGCTCCTACTGATGTTAAATACTACGTTGATGGTGAACAAATAGGATCAGGCGTTGTTAAAATGTCAAGTGCTGACGACTTAAACCCTGTTGTCTGGGCAGAGCTTAGAGGTGTTAAGAAAGAAGAGATTAAACCATTACATAGAATTCTTTTAATATCTAATATGGAATTAAGAGAAAATAACGGTGTTCTTTACTACCCCGTTCATGTT
>JAZUMJ010000040.1:0-27485 GCA_045603605.1 Ructibacterium sp. | reverse complement strand
TGCTTGTGCGGCATACGGACCATTGTTTAAGAAAATAAGATAATATGAAAGGAGCGGAAATCCGCTCCTTTCAGCGTGTCGATACTTTATCGACACGCTGGCAGATGTTGAAAAAGGAAGGTATATTTTGTGAAATCGTTTTCGTCGTTGTACAGAGGTACTACAGAGAACGATTTCGCAAAAAGCAAGCAACGGCGAGGTTTTCTCGATGAAAACTTCGCCGTTTGTTAATATATATTATGCGGACAGTCGGGGACGCCTGTCCCTATAAGATTTTTTCCGCTTGCGGTAGACCGACTTTTTCGACAGTCTGAGAGAGCATTGTAAAATGCTCTCTCTTTGCATAATCTTGAAAAACAAATTAAATTTTATTCTTTATTCTTCTACTTCATCCTCATCACTTGGTGTATTGATGTAAATTTCCTCAGCATCGATCTGAGCTTTCTTTAGCAGTTCAATTGAGTCTGTTATAGAATTAAATAACAATGTATACATTTTTTGATAATCCATTATATTTCCCCTCCTTTCCTTAGATTTTTAACACACCTTTTTATTACATTAATTCAAAAAAATGTAAATATAAATACAATAAAAAAAGTGCGCCAACCAAGGTCAGCGCACGAAAAATGCTTAACCTTGATTAAGTTGCAACACTTCTTATATCGACCTACGGATATAACAATCAAAGCCTGCATTTTTACCAAATGCAAACCGTAGGTCCTTTTTTATTTATTTGAAGTGTTGCAATTATAGTATAACACACTTTTATGCAGTTGTCAATATAATTTTACCATTTTATACCATTAATTTACAATAGTTGTATAATGAAAAATAAGAGCTGTTCCAATTTGGCACAGCCCTTATTTTTTAACTAATTATTCACTTTCAGGAAGAACACAGAAGAGTCTAATTGTTCCACCAGCAGAGTAAATCAATACCTTGCTTGGCTTTTCAGCACCCTGCTTATATGTTGCCAATCCCTTTAAAACACCTTCATAATCAGCTGAAGCGTCTACATATGGGAATTCATCAAGTTTTTCATCATACTTCAATGTACGAGCACCACTAAATGAAGAGAAGTTATAGATCATAACACCTTCATCAGGATTATCTACATCACCTTGATCAACACGTTCAGGAAGAACCGTAAAACTTGTATCATCCTTAGCCATTACAGTACCTAAAACTAAAGTAAAGTCAGCTCTCTCAACATTATTCTTATTTGATGTCGTTACACCAAATTCACTGTCTGCACCCGGTCTAAATACCAGGAATTTCTCAGGTGCAGTTGCATTACCATACCTGTCTGTACCTGCACGGAAGATATCACCAATTTTGGGTTGGAATAAGTCGCTTTTATCTGCTTCACTATAATCGCTATCAGAGATCCATGCATCAAGATCTCCCTTTGATGTAGAATATGAAGCAAAATAACCCTCTACCTTTGTCAGCTGTTTGTTTCCGTCTTTATCATCATATTTTGTTTCTTCATATGCATCATTTACAACATAAATTGGTGAGTAGTAGTCAACAGGTGTAGCCGCAGATTCGCCAAAGAGCACGATAACTTTTGCATTATTTGCTCCTGTTACATCGTAAACTTCAACATTGTATTGATTACCATTCTTTAATGCACTTGAGAGAGATTTCTTTGAATAATCATCATAATCTCTTCTGTTTGAAGGAACTGAGAAAATAATAGATGTACTTACATTTACACTGGCATTATTATTGGAAAGCATCTTTGAAGCAGATACATACTTCATCTCATCCCCAGTTGATGCACTAACTTTATTATAAAAATTAAGCTTATCAACATTTGTATCCTGAGTATTGGAAGTTGGCGTCATAGTTACAATCTTACTAAGAACTGTTGAACCGCCGCTCTGTCTTGTTGTATATTTAATAACCTGATGAATATCAACATTCTCCGCATCTTCATCCTGATTAAGTTCCTGAGCTGATTCTTTGAGAACAGCAAGTATATCCTGAACAGAATTTATCTCTTTTTCTTCATCTGCCCAATCATCAGCTACTTTACCGTATATCTTAGTATTCTTTGCAAGTTCAGCAAAAATTTCGCTTCCGCTCTGTGTTAAAATTCTAAGTGTGATGGTATCATCAAAGTTATCATCAGACTTTGCTGAACCCATAATGTAACCATAGGATATACTTTCGTTTGTCGCTTCCTTTTCATAAGCAAAAATATCACCATTGATATCAAGGCAGAACACACCTGTATCCTGATTTTCCGGTTCAACCTGATCAGAAATATCTGCACCTGTCATCCAGGGAGCCGCATTTGAAAATCTGTAAGTTGTTTCGTTAATTTCAACAGACTCACCATTTTCCTTAGATGTAACCGTACCCTTTACAGTATCTGTTACAACAACAGCAGTTTGAATTACTTCGCCGCCATTTCCAGGGTTACTTCTTGCAAGACAGATAACATCGCCTGTGTTAATTGAACTAAATGCAATCTCTGTTCCGTTTGTATTTACAATCTTTGTTTCATATTCACCGTTTTCAACGTCCAAAATCAACTTGTTATTAGTAGAATCTTTTCTGGTCTTATTATCCGTAATAGAATACTCTACTGTAACTTTACTTGATACATAGTAAAGCTCATAATCCATAATGTTAACAAGCTCATACTTGCCGTCTTCGTTAGAGTCAAGCAATGTAATTGTACCAACTTCAGGAATCATATCTGTATCAAAACGGCTTGCATCTTCGTCTTCGCCATAAAGCTTGCCGTTATAAATAACAACGTTTTCTGCATCAAGAGAAACAGTAGAGGTTCTTCTGTCTGTTTCTGTTTTATAATAAGAAATTCTTGTTGAAGTAGAATCTGCTTCTTCTACTAAAGCCGGGTCAATAACAACTTCCTCATTTTCTGTTAATACATAGAGAACCAAGTTACGGATTGAGCTACCATCATTCTTGTAGTAGAAATCGATCTGATAACCTAAGTATTTTTTAAGGTCTGTATCGCTTGTTCTGTATGTGTGAACTTCATAATCGCCTGTTGTTGGCTCCTGAGCATAAATCTGAATTTCATTATCTCTAAGATCAACATCAGGTGTGCTCATACCTGTAACGCCATCAGATGCAACCATACCTGTATTCTTGATGTATCCAAGGTAGTCAGTAAGAATTGTCTTGTTTGTCAATTCTTCACGCTCAACAATATTTACTTCCAATGAATCAAAAATCATCTGTGCGATACAAGCACGGCTTGCAGGTGTTTCAGGAGCACCCAATGCACCAAGACGCTTTGTTATACCAACCTTAGATGCTTCTGCCAAATAATTTGAATACCAAACGCCTTCTGCTGAACCAACATCACGTCCCAAAGCACAAACGATCATCTTGATTGCTTCTTCATAAGCAACGTTTGCATTAGGGCGGAATGTGCCGTCTTCATAACCGTTTATAATTCCCATTCCGTAAGCTGTGTTAATATTAGGAATAGCCCAGTTAATGCTTGAATCATCATCCTTTACATCAGAGAAAGGAAGATCTGCAGCTGTTACAGAACCAACATTTGCATATCCTAATGTTCTCATAAGCATTGCTGTGAACTCTGCTCTTGTAACATTATTAAGCGGAAGGAAGGTTCCGTCCGGATAACCATTTATAATTCCCATTAAATTTAATGTTTTTACCGATGTTGCGTATGTAGCATCGCCAGGAACATCAGTAAAAGCACCCTTTACAGCTGTAGTTGTTGTATCTGCTGATGCTGTAATAACAAAACAACTTGCAAGAACCGCAACTGCAAGGATTAAAGATAAAATTCTTCTTGTTTTACTCATTGTAGTACCTCCAAAATATATATTTTTATCCTTTTACTTTTTAATTTTAGGAAAAGAATTTCCTACATCTAACATTCTAACATCAAGATATATAAAAGTCAAGTTAAATTACCGTAACATATTCTGTAACATAATGTATAAATTCTCAATTTTGGGGTTATTTTCTTTCCATACGCAAGAAAGTATCAGGTTCTACAGGTTGCTCAGTTTTAACATATACTGTGCTTTGAGGTCTGTTTGCAACCTGAATCTCATTGCCTTCTGCATCTAAAATCAAACCAATTTCCTGAGTAAAGAATTTGCCTACCGGTCTTAGAAATTCAACCTTACTTCCTTTAAAAAATCTGTTTTTCTGAACAACCTCTGCCATCTTTGTTTCCGCATTATAATCCTTTACAATCCCAACCATATCATATTCACGAATATATGAACTGCTTGCATAATGCTGTTCACTGCCGCCGGGCTTACCAAAATAAAACCCTGTTGTATAATCTCTGTGACTAACCTTTTTAAGCTCGTCCAAAAGCGTTGGGTCAAATTTATATTCCTCAGGATTTTCAAAATAAGAATCAATTGCCTGACGATATGCCTTAACAACCGTTGAAACATAAAACTCGGATTTAACTCTTCCCTCTATCTTGAAACTGCTAAGTCCGGATTCTATCAACTTATCAATATGCTCTATCATACACAAGTCCTTGGAGTTATATATAAATGTTCCTCTTTCGTTTTCAAAAACAGGCATATATTCTCCCGGGCGCTGTTCTTCCATAAGATAATACTTCCATCTGCAGGGATGAGAACAGTTTCCGCTGTTGCTGTCACGGGCGGTCATATAGTTGCTCAGTAAACATCTTCCTGAATATGAAATACACATTGCACCATGAACAAAAGCCTCAAGTTCTAAATCCGGCTGAACCCTTTGTCTTATTTCAGAAATTTCATTCAAGGACATTTCCCTTGCAAGAATTACACGCTTTGCCCCCATTTCTTTCCACATTCTGGCACTTTTATAATTAACATTGTTCGCCTGTGTGCTTATATGAATTTCAAGCTCAGGTGCAATCTCTTTTGTAACCGAAAACATACCTAAGTCCGATAAAATAACTGCATCAATACCGGTATCCTTTACTAATTTTAAATACTCACCATAATCATCAATATCCTTATTATGGGGTATTACATTGGCTGTAAGATATACCTTTCCGCCTCTGTTATGTGCAAACTCTACCCCTTCTTTGATTTCATCAATAGTAAAATTGTCTGCTGCAACTCTTAGTGAAAATTCTTCACCACCAATATACACGGCATCCGCTCCGTAAATAAAAGCCTTTTTTAGTTTATCTAAGTTTCCGGCAGGAGCCAGTAATTCAGGTTTTTTCATTTTTTTCCTCCAAAAAATACACAAGGGACACCTACCTTCATCTTTATGAAGGCAACGGCGTCCCATTTGCTCTTAATAACTATATTTTATTCCAAAGTATTCACAAATTCCTTTTGTAATACCCTCTGCATACGCCCACTGACAATCCGAATCCCTCAAGACATCGGCATCTGCGGCTGTATCAATGAAAGCAGTTTCAAGCAATACCGCTACCATATCAGTATATCTGAGCACTGCAAAGCTTGCAGATTTAACTCCTCTGTTTGTAAGTCCTACCTCTGCAATAACTCCTTTTTGAATTGCCTTTGCAAGCTCTTTACCATTAACAGAACCATCGCAATAATAGGTTTCTGTTCCTGTTCCGCCGCCTGCATTACAATGAATTGATACAAATAAATCTGCACCGGCTTCATTTGCAATCTGCGCTCTCTTTCTAAGGCTTGCACTTACAGACTCTGTAGAAACATTTTCTTCAAGGCTGTTTCTTGTCATAATAACGTTAAATCCATTGCTTTCCAAAACTTCCTTTGTCTTTTCAGCAACATAGAAAGTTATATCCTGTTCACGAAGACCATTTCCAACTGCGCCTGTGTCAGTTATGCTGTAATTGTGTCCTGCATCGAGAACAACTGTTATTTTATTTGGGTCTGATGGTCTTACTGTAGGCTTTGGTGTAGGTGCCGGTTTAACAGTAGCCTCAGGAGCAACAGTTGCTTCGGGAGCTATTTCTTCCTCCGGTTCAGGCATCGGCTCAGGTGTCGGTTCCGGTGTTGGCTCTGGCGTAGGTTCAGGTGTTGGCTCAGGTGTAGGCTCTGGCGTAGGTTCAGGTGTCGGCTCGGGAACTATTTCAACTTCCGGCTCCAACTCTGCGTCAGCTTCTTCAATAATAACTGCGTCCTGAACTGTATCGTCATCACTTACAACCAACATCGCATTATATACAACCTGTGCAACAAAACCACGGTTTGCAGAATTTCCAACACGAACCTTGGTTCCGTTAAGTAAATCATATTTCTGTGCAACATTTAAATACCCTGAATACCATTTTGGTCCCAATGAAGTTAAAGACTCATCGCCTACACCGGAAGAACAAACTACCATTTTTATAGCTTGCTCATCGGTAACATAATCATTCGGACAAAAAGTTCCGTCAAGCATACCATTAATATATCCATTTTCATAACAAAACGAAATATAAGGATATGACCAACTATTCCTGTCTACATCAGGAAAAGGTAAGTCTTTTGGTTCATAATAATTTGCATTATAGCCTTGCGCTCTTGCAAGAAAAGCACAAAACTCTGCTCTTGTAGTGTTTGCCTTAGGAGCGAAATCTCCATCGCCTCTGCCTTGGATAACACCAATATTGCTTAGCTGATCTACTGCCTTGTAATAAGACGCCGTTAAAGGAACGTCATTAAACTCTAAACCAAATACCTGCAGCGGAAGAGCAAGCGTCAGCAACAATGTGAAAATTAAAATCACCGCAGCTGACTTTTTGCATTTCTGCATTGAAAATCACCTCAAAATATGTTTTTTGTGCATTGAAATAACCTCAAAGCACCTGACCCTCATCGGGGCAATGTTCATATGCATTATAACACAATTTCATCAAAAAATCAAGCAAAATGGACACTTTTTCAAACTAAGACCCCTTTTTGGCAGGTTTTTTGTTTAAAATAAACAAAATTTATAAATGTAAATATTTCCCATTTTTTTATTTAATTCATACCCTATAAAGTATTTTAAAATGAATTACACCCAAAATATTGTGGTATACAAAACTAAAATTATTTCCCGGGTTTTACAAGCAAATTCTTAAAATAACAAAAACTTGCTCTAATTTTTGTGCAATTTTTCACTTAAAATCTTTGATTTTTGGAAAATAATTGAAATAAATTCCTCATTACGGTAAATAACAATCTTGGTATGATTAAAAAAAGATTTTTAATTATCGTCACCAAAAAGTTGGTTACACATATGATAAAGTGAACACTAAATAGGAGGTGCAAAACAAAATGTGTGGAAATAGTTGTGGTTTTGGAGGAAATGGTTGTCTTTGGATTATCATTCTTATTATCCTTTTCTGTTGTTGCGGCAACGATAACGGATGCTCAAACAACAGAAACTTAAACGGCTGCTGCGACTGCTAAAATAAAAAAGTTACATCTTTATTCTGCATTAAGTAATAAAAGCAGAACTTAAATATAAATATAAGGAGGTGTAATTATGGGTTGCTTTGGTGGATTTGGCGATAACAACTGCCTTTGGATTATAATCCTTATCATTCTTATCTGCTGTTGTTGCGGTAACGATAACGGATACTCAAACAACAACTGTGGTTGTTGCTAATAGCAAAAAGGGCTGCTAAAAACAGCCCTCAGACTGTCGAAGGAGCGGTGATTGTATCATAATCACCGCTCCTTTGTTGTTTCTCTCAATACTAATTTTGTAGGAAGAACAATTCCCTTTTTCTGTTTTTCGCCGTTTATGGCAGACATTAAAAGCTCCACTGCCTTTTCTGACATATAGGTTTTAGATGCTGTTACAGAACTTAATAACATAGGAAATGAAAATTTTGATGCAATATTATCAAAACCTATAACCTCCACCTCTTCAGGTATCTTTCGTCCCTGATTTATAAGGCATCGGCACGCTTCCATTCCTATCAGGTCACTAAAGCATATAACGGCGTCTGCATCAGAGTTTTGCTGTATAATCTCCTGTATCTCCATATTCCCGCCAAAATTTGAAATAGTTACCGTTTCAGCTTTCATATGACTAAGCGCCACTTTATTCTTTGCAAAAGCTGATTTTATACCTATTAATCGTTCCTTTGCACCTGAGATATGCAAAGGTCCGTTCAGGAACAAAATCTTTCTGCAGCCTTTCTTCAAAAAATAATCCGCCGCCTCAAATCCGCCGTTTTCATCATCGCACACCACATAATTCTCATCATCTTTAGCAAATCTTCTACCGATTAATATATGTTTTATTCCGTTTTTTTCAAGATATTTAATGTTTTTTTCTGTTTTTTGTACCGGACATATTATTATTCCGTCAACATTTTTCTCTATTGCCGAAACAATTGCCTTTTTTTCTCTTTTCTCGTCTTCATCCGTATTTAAAATAATTGCCGTATAGTCATATTCCCTGAGCTTTGCCTCAATCTCCTTTATCATTACCGAAAAATGGGGGTTGGAAATATCTCCTACAATTATGGCAACACTCTTACTCTTTCCCGAACGCAACGCAGAGGCGGAAATATTTCTTATATATCCCATCTTTTCTGCCGTTTCCCTGATATATTCTTTTGTTTTTTCTGAAATATCCGGCTTATCACTTAAAGCATGAGAAATCGTATTAACAGAATATCCTGTTTCTTTGGCAATATCCGCCATTGTAATACTTTTCATTTTCTTCACCGCCGTTTTTATTCAATAGGCACATCAAGACGGCTGAGCTTTTCCAATAATATTTCTTCCTCTGTTTGCTCAGGCGTCATATTTTCAATATGCTTTCTTATATTTAACATCTTTTCGTCTGTATGGGCAATCACATCTGCACATTCTTTAAGCTGTGCCACAATACTTTTCTCATCATTTATATCCCTTTTATATTTAAGCTGATGCTCAAGACTTGCCCAAAAGTCCATAGCAATTGTCCTGATTTGAACCTCGACCATAACTCTCTTGGTTTGGTTTGCAAAAAATACAGGAACTCTTACAATCAAGTGCAGACTTCTGTATCCGTTTGGTTTAGGGTTTGCAATATAGTCCTTCTGCCGAATAAGTTCTATATCGTCCTGACTTGTGAGCATTTGTGCAAGCATATATATATCATCAACATAGGAGCAAATAACTCTGATTCCTGCCACATCGTGAAGATGTGTTTCCACATTTTCAAGAGAAAATGGTATTCCCTGCCTATCAAGCTTTTCTCCTATACTTGATGTTGATTTAAGTCTTGTATTAATAAATTTTATGGGGTTTCTTTGATACAGAGTGCTAAACTCGGTATTTAATACATCGAGCTTGGTTTTAACCTCTTTCATAGCACAGGTATACATCATTCTTAATTCCTTATATTTAACGGCAGTATCTAACATTTGCCTTGTATGGAGCATAACTTCGCTTCTCTGCACACCGCTTGCCGCCAAAAGTTCAGTGGATAAGCTTAGCAAATTCTGAGATTCTGTATCTGATTTTATAGAGTATCTGTTCTTTTCTGCGTCTGTATTTTTCATCATATTACCTTCCCAAACATATATTTATCTATAACATAATACATATATGAAATAATATCAATAAAATTACAAAAAATCCACAATAAGTTTACAACTTATTCATTTTCAACTGCATCACGGAAAATACCAAGTGCCGCACTTCTATGGCTTATGGCATTTTTTATATGTTCTTCCAATTCACCTAATGTCATAGCATATTTATCCACATAGAAAATCGGGTCATATCCAAATCCGCCGCTGCCTTGTCTTTGAAGGGATATTCTTCCTACGCATTCGCCTCTGAAGCATCTTGTTTCCTTTCCCGGTTCTGCAAGTGCAATAACACAAACAAACTTTGCTCCTCTTTTGTCAACAGTAACTCCTTCAAGAGCCTTTAACAGCTTATTCATATTGGCATCATTATCGGCATCTTCCCCTGCATAACGAGCTGTGTATATTCCCGGGGCACCGTCTAAATAATCCACACAAAGTCCGCTGTCATCGGCAATAACCGCCTTTCCTGTGGCTTTCATAATAGTTTCTGCTTTTTTTATGGCATTCTCCTCAAAGGTCAATCCATCTTCTATAACATCTATATCTCCCGCTCCTGCCTCGGTTTGGGTGATAATTTCAAACCCGCTGCCTAAAATTTTCTTTATCTCATCAGCCTTATGCTGATTTTTTGATGCAAGTACATATGTTTTCATTAAAATCTTCCTTTCTGCTGTTTATATTATAATAACATATGGCTGATTTATTGTAAAGTTGAGATTTTTCTTATTTCCCTCTTGTAATAAAAATTTCGTTATGTTAAAATATTATAGACTATGTATAAAACGGAGGTTTTACAAATGAAATCTGTTAAAATAGGCGATGTTATAATTGGAAACGGAAATAATATTGCAATTCAATCAATGACAAATGTGGACACTTCAAATGCAGAGGCAGCTATTAATCAGGTTAACCGTCTTGCAGAGGCAGGATGTGACATTGTTCGCCTTGCAGTTCCTGATGAGGCGGCAGCAACAGCAATGGAAAAGATTATTGAAAACACTTCCGTTCCCCTTGTTGCAGATATTCATTTTGATTATAAATTAGCATTAATGTGTATAGAACGTGGTATACATAAAATCCGAATAAACCCCGGAAATATAGGCGGTGAGGACAGAGCAAAGGCTGTTGCGCTTGCGGCAAAGGCAAAAAATATTCCCATACGCATAGGTGTTAACGGCGGTTCTCTTGAAAAAGGACTTCTTGAAAAGTGCGGTGGTGACCTTGCCCGTGCTATGGTTGAAAGTGCAAAGGGCCATGTTGAAATTCTCAACCGCTATGATTTTGATGATATTGTTCTTTCTATGAAGTCTTCTGATGTTAAGACCACAATCAAAGCCTATCGTCTTGCACGGGAAACCTTTGATTATCCTCTGCACTTAGGAGTTACCGAAGCCGGCACCACCAAAAGCGGTATAGTCAAATCGGCTGTTGGTATCGGTTCTCTTCTTGCTGACGGAATAGGCGACACCATAAGAGTTTCCTTAACCGACGACCCTGTCCGTGAGGTTGAGGCAGCAAAGCTTATTCTCCGTGCCCTTGATATGGACGAAAACAGTATTCAGGTTGTTTCCTGTCCTACCTGTGGAAGAACTAAAATAGACCTTATCCCTATTGCACAGGCTGTATGTGATGCAGTTGAAAACATTCCTGCAAAGCTTAAGGTTGCGGTTATGGGTTGTATTGTTAACGGTCCCGGCGAGGCAAAGGACGCAGACATTGGAATAGCCGGCGGTGACGGCTGTGCTGTTCTCTTTAAAAAAGGCGAAATTATTAAGAAAATTCAGGAAGATGAAATTATTCCAACCCTTCTTGATGAAATAAAGAGGATGACTAAATGAGTTCAGGAATTTTAGACTTATTTGATAAGGTTACAGTAATGGAGAGCTTTGCTCAATCCATCGAAAAAGCCGTTATCACAAAATGCAATCTTAATATGAAGAATAATTCGGTTGAGGCAGAGCTTTCCTGTCCCAACCTTATTGACCGTGTAGAGTTTTTTGAGTACACTCAGGCAATCAAAAGCATATATAACCTTAATGATGTAAATATCAGTCTGGTTTTTCCCAAACTATCACCCTCGGAAGAATATTTTAAAGGGTTAGTAGATTTATTTTTAATTCAAAATCGGGTATGCAGAATTTGTCTTTCTTCCCTGTCTGTTGAATTAGAGGGCAATCAGCTTAAGCTTTCCCATATTAAAGGTGGGGAAGACCTTCTCTCTAACCGAAGATTCGTTGAATTTATAAGGGATTATACCCGTTTGGAATTAAATACCGAAATAGCAACCCAACTTTCCTTTGACACAATTGATATGGAAAAATATCTGGAAAAGCGTGACGAACAAGAACAGGCTATTGCCGCAAAAGCGGCAGCAGAGAAAAACATTTCTGTTTCAGCGGAGAAAAAACCTGTACCTGAAATTACAGACGGTGCTCTGTTTGGCAAGCCTATTACACGTGGCGAAACTATCTCTATTATTGACCTTGCCGAGGGAATGAGTGATTGCGTTATTCAGGGCGAAATTCTCAGTGCAGACAGCCGTGAATTTAAGGGTAAAAGCCGTAACGGCGGAGATTATTCCACAACCATTCTTGAATTTAATATAGGCGATGACAGTTGGGGTTGTTCGTGCAAGTTAAGGGGGAACTCCGACCGTATGCAGAAAGCTTTGGCAGGTATAAAGCCCGGAAACCGTGTTATGCTCCGTGGCGATTTTGAAAATGATGAATACGCTCATAAAACACTTTTTACAGTAAAATCTGCAGAGCTTCTTCCTCCACCGCCAAAACGTAAGGACACAGCTGAAGAAAAACGTGTTGAACTTCATTTACATACAAAGATGAGTGCATTGGATGCGGTTTCATCTGCATCCGACCTTATCAGCCGTGCCGCAGAATGGGGACACAAAGCCATTGCCATTACCGACCACGGCGTTGCTCAGGCTTATCCTGAAGCAGTTAAGGCTCTTGGAAAAGTCCGTAAAAAGGGCAATGAAGATTTTAAAATCCTCTATGGAATGGAGGGCTACCTCATAAATGACACCGACTCTGCAGCTCACAGGCTTGCTGCAAGCGGTAAAAAAGGAACATATGTTGTATTTGATATAGAAACCACAGGGCTTAGTCCTGTTAATGATGAAATTACTGAAATAGGTGCTGTAAAGATAATAGACGGACAGATTACCGAAACCTATTCACAGCTTATAAATCCCGGCAGACCTATCCCGCAAAAGATTGTTCAGCTTACTGGAATTACCGATGAGATGGTGGCAGACAAGCCATCAATTGATGCAGTTATGCCTGAATTTCTGGCTTTTTGTGAAAATTCTGTTGTGGTTGCCCATAATGCATCCTTTGACACAGGATTTATCCGCCAAAAATCAGGTATGTTAAACCTTAGCTTTCAAAATAAGGTAATGGATACTCTGCGGCTCAGCCGTGAGCTTTTCCCCGGACAAGCAAAACATTCTTTAGGGGTTGTTGCTGAAAGGTTAGGGGTTTCACTGGAAAACCATCACCGTGCAGTTGATGATGCAACAGCTACGGCAGAGATATTCCTGAAATTTCAGGATATGGCAATTGAGCAGTGGGGTGACAGCGGAGCACAGAATATTGACACAAACCCCGCACTTCTTAAGAACCCTCGTTATCATATTATTCTCCTTGCAAAAAATCCTGTGGGGCTTAAGAATTTATACCAATTGATTTCAAAATCAAACCTAAATTATTATTACAGAAAACCTCAAATTCCACGAAGTGTTCTGGAAAAATTCAGGGAGGGTCTTATCCTTGGTTCTGCCTGTGAGGCAGGGGAGCTTTATCGTGGGGTTTTAGAGGGCAAAGATAAGTCCGAAATTGAAGAAATGGCTTCATTTTACGACTTTCTTGAAATACAGCCTATTGGTAATAACCAGTTTATGATTCGTCAGGGAACTGTCCCTAACGAGGATGCATTAAGAGATTTAAACCGCAAAATTGTAGAACTTGGCGACCGATTGGGAATACCTGTTTGTGCAACCTGTGATGTTCATTTTATGGATCCACAAGACGAAGTATACAGACGGGTTCTTCAAGGAGCCCAGGGCTATGATGATGCAGACCAACAGGCTCCCTTATATTTGAGAACCACCGATGAAATGCTTGAAGAATTTGCTTATCTTGGTGAAGAAAAGGCAAAAGAAGTGGTTGTAACCAATACAAATCGGATTGCAGATATGATAGAAGATATTGAACCCTTAAAAACCGGCTCTTATCCTCCATCTATCGAGAACTGTGAACAGGATTTGGTGGATATGTGTCATAAAAAGGCTCATGCAATCTATGGTGATACACTTCCTAAAATTGTTCAGGAACGTATGGATAAAGAGCTTGACTGTATCGTAAACTACGGTTTCTCGGTTATGTATATGATAGCCCACAAGCTTGTTAAAAAGTCCAACGAAGCAGGATATCTTGTTGGTTCCCGAGGCAGTGTCGGCTCATCATTTGCCGCATTTTTGTCGGATATTACAGAGGTTAATGCACTTTGCCCTCATTATATTTGTCCTAATCCTGATTGTAAATACAGCGAATTTTATGAAAACGGCGAATATCCAACAGGTATGGATATGCCTGATAAGGATTGTCCTCACTGCGGAACAAAAATGAAAAAAGACGGTCTTACCATTCCCTTTGAAACCTTCCTTGGTTTTAAGGGTGATAAAGTCCCTGATATTGACCTTAACTTCTCAGGAGAATATCAGGCAACTGCTCATAAATACGTTGGTGAACTATTCGGCGAGGAATACGTTTTTAAAGCAGGAACAATCGGCACTATTGCAGATAAAACTGCTATTGGTTTCTACGGAAAGAAATATTATGAAAATAAAGGAATTGATGCACCTGAAGCGGAACTGATGCGAATTTCCAAAGGACTTATTGATGTAAAACGTACAACAGGTCAGCATCCGGGGGGTATTATTGTTTGTCCTAAGACAATGGATATTCACGATTTCTGCCCTGTTCAGCATCCGGCTGATAAGGCAAATTCGGATATCATAACCACCCACTTTGACTTCCATTCAATACACGATAATCTTTTAAAGCTGGATATACTGGGTCACGATGACCCATCCACAATCCGTATGCTTGAAGATTTAACGGGTGTTAATGCTATGGAAATTCCCTTTGACGATAAAAAGACAATGAGTATTTTCTCGGGAACAGAGGCTTTGGGAGTTACACCTGAACAAATTAACAGCGAGGTTGGAACCTTTGGAGTTCCTGAGTTTGGTACTTCATTTACAAGACAGATGCTTGTTGATACCAAGCCTACCACCTTTGTTGAGCTTGTTATTATTGCAGGTCTTTCCCACGGAACTGACGTTTGGCTGAATAACGCACAGGATTTGGTTAAATCAGGTAAAGCAACACTTTCTGAAGTTATCGGACTTCGTGACGATATTATGGTATATCTTATTCAACATGGTCTTGAACCAAGTCTTGCATTTAATATTATGGAGTTTGTAAGAAAGGGTCGAGCCGCAAGAGAGGGTATGCCTCCTGAATATGAAGAGGCTATAAAAGCACAATCATCAATCCCTGATTGGTATCTGGAATCCTGTAAAAAAATTCAGTATATGTTCCCGAAAGCCCACGCTGCCGCATACGTAATGATGGCATTCAGAATTGCCTGGTTTAAGGTAAACTATCCTGCCGAATTTTATATTGCATATTACACCGTTCGTGCAGATTTGTTTGATGCAACCATTATGGCACAAGGTGAAGACAAGGTCAAAGACGAAATGCGAAAGCTTAACCTTAAAGGAAATTCAATGACCGCCAATGAAAAATCCTTATATACTATTCTGGAAATTTGCCTTGAAATGTATGAACGGGGAATTGAGTTTTTACCTGTAGATTTATATAAATCTCATGCGTCAAAATTCCGTAAGGTTGGCAACGCCATTCTTCCTCCTCTTAATGCATTTCCGGGGGTTGGAACATCGGCGGCAGAAGCCGTATATAAAGCTGCTCAGGAAGGACCTTTTCTCTCTCAGGATGACCTGAAAAACCGTTCAGGTGCAAATAAATCAGTTATAGAAACACTGGCGGCACAAGGTGTTCTTCGGGATTTACCTGAAAGCAGCCAGATAGATATGTTTAATATGTTAGGATAAACAAAGGAGAAAAAACTATGGAAATATCAGTACAATTAGCACAAGAGCTGAATTTAAAACAATGGCAGGTTGATAATACAATTGCCTTGATTGACGAGGGAAACACCATTCCTTTTATCTCCCGTTACAGAAAAGAAGCAACAGGAGAATTAAACGATGAAATTCTAAGAGTTTTTGATGAACGTCTTAGATATTTGCGGAATATGCAAGAGAGAAAAGACGACGTAAAACGTATTATTGAGGAACAGGGCAAACTTACCGAAGAGCTTGCTGCAGCAATTGATGCCTGCCAGAAACTCACTGAAATAGAGGACTTATACCGTCCTTACAGACCAAAGAGAAAAACCCGTGCAACCGTTGCAAAAGCAAAAGGTCTTGAACCTTTAGCCGAAGCAATTTATGCACAAAATCCTGATTTTGACCCTGAAACAGCAGCGGCAGACTATATTAATGAAGAAAAAGAAGTGGCATCTGTTGAAGAGGCTCTTCAGGGTGCAATGGATATTATTGCAGAATCAATCTCCGATAATGCAGAGCACAGAAAGAAAATCCGTGATATTACCTTTAAAAGCGGTATTGTCAGCGTCAAGGCATCAACCGAAGAGGACAGCGTATATCGTATGTATTATGATTTTGCCGAGCCTTGTACAAAACTTGCTCCTCACAGAACTCTTGCTATTGACAGAGGCGAAAAAGAAAAGTTTCTTTCAGTTTCAATTGATGCAGACACAGAAAAAATTCTCTCTTATATAAAACGCAAGGAGATTGCTAAAAATCCTGCCCCCTCTTCCTCTTATGTTGAGCGTGCTGCAATAGATTCATATGAACGATTGATTTCACCTTCAATTGAAAGAGAAATACGCAACGAACTCACCGAAGTTGCTCAGGAACAAGCGATGAAGATTTTTAAGGTAAATCTCAAAAATCTCCTTATGCAACCACCTATCCATGATAAGGTTGTAATCGGTCTTGACCCCGGATACAGAACAGGTTGTAAGGTGGGCGTTGTCGATAAAACGGGCAGAGTTTTAGACACCGGTGTAATATATGTTACCCATTCTGAGGCACAAAAGGAGTCTGCCGGAAAGTTTATTAAAGATTTAATTAAAAAGCATAATGTTGACCTTATCTCAATTGGTAACGGTACAGCATCCAAGGAAACAGAAATGTTTGTTGCAGAACTTCTTAAAACAATTCCAAACTGCAATGTAAGATACATAATCACTAATGAAGCCGGAGCATCTGTGTACTCTGCTTCAAAGCTCGGTGCAGAAGAATTCCCTGATTTTGACGTAACTCAAAGAAGTGCTGTTTCTATTGCAAGACGTGTTCAAGACCCTCTTGCAGAGCTTGTTAAGATTGAACCAAAAGCAATAGGTGTGGGTCAATATCAGCACGATATGAACCAAAAACGCCTTGACGAAACATTAGGCGGAGTTGTCGAAGACGCTGTTAACAGTGTTGGTGTTGACTTAAACACTGCCTCTGCTCCTCTTTTGGGACATATTTCAGGAATTTCATCAGCCATTGCCAAGAATATTGTTTCCTACCGTGAAGCCGAAGGTGCTTTTACAAGCCGCGCTCAGCTTAAAAAGGTTCCAAAGCTTGGCCCAAAAGCCTTTGAACAGTGTGCAGGCTTTTTAAGAATAAAAGATGGTAAAAACGTACTTGATAACACCTCTGTCCACCCCGAAAGCTATGATGCTGCAAAGGCTCTTCTTGAAAAGTTAGGCTATAGCTTAGATGATGTTTCAGGAAACTCTCTTGGAAATCTAACAAAGCAGTTAGAAAAGGAAAATATTTCCAATTTAGCAGAAGAGTTGGGGGTTGGTGCACCTACACTTGTTGATATTGTTGATGCATTGATGAAACCCGGCAGAGACCCAAGAGATGAGGTTGAACAGCCTCTTCTCCGCTCGGATGTTATGGGTATAGATGATTTAAAACCTGATATGATACTTACAGGAACTGTAAGAAACGTTATTGATTTCGGTGCATTTGTTGATATTGGTGTTCATCAGGATGGTCTTGTTCATATATCACAGCTTTCCGATAAATATGTAAAGCATCCTACAGATGTTGTATCTATTGGGGACATTGTTCAGGTAAAGGTTTTGGAAGTGGATGCAGCTAAAAAGCGTATTAGCCTTACTATGAAAGGAATTTAACAGAAAATGAAGTCATTTTACAAAAAGTTTTTCATTATAATGATACCAATGGCTTTAAAGGAGCTTATAAACTCTCTTGTAAATTTGATAGATACCATAATGATAGGAAGATTGGGTGAAACATCCATTGCAGCAGTGGGTATTGCAAATCAGCTTTACTTCCTCTTCTCCCTCTTCCTCTTTGGTATGAACTGCGGTGCCGGAGTTTTTGGCTCACAGTTCTGGGGTAAACAGGATTTAAAAAGTATGAAGAAAGTTTTAGGTTTAAACCTTCTTCTTTCAGGAGCAGTTTCTATATTATTTATGTCAATTGCTCTATTTACACCAAAACTTGTTTTTGATGCCTTTAAAGGCTCACCTCAGGTAACTGCAGAGGGTATAGACTATTTAAAAATTGTTTGTATTGGATATATTGCAACAGCTATTACCACCGCATATGATATGAGTGTATGTTGCAGTGAACGAGCAGGACTTCCCTTTGTTGTCAGGGTTGTGGGCTTGGTTGTAAACATTTTTATGAACTGGGTTTTAATCTTTGGTAACTTAGGTGCTCCGGCAATGGGTGTCAAAGGTGCAGCAATAGCAACTGTAATAGCAAGATTTACAGAACTTGCAGTTATGCTCTCTGTTATATACAGTAAAAAATACATTCAGGCAGCAACACCAAAAGAACTTTTTATTATACCAAGGTCATTAATTGTAAAATTTTGTAAAATAGCCTTGCCTGTTGTATTAAATGAAACTGCATGGGGGCTTGGAACAACCCTTTATTCATGGATATTTGCAAGGGTAAGCCCTGATGCAATGGTTATTATAACAATTGTTCAAAATATTGAGAGAATGATGTTGGTATTCTTCCACGGAAGCGGAAATGCCGGAGGTGTATTTATAGGAAAAGCTGTCGGTGCAGGAAAGAAAATTCAGGCATATGTATATGCAAAGAAATTAATATACTTATCTCTTATAACCTCTGCCGTAATTTCTGTTGTATTTATTTTTGCAAGACCTTTAATGCTTATGCCATATAATATATCTCCTGAGGTTTATAAACAATCAATGGATATACTTTTGATTTTATCTATACTTATAAATATTAAATCTCTTACTTTTTTACTGATTGTAGGTGTATTTAGAAACGGCGGTTCAACCAGAGTTTCTCTTGCAATAGATATTCTTTCTTTATGGTTGATTGGTATTCCGGCAGTTGCAATAAGCGGCCTCTTCTTCCATCTTTCTCTTATTGTTGTTTATTCAATAATGAGTATTGAGGAGATTATAAAGGTTATTGCATCATTTATAGTATTTAAAAGAAAACGATGGATTAAAAGCGTTGTTGAATTAGCATAAATGTTTCACGTGAAACAAACAGAGGATGTAAAAGTATATAACCAAAACTTTTGCTTAATGTAAATAGAAACTTATAAACAACCCCTCAATCTCGCATAAGCGTATGCTCGACAGCTCCCCTTACACAGGGGAGCCTTTTTTTGTGCCACTATATCTTCTTTTGTTTATAATGTTTCACGTGAAACATTTAAAATTATTTTATAAAATCTCCTTAATATATCTTGTAATTTTTGAAATATGTGTTATAATATAACATAACCCAATAAATAACTAAACAGATTGGAGATTATTATGGGAAAAGTTATTGCTATCTCAAACCAAAAGGGTGGCGTAGGCAAAACAACAACTTCAATAAATCTTAGTGCTTGCCTTGCGGCAAGGGGTAAAAAGGTTTTGGTTGTTGACAGTGACCCTCAGGGAAATACAACAAGCGGACTTGGAATTGATAATAATTCAGTTGAAAATTCAACCTATGATTGTCTTGTAAACCAAATTTCTATAAATGAAGTAATTTTGGAAACAGAATACAAGAATTTATGGATTTCGCCCGGAAATATAAGTTTAGCAGGCGCAGAATTGGAGCTTGTAGACGAGGAAAACCGTGAATTCAGGATGAAAAAGGCAATAGAAGAGGTTAAAGAAAATTATGATTTTATAATTATAGATTGTCCGCCATCTCTTGGATTAATAACATTGAACGCTTTTGCAGCAGCAGACAGCGTTTTAATACCGATTCAATGCGAATACTATGCATTAGAAGGTTTAAGCCAGCTTACAAAAACTATAAAAATGGTAAAACAGGGCTTAAATAAAAATTTGAAAATTGAAGGCGTTCTTTTGACAATGTATGATTCCAGATTGAAATTATCCGGACAAGTAGTGGAAGAGGTTAAAAAGTATTTTGGAGCAACAGTTTATAATACAGTTATTCCAAGAAATGTACGCCTTTCAGAGGCTCCAAGCTATGGTCAGCCAATTATTGCCTTTGATAAAAACTCAAAGGGTGCTCAATGTTATAAAAAGCTTGCCTCTGAAGTGATTAAGATGAATAAATAGAAAATGGAGATGAAATTATGGCAGTTTCAAAAAAAGGAAAGGGTGGCCTCGGCAAAGGGTTAAATGCTCTTTTTACTGATAATTCCGCCATTCTTGCCGATGATACAGCAGATATAATTCAGGAAATTGAGAATATTAATTCTCAATCGGCTGATGGAAAAGATGTTGTTGAACTTAAACTGATTGATGTTGAGCCTAACAAAAATCAGCCAAGAAAACAGTTTGACCCGGACAAGCTTGCTGCTTTGAGCCAATCAATTTTTGAACACGGCTTGGTTCAGCCAATACTGGTTACACCAACAGGTAAAGGAACGTACCGTATTGTTGCAGGGGAAAGACGCTGGAGAGCCTCTAAAATGGCAGGCTTAAAGAAAATTCCTTGTATAATCAGGGAGTTTGAAGAAAAACAGGTTATGGAAATTGCTTTGGTTGAAAACCTGCAACGTGAAGACCTTAACCCAATAGAGGAAGCAGAAGGATATTTACAGCTTATGAATACTTTTGATTTAACTCAGGATGAAGTAAGTCAAAGAGTAGGAAAAAGCAGAAGTGCCGTTGCAAACGCCTTACGTTTGAATAATTTATCTGATGAAATTAAGAAAATGGTTATAGAAGGAACTCTAACCCAAGGACATGCTCGTGCCCTTCTTTCTATTGATGATAAAGATTTGCAACTTCAACTTGCAAACCAAATTATTGAAGGCGGATTAAATGTACGTCAGGTTGAAACTTTGGTTTCAAATCTTGGTAAGCCAAAAACCAAAGCCTCATCAAAATCTGAAAATCCTTTAATGAAACAATTTTATAAGGACGTTGAAGATACACTGTCCACAAGATTCGGCACAAAAGTAAAAATCAATGAAGGTGCAAAAAAAGGTAAAATTGAAATTGAATATTACAGTAAAGACGACCTTGAAAGAATATTATTCGAGCTTAAAAGATAATTTTTTACAAATTTTGGAAGTAAAAAATATAGTCTAAAATTAAAATTTGAAGTATTTGTAATGGAATAATATTATTTGAGATTAAAAATCAATTTTAGAGTGTATTTTTTGGATATTTTATTTAAGAGGAGTGAAAATCTTTGCCTGATAATAAAAAAATAAAGAATTTAGGTACTTATGCAATTATAATGATATTATCTCTTGTTATTATAATTATTTTTGCAGCTATGGCAGATGACCGTGAAAGTAAGTTTGAAAATCAGATTTATGAGCAAACTCAAACTAATGTAGCAATCCAAAATGAGATTGTTAAATTAAAAGATGATAATTATACTTTATCTAAAGATTTGGAAAAAGTAAAAGCAGAACTTAACACAAATACTGCCTCAATGAATTTTTATAAGGTAATGACTTCTGCGTGGACATTGTATAATGAAAATAAATTAAATGATGCAGCAGTTAAGATGACCGAAATTGATTCATCTTCTTTAAATGAAGAAGAGAAAGCATATTATGAAAAACTATTAAAGCTATTACCAAAAGTTGACGAAAACAAGAAAAACCAATAAGATTAAGGAGTTTAGAAAATGATTGATATCAAATTACTTAGAACCGAACCTGAAAAGGTGATTGAATTACTTTCAAGAAGAAAGGAAGAAGTAGATATAGAAGGTCTCTTGGCTCTCGATAAAGAAAAAAGAGAGGTTATGTATCAGGTAGAACAGAAAAAGGCTGAACAGAATGCAGTTTCTAAAAAAATTCCTGCAATGAAAAAGGCAGGGGAGGATACAACTGCAATCTTTGATGAGATGAAAAAGCTTTCCGAAGAGATAAAAGGTTATGATGAAAAAGTAAGAGAGCTTGACGAAAAAATTGATGCAATTATGTATACAATACCAAATCTTCCTAATCCAACTGTTCCTGATGGTGACACAGACGAGGATAATGTTGAAATCCGTCGTTTTATGGAACCAACAGAGTTTGATTTTGAGCCAAAAGCTCACTGGGATTTAGGTAAGGATTTAGGTATATTAGACCCTGAAACAGCGGCTAAAATCACAGGTGCACGTTTTACTGTATATAACGGAGCAGGTGCACAATTAGAACGTGCAATTATGAACTTCTTCTTGGACACTCACACCCGTCAGCACGGTTACACGGAAATTTTCCCGCCGTTTATGGTTCACAGAAACAGTATGATAGGTACAGGTCAGCTTCCAAAATTTGAAGAGGACGCTTTCAAGGTTGCAAATACTGACTATTTCCTTGTTCCTACAGCAGAAGTTCCTGTTACAAATATGCACAGAGATGAAATTCTTGACGGAAATAATTTACCTCTTAAGTATTGTGCATACACAGCATGTTTCCGTGCAGAAGCAGGAAGTGCCGGAAGAGATACAAGAGGTCTTATTCGTCAGCATCAGTTTAACAAGGTTGAGCTTGTAAAGTTTACAAAACCTGAAGACTCATATGCAGAGCTTGAAAAGCTTACAGCAGATGCAGAGGATGTTTTAAAACTTTTAAAACTCCCATACAGAGTAGTTAAAATCTGTATAGGTGACCTTGGCTTTACTGCTGCAATGAAGTATGATATTGAAGTATGGATGCCAAGTTATAATCGTTTTGTTGAGATTTCTTCTTGCAGTAACTTTGAAGATTTCCAGGCACGCCGTGCAAATATAAGATTTAAAAATTCTCCTAAGGAAAAAGCACAGCTTGTTCACACATTAAATGGTTCAGGTGTGGCAATAGGCAGAACAACTGCCGCTATTTTGGAAAACTATCAAAATGCAGATGGTTCTATAACTGTTCCTGAAGTTTTAAGACCTTATATGGGAGGACTTGAAGTTATAAAATAAGCAATTTTCGGAGGTAAAGACAGATGAAAATTAACATACCAAAAATTAAAATCCGTAAAAACAGTAATACCTATTACCTTTCAAAATATAAAAAACGCAGACTATTTATTGGTGCTGCCGGTATTTTGATACTTATGTTAATTATATGTCTGATTGCAATGCCATCAGACAAATCAAATGATATAAAAACATCTGTCTCACCTGCATCAACACCAAAACCTGCACCCAATATACCCCCTGCCTCTGTGGAAAATAATCTTTTAAATATTGCCGTAAATCCTCAAACAGAAGAAGGAAAGTTCTGTTATCTCACTTTTGATGACGGACCTACAGAAAAGGTAACCCCAAAGGTTTTAGATGTTTTAAAAGAATATAACGTAAAAGCCACATTCTTTATGCTTGGCAGAATGATAGAACAAAGTCCTGACATTGCAAAACGGGCTTATGAAGAAGGCCACCTTCTTGCAAATCACAGCTATAGCCATGAATATAAGAATTTATATGAATCCGGTGACAGCTTTATGGAAGAAATAAATAAAACAAATTCCCTTATTTCTGATATATCCGGCGGTTATAGTTTTAAGCTTGTAAGATTTCCCGGTGGTGGAAATGCCAATGGTGAATACGGGGAAAAGAAGCAGGAATATAAAAAGCTTTTACAGGAAAATGGTTACTATTACGCCGATTGGAATGCTTTAAACGGAGATGCAGAGGCTGTAAACAATTCCACTGAAAGACTTTTACAACGGGTGAAGGATACAGCAATTAACAATAATATTGTAGTTCTTATGCACGATGCATCAACAAAATCTACAACTGCAGAATCTCTTCCGTCTATTATTGAATATCTTAAGGAACAAGGATATGAATTTAAAAGACTTGATGAAGTTGATTATTATGAGAAAAATAAAAAATCTCAAAATAACAGTATGATAATGTAAATTGTTGCAAAAGAACTTAGGTTATAGTAATTATAAACAACAGACAAGGACTATATTTGTGTTTTAAACCAAAAATAGTCCTTTTATTTACATTTTTTTTTACAACATATTGACAAAAAATCCATATGATTATATAATTTTATTGTATACTTATGAAATATTTTCATATTGGAGGGTAAATTATGTATTGTAAAAATTGCGGAAATCAAATTGATCCCAATGCAGCAATTTGCGTAAATTGCGGATTTTCTAAAGGAACCGGAAATAAATACTGCGGAAACTGTGGTAATGAAGTTGCTCCCGGTGCAGAGGTTTGTATGAGTTGCGGTTACAGCGTTAAAACAGCAAGCGTTAATCCTGATGCTCAGAAATCTAAGCTTGCGGCAGGTCTTTTAGGTATTTTCCTTGGAGGACTTGGCATACACAATTTCTATCTTGGTTACACCGGCAAAGCTATTGCACAAATTGTTCTTTCATTGTGCTTTGGTATAGGTGCAATCTGGGGTCTTATTGAAGGTATCCTCATTCTTTGCGGAAATATTAAAGAAGACGCAAACGGTATTCCTCTTAAAGACTAATGTTTAAAATTAATAAAAAGAGCTTTTGTTTTGACAAAGGCTCTTTTTACATAAAAAATTTTAAATACAAAATATTATTTTTTTCCGTAATTTTTATATTATCAATTATACTCTATAAATCAGGTATAGGCTGTGTTTGGAAGTATATATTTAATATTGAATGTCCCGGTTGCGGTATAACAAGAGCTTGGCTTTCTCTATTAAACGGAGATATAAAACAAGCTTTTAAATATAATTTTATGTTTTTATCTGTACCTATTTTATTTATTTATATCCTGTATGATGGCAAAATTTTTAAAAGAAAAAATACAGACTCTGTTATTTTAATATTAATAGGTATTGGTTTTTTCATAAAATGGTTGCTATTTTTATAAATATTACCCTTTTTTGTTGAAAATTGATGTTGACGAGTATCCTTATTGTGTGTTAGAATAGTAATAATAAATATAAATAGTTTTTCGCTGTCCTCTTTATTTTTTTGGACAGCGGTTTTAATAACAAATGAAAGGGTGTGTATTGGATTGTTTATTGACAAATTCACAAAAGAAGGATTAACCTTCGATGATGTTCTACTTGTTCCTCAAGAATCAAACTTTTTACCAAGAGAGGTAGACCTTTCAACACGTCTTACCAATAAGATAAAGTTGAATATTCCTATGATGAGTGCCGCAATGGATACGGTTACAGAATCCAATATGGCAATTGCAATTGCCAGAGAAGGCGGAATTGGTATAATTCATAAAAATATGACAATTGAAGAACAGGCAGCAGAGGTAGATAAAGTTAAGAGAAGTGAACATGGTGTTATTGTAGATCCTTTTTCCCTTTCTCCTGAGCATACATTAAATGATGCAGAAAAATTAATGGCAACATATAAAATATCAGGTGTTCCTATTACAGAAGATAATAAACTTGTTGGTATTTTAACAAACCGTGACCTTAAATTTGAAACAGACTATACCAAAAAGATTAAAGAATGTATGACAAAAGAAAATCTTGTTACTGCTCCTGTTGGTACAACACTTGAAGAAGCAAAGGAAATTCTTCGTCAAAATAAGATAGAGAAGCTCCCTATTGTTGATGATAACAACTGCTTAAAAGGTCTTATCACAATCAAGGATATTGAAAAGGCAATCCAGTATCCAAACTCTGCCCGTGACGAAAACGGCAGACTTTTGGTTGGTGCCGCTTTAGGAGTTACAGCAGATGTTCTCGAAAGAGCAGAAAAGCTTGTTGCTGCAAAGGTTGACGTTGTTGTTTTAGATTCAGCTCATGGACATTCTCAGAATATTGCAAACTGTTTAAGAAAAATTAAGGCTGCGTTCCCTGACCTTCAGGTTATTGCAGGTAATATTGCAACAGCAGAGGCTGCAGAATTTTTAATTCAGGCAGGTGCTGATGCTGTTAAAGTAGGTATAGGTCCGGGTTCTATTTGTACAACTCGTGTTGTTGCAGGTATTGGTGTTCCTCAGGTTACAGCTATTTGTGATGTTGCAGAGGTTGCAGCTAAATATAATATTCCTGTTATTGCCGATGGCGGTATTAAATATTCAGGTGATTTAGTTAAGGCTATTGCAGCAGGTGCTGATGTTATTATGATGGGAAGTATATTTGCAGGTTGTGAAGAATCACCCGGTGACAGCGAGATTTATCAGGGACGTCAGTTTAAAGTATATCGTGGAATGGGTTCCCTTGGTGCAATGAATAATGGAAGTAAAGACCGTTATTTCCAGGAAGGAACAAAGAAACTTGTTCCTGAGGGCGTTGAAGGCCGTGTTCCTTATAAGGGTGCTGTTTCCGATACAATCTATCAGCTTTTAGGCGGTCTTCGTGCAGGTATGGGATATTGCGGAACAAAAACAATTGAATTGCTTAAAGTTAACGGAAAATTCATCCGTATTACAGGTGCAGGTCTTAAGGAAAGTCATCCCCATGATGTAAATATCACAAAAGAGTCACCTAACTACTCAGTTAATAACTAATAAAGTACGGGCACGGAAAACTTTCCGTGCCCTTATTTTAAGGAGATTATTATGAAAATATCATTAATAGATTTAGGTTCAAATTCTGCAAGAATGTATGTAACCGAAATAAACGAAAATATCTATAAAATACTTTCAAAGCATCGAGTTATGACAAAATTAAGCCAAGGAATGGGAAGTGAAAAAATTCTAAAAGAAATTCCTGTTTCACGAACAATTGATGTTTTAAAAAACTTTGCTGACTTATCCATAAAAGAAAATTCAACAATTCTTGCAACTGCAACTGCGGCTGTCAGACTTGCTAAGAATAAAGACGAATTTATAGAAAAAGTTTTTAATGAAACAAATATAAAATTAAATGTAATTTCAGGTGAAACCGAGGCAAAACTTGATTTTGAAGGTGTGCTTTTTGGTTTTCCAGATATACAGGATTGTTTAATAACCGATACAGGAGGAGGAAGCACTGAGATTATTTATGTAAAAAATCGTGAAATACAGAATAAGATAAGTCTGCCATTTGGTGCCGTTTCTTTAAAAGAAAAATTTAATAATATTTTAGATGCTGAAAAGGCAGTAGAAGAAGAACTAAGAAAAATTGAATTTTTAAAAGATGCATACAATATTCCGATTATAGGTCTTGGTGGAAGTATTTCTGCTATTGCCGCAATTGATATAAATATTAAAAATAAAAATTGTAATATTCATAATTACAAAATAAATAAAAATGAACTTTCTGATTTATACAAAGCAATAGCAAAAATGAGTTATGAAGAATTAATAAAATTAAAGGTTGAAAAAGAACGAACAGATACTATTACCTTTGGCTGTCTTCCAACATATATAATCTCAAATTATTTAAATTGTCCAAATCTTTATATATCAACATTTGGACTAAGAGAAGGAATAATTTCAAAAATAATTTCTAATTTTTCTGTTGTTGATATAAATAATATGGAACAATTTTTAGAAAAT
>JAZUMJ010000039.1:0-11407 GCA_045603605.1 Ructibacterium sp. | reverse complement strand
TTTGCCACTCTTTTTCGTTCAATTCATCACGGCAAACGTAAACGTGAAGATTACCGTCACCCGCATGTCCAAAGGATGGGATTCTAACCTTTTCTTCCTTTGATACCCTATGGGTATATAAAACAAATTCTGCAACCTTGTTTCTGGGCACAACAACGTCGCACTCATCCATTTCTGTGGTAGATGCCTTTATAGCTTCAAGGAATGCACCTCTTGCTGACCAAACGGATTTTTTACGTTCCTCTGTATCTACAATATAAACATCTGTTGCACCGATTTCAAGGCAAAGGTCAGCAACACACTTTAAGTCGTTTTCAACCTGAGCATTCGTATTTCCGTCAAATGTTAGCAAAATATATGCATCATTCTTTGTATCAGGGAATTTCTTTCCCAAATAGCTTTCCGAAAATAGAATAGTATCTCTGGACATATACTCAATTGCCGTTGGAGTAACCTTTGATCGGAATATCTGAGGAACAGATTCAATCGCACTCTTCATATCCGGAAACGGTACAAGCAGGCTCAGTGAAACCTTTGGAAGAGGAACAAGTTTAAGCACTGCCTCTGTTATAATACATAATGTTCCCTCTGAACCTATAACCAAATCTTTAAGGCTGTATCCTGAACTGTTTTTGGCAACCTTGCCGCCAAGTTCTAAAATCTCACCATTTGGCATTACAACCGTCAAGGCTCTTACATAATCTCTGGTAACCCCGTATTTAACAGCTCTCATTCCGCCGGCATTGGTTGAAATATTTCCGCCAATTGTAGCAGACTTTTCGCCCGGGTCAGGAGGATAGAGAAAATCATTTTCTTCAGTAAATGCCGCAAGTTCCATAAGCAGAACTCCCGGTTGAACTGTTATTGTCAGGTTATCTCTGTCAAGCTCTAAAATTTTGTTCATCTGTGTTGTTTCAAGAAGTATGCCACCTTCGATTGGAACAGCAGCCCCAACAAGTCCTGTACCGCTTCCTCTTACTGTAACAGGAATCGTGTTTTCATAGGCATATTTCATAATTTCAGAAACTTCCTGAGTGGAATGAACTCTTACAAGAACATCAGGCATCCTCTCAATTCCGCCAAGTTCGTCATGGCTGTAATCTGCACTGATTTCATCACCAAAGATAACATTTTCATTCCCTGCAATTTCCTGCAAGATTTTTATTCCGTCTATTGTAATCTTATTATACATTCTGCTCCGCCTCCTTTATCTTATCAATAAGCTTTGGAAGTATCTCATTAACATCACCTACAACAGCATAATGTGCCACATCAAATATAGGTGCATTTTTATCGGTATTGATTGCAACAATACATTCCGAGGATTTCATACCTGCTGCAAACTGAACGGCTCCTGAAATTCCCAGGCAAATAATAAACTTAGCATTAACAGTTCTTCCCGATAGACCTATCTGGCGTTTTGCATCGAAGATATTTCCCTCAACCAATGGTCTTGTACAGGCAACAACACCGCCAAGCAAATCAGCAAGTTTCTGAGCACTTTTACGAATACTCTCACTCATTGCACCTCTGCCCACTGCAACAATAACGTCAGACTCTGAAATATCAATATCCTTTGGTTTATCTTTAGAGGCAAGAATTTCAATGTCCGAAACAAGCTTTTCAGGTGCAATATCCATCTTAATAATTTCACCTGAAGGAGCTTCCGACGGCTTTGGTTCTGCAAACACTTTATAACGTGCAGTACAGAACTGGGGTCTTGTATCAGGTGAGATTATCTGTGCCATAATATTTCCGCCAAATGCAGGTCTAATCTGTACAAGGTCTGTGTTTTCTTTCATTTCAAGAACGGTACAGTCAGCAGTTAAGCCTGCTCTGCATCTTGCGGCAACACGGGGAGCAAGCTGTCTTCCCAGGTTTGTTGCACCAACCAAAACAGACGATGGTTTAATCTTATCAATAAAATCACAAAAAGCGGCAGTGTATGGCTCTATTCTGAAATCTTTAAAGGCTTCGTTATCATAAACGAAAACTTTATCTATGCCATAATGAAGAAGCTTATTAATTCCTTCTCCAAGTCCGTTACCTATAACAAGGGCATAAACAGGATGTCCTGTAACCTTTGCAAGTTCTTTTGCCTTTCCGCAAAGTTCATATGTAACACGATGAATTTTATCACCATAATGGTCAACATACACGCATATACCGTTCCAAAGAGATTTATCAACCGAGGCTTTAACCTCTTCAACGTATTCAATCACACCGTTTCCTTTACGCACACACATTTTACACATTTTGCACGCAGAGGATATATCAAGTTTTCCGTCCTCATATGAGATAGCACCAAAGGGACAGATTTTAATAAGTTCTTCTGCATTTTCTTTTGTAACCAAATTCTGGTTTATAACAAGCTTTCCCATTTATTCCACCCCTTTATATTAATTTTGCTGAGCATATAAGGTCAAACAAACCATTTGCCTGCTCTTCACTATTACCTGTGATTGATGATTTCTCTGTATTCTTCTCAGGAGGGAATATTCTTTCAACCTGAGTTGCAGAACCTGAAAGTCCGTAATTATCAGGATTTTTATCCTCAAAATCATCAAAAGAAATAAATCTTACCATATCATCGCCAACACATTGCTTCACCTTATAAGATGGAAGTCTTGGAGAGTTTATATCTCCATCCACAGAAATAAGACAAGGCATTTTAACCGACATATCTATCACCTTATCATCAAGCGATGCCTTTAGCATAACCTTTCCGTCAACAACCTCTTCAACAGACAAAACATTTGACACATTTGGTATTTTCAAAAATTCAGAAACCTCTGCACCAACCTGAGCAGTATCTCCGTCTGTTGTCTGCTTTCCGCAGATTATAACATCAAAATCACCGCATTTTCTTATTCCCTGGGAAATGGTATAGGCTGTGGCTAAAACATCTGCACCTGCAAATTTACGGTCGCTAAGAACTGTTCCTGATTTTGCTCCCATACATATAGCCTCAACAATAACTTCCTTTGCCTGAGGCGGACCCATTGTAATAACCTCAACCTCTCCGCCGTATTTTTCTACAAGACAAAGGGCTGTTTCAACTGCGTATAAATCATAGGGATTCATCTTACTTTTAATCCCATCACGTTTTAAAACACCTGTAACAGGGTCAACTTCAACATTGTTTGAACCCGGAACTTGTTTTATACAAACTAAAACTTTCAAAAAATTCTCCTCCTTATTTCACAATAACAGATACTCCGTCCGGTATCACTGCTATTTTAATATTTTCTTTATTTAAAAGCTCTTTGGCTTTTTTTATTGCTTCGTCAATGGAATGTGCAGGTATCATATGCATAGCCTTAACTGTTTCATCAGGCATTTGAGATACATATATAACTCTTGAATGGAGTAATATTCTAACAAGAATTTGAGCCTCCCATTGGTCAGGTACAGTTTCATCTCTTTTATGGCTCAGAATATTTGACATAGTTTTTTCAAGGTCTTTTTCATCTGCAAGCTGATGATAAAAATAATCGCCGCCTGTACCATCATCGGAAGATGCAAGCATTATAATAACTCCGTCTTTTTTTACTGTTGCCTCTGCCGCCGTCATTCCTTTTACCGCCTGATACACATTCTGGTCAAGAGGATATCCGCCGTTTGTTGATATAGCTATATCCGCCTCTACTGATTTTGCACCGCATAAAGATGACAAGAAATCAACACCCTTTTTATGAGCTTCTTCTAATCCGCCGGCAGTTGCATATATAACCTTTTTCTCAGAATTTAATACTACATTTACAATAAAACAAAGCTTTGCTTTATTTGCCGCCCAAAGCATATCTGTATGTATAGGATTATCCTCTAAAATACCGGTTCTGGCATTTGGATGATTTATAAACTCCGAGCAATGGTTAGCAAGAACGGTTGTACGCCCTGCAACGCCCGGAAGAACACTTTTTCTTCCCCCAGAAAATCCTGCAAAGAAATGGGGCTCAATAAATCCCTCTGACACAAGAAGGTCCGCTTCATAGGCAATTTTGTTTATCTCACATTCACCGCCTGACGGCAATTTTCCGATATTAACAAGCATATCTCTTTCATCGCAATCGTGAATATAAATATTCTCATTTTCAACAATTTCTTCACCGAACTTGTGAACCAATTCATCCTTTGTTGTTCCTCTGTGACAGCCTGTTGCAATAAGAATTGTTATATCTGCATCAGGGTTACCTTTTCTTATCTCATCAAGCATTGCAGGCATTATCACCTTGCTTGGCACCGGTCTTGTATGGTCACTTGCAATAATAACAATCTTATTCTTCCCTTTTGCTAACTGAGATAGCTTTGGCGAATTAACAGGTTCTTCAAGTGCTTTTTTTACCAGTTCTTCTTCGTCTGCTTCAGGAATATATTCTTCAATTGATGATGTTAATACCCCTGAAAGTTCACTTTCGTCAAAGGCATATTCTATACTGCCCTTTCCGTAAGGAAAACTAATCTTTTTCATTTTATTCTCTCCTTATATGCACAACAGGGAGACTCACAAACGGAGTCTCCCTGTTGATTATTCGTCATCCTTTAATTTATTTCCGCAATTAAAACAGAACAAAGAGTCAACCTTGTTAACTGCTCCGCATCCTTTACAAATCTGCTGTTCTTCTGCCGAAACATTCGATTGCTCTAAAACATCATTTTCAGTCGAAACCTCAGTTCCGGCTTCACCATTATTCATTGCAATCAACTGCTGATTATATCCTTCAATTTCACGGCACAAAGTTTCTATTTCAATGCAGTACGAAAGAAGCTCTTCTGGCATAGCAAGACCGGACATATGAAGCTTATACATTTGTAAACCTAAAAGCTCTGCTGCTTTCTTCTTTCTCTCTTGAGCATTGTGAATTGCCGTATTTATTTTCGCCTTTTCAACGATTGACTTTGACCCTTCTGAGATAGTTTCAGCACCTCGGTTAATCATAACAACCATTTTATCCAAAAAATCAGCCATTTTTCCTACCTCTTAATTAATACTTTTTTATGCCGATATCTTTGCGGTAATGCATATCCTTAAATGAGATTGATTTCACATAGCCATATGCTTTTTCAATTGCTTTATCAAGATTTTCACCAACAGCAGTAACGCCCAAAACACGTCCGCCATTTGTTAAAAACTGTCCATCTTTATACACAGTACCTGCGTGGAATACATATGCACCAAGACTTTCAGCCTGTTTAATTCCGTCAATTACATATCCCTTTTCATAAGCTTTGGGGTATCCGCCCGATGCCAGAACAACACAAACAGCTGCATTATCTTCCCAAACGATTTCCAGTTCCTCGAGTTTTTCATCTATAACAGCGTTGAAAATATCAAACAGGTCTGTCTTAAGTCTTGGCAAAACAACCTGTGTTTCAGGGTCGCCAAATCTACAGTTATATTCGATAACCTTAACACCGTCTGCGGTTTTCATAAGACCGAAATACAAAACGCCCTTAAATGTTCTGTCCTCTGCATTCATTGCATTCATTGTGGGAATAAAAATATTTTTCATACATTCATCAGCAAGCTCATCTGTATAGATACGGCTTGGTGAAAATGTTCCCATTCCGCCTGTGTTAAGACCTTCGTCATTATCATATGCACGTTTATGATCCTGAGCAGAAACCATAGGCTTAACAACCTTACCATCAGTGAATGCAAGAACAGAGATTTCAGGACCTACTAAGAATTCTTCTATAACAACCTTGCCCCCTGCTGCACCAAACACCTTATCATCCATTATATCGTGGATTGCTGTTTCTGCCTCGGCAAAATCCTGTGCAATTATAACACCTTTACCAAGAGCAAGTCCGTCTGCCTTAACAACAACCGGGAACTTGTTCTGTTCTTTAACATACAAAATGGCATCCGCACTGTTATCAAATGTTTCATATGCCGCAGTTGGAATATTATATTTCTTCATTAAATCTTTTGAAAAAGCCTTACTTCCCTCAATAATCGCCGCCGCTTTATTTGGTCCGAATGCTCTTAAGCCTGCATCTTCAAATGCATCAACTGCACCAGCTGCCAAGGGGTCATCAGGAGCAACAACAGTTAAATCCACCTGATTTTCTTTTGCAAAAGCAACAAGCTTTTCAAAATCCATAACAGAAATATTCACACATTCTGCAAGCTCTGAAATGCCACCGTTACCGGGTGCACAGTATATCTTATCAACCTTTGGACTCTGTGACAGTTTCCAAATAATTGTATGCTCTCTTCCACCGCTTCCTATTACAAGTACCTTCATAAATTTTTCTCCTTATTCTATTATTATCTGATTTTCGCCCTTGGATGAGAGCGATTGTATACATCATTTAATCTGTTATTTACAATCTCAGCATAAAATTGGGTAGATGAAATATCCGTATGTCCCAAAATTTCCTGAATAAACTTTAAATCCGCTCCATTTTCAAGCAAATGTATTGCAAATGAATGCCTGAGAGTGTGAGGGGTTATCTTAGTTATAATCCCCGCCTTATCTGCATAATGTTTAATTATCTTCCAAAATCCTTGACGAGTCAGCTTTTTACCCTGTAAATTCAAAAAAAGAATATCTTCGTCCTCAATAACAGGAAGATTTGCTCTTGCTTTTGAGATATAGGCTCCCACCGCACTTTTTGCCATTGCATATATAGGAATAACCCTTGTCTGTTCCCGATGGGTGCAGTTAATATAACCAACATCAGGATTAACATCAGACAATTTTAAATCAATCAACTCCGACACCCTTATTCCTGTGGCATAAAGAATTTCAAGCATCGCCTTATCACGATAGCCCTTAAAATCTTTACAGACAGGCTGTTCTAAAAGCTTTTCCACCTCTTGACCTGAAAGGATTTGAGGTATCTTCTTTTGAACCTTTATACCCTTTACGTTTTCGGTTGGATCCTCCTCAATAAAACGCTTATTTACCAAAAACCCAAACAAAGAACGTATAGATGCCAGATGTCTTGAAACTGATGCAGAAGAAAAGCCTTTCTTTTGCATATAAAGCATATAATTCAAGATTGTTGTATTATTACATTCCTTAACGGAACTTAACTGACTATCTTCAATATAACTTAAAAATTTCTTTATATCTCTTTTATAGGATTCCAATGTGTTTGCAGAAACTTTTTTGTCAAACTCCAGATAAGAGAAATACTTTTCTATTAATATTTCCACAAGCAAATCCTCCCTTAATCATAGTCAAAAGCAATAATTAAGATTCACGTGAAACATTATACTTTCCACCTATTTCATTTTACATAATATTTTAGATTTTGACAAGGGGTTTACAGAAAAAAGTTGTAATTTTTTTCAATTTACAAGAATACAAAGGGAATGTAATAATCCTGATGTAACATAACTCTCGGTTAATGCGGAAATAAGCAAAAAAATCGCCGTTATAAAAGTTGACAATAAATTATTTATATAGACATCTCTTTTAAGGTTTTTGTTATTCTTGCTTTTTCTTATCTGTCTTCTCTCTAAAGAAAACTTCATTTGATAAACCATAAAAAAAACAATAGCAGTTATATAGATTATGTTATGTACAGACAATGCCGCCGCCGAAAACAGAAGGCCTTTAATCTTATACCAATTCCAAAGACTAAATACAGTAAATCCAAGTCTTATTCCCTTTAATATAACCTGAAAAAAGCCTATGGGGAGAAGTATTGTATACCAACCCGATATCCATATAAAACTCATAACCTGTAAATTGTTTATAAATATATCCCAAAACAATCTCTCTTTTGAAATCCCCTGAAGAGGATATAATACAGTAAACAACTGAAAATCCTTATATGCATTTGAGCTGTTATCAAGAGGGATTTTATCTGCGTATATCGTTCCTGTAATCAGCCCTGTAAGAAATAGCATACTTACAAAAATATAAGCTCTTCTGTTTCTTTTTAATTCAAGTGAAATTTTACTTTTCCATTTTGATAAATTACTTTTAATCATATGTACCTCCATATAAACATAAAATCCTATATTATGTTATATGGACAAAACATAAAAAATAGAACCCGGACGTCGAAAAAGTCGGTCTGCCGCTCGTAGGGCGTGACAACTTGGCACGCCGTAAATAATTTGCGGTAGACCGACTTTATCGACACTTTCCGAAGATTTAAATAATAGTACATACAGCACAGGCTGAAATTCCTTCTCCTCTGCCCTCAAAGCCAAGCTTTTCAGTTGTTGTTGCTTTAACATTTACGCAATCTGTTTCAATACCCATCGCTTTTGCATATATCTCACGAATACTCTCAATATAGGGTGCAAGCTTTGGTTTTTGTGCGATTATTGTACAATCCACATTTTTTATCTTGTATCCCTTATTATCAAGAAGCTTAACTACATATTCCAAAAGTTTGATACTGTTTGCACCTTTGTATTCAGGGTCGGTATCAGGAAAATGCTTTCCTATATCTCCCAAAGCCGCCGCACCAAGCAAGGCATCCATCAATGCGTGGGTTACCACATCTGCATCAGAATGACCCAGCAAACCCTTTTCGTATGGGATTTCAACTCCGCCCAGTATCAATTTTCTGTCCTCAACAAGTTTATGAACATCATATCCAAATCCAACTCGCATACTATCTTTTTCCACCTTTCAAAAAAGCCTCACCTATTTCCAAATCCTCAGGAACTGTTATCTTAATATTTCTTGAACTGCCCTCAACCACATAGACATCTATACCCATATATTCCGCAAGAGCACAATCGTCAGTAACTAAAATCCCTTCTTTTTCTGCTCTATTATGAGCGTCAATAATGACATTTGAAACAAAACCCTGAGGGGTCTGTATTTGAACAAGTTCTTCTCTGTCTAATGTTTCAACAATAACATTATCCTTATTCACACGTTTAATCGTATCTTTAACCTTAACTCCCACTGCCGCTGCAGAACAGTAAAGAAGCTTTTGGGCAACCTCTTCTATCTGATCTTTAGTAACAAATGGTCTTGCACCATCGTGGATTAATACCCTTGAACCGCTTATTTTTTCAAGTCCGCATTTTACGGATTCCTGTCTGGTAGCTCCGCCCTTTGTTATCTCCTTAACCTTTGTGATATTATATTTATCAACAAGCTCTCCTATTGATAAAAGTTCCTTTTCGGATGCAACAATAACTATTTCATCAATGACTTCAGCATCCTGAAAAACCTTTAATGTATGAGCAAGAACAGGTATTCCGTCAAGCAGTAAAAACTGCTTATTAACCGAACTCTTCATTCTGGAGCCTGAACCTGCTGCGGCAATAACCGCTGAAACTGTATTATTCATCTGTATCACCTTAAAATATATCTTTTAGAACCTGATTTATGTTTGAATATGCACTAACCTGAATTTTCTTAAACTTTTTAAGTTTTGAAACATTTGCCGATGGAATTAAACAGCGTGTAAATCCAAGCTTTTCTGCCTCGGCAATTCTGCTTTCCAAAAAGCTGCAAGACCTAAGCTCACCTGCAAGTCCAACCTCACCTATTGCAACAATATCGTCAGAGATTGGTTTATTTTTAAAGCTTGATGCAATAGAAAGTAAAATACCTAAATCCGCCGCAGGCTCCACCATCTTCAAACCGCCTACTGCATTTATGTAAATATCGTGAGATGAAATATGGAGTCCTGCCCTTTTTTCTAAAACAGCCAAAAGCATCAACGCTCTTGATAAATCTACACCTGATGTCATTCTCCTCGGGTTTCCGAATGATGTTTGAGTTGCAAGCGCCTGAACCTCTGAAAGGACAGGTCTTGTTCCCTCCATTGCACATAAAATACAGGACCCTGATTCGCCCTCCGGTCTACCTGAAAGCAGTGCCATTGAAGGGTTTGGTATTTCCATTAATCCCTGAGAACACATCTCAAAAACGCCTATCTCATTGGTAGAACCAAATCTGTTCTTTATTGCACGCAGAATTCTGTATGAACGATGTTGCTCACCTTCAAAATACAAAACAGAGTCAACAATATGCTCCAAAATTTTAGGTCCGGCAATAGAACCTTCTTTGGTAACGTGACCAACAACAAATGTGGCAATTCCTTCTTCCTTGGCAATCCGCATTAATGTTGCCGCAACATCTCTAATCTGTGTTACGCTGCCCGGAGCCGGAGATATATCCGGATTAAACATTGTCTGTACCGAATCCACAATTAATATATCAGGTTTTTCATTATAGATAACCGAAACAATATTTGACATATTTGTTTCGGAATAAATCTTCAAATTATCAGTTTCAACATTTAACCTATCTGCACGGAGTTTAATCTGACTTTGTGATTCCTCTCCTGAAACATAGAGTATCTTTTGAGTTTTCCCAAGATGGTCACATATCTGCAACAAAATTGTTGATTTACCTATACCCGGATCTCCGCCGATAAGTATAAGTGAGCCTCTTACAATTCCGCCACCCAAAACTCTGTCAAGCTCCCCAATTCCTGTGGATATTCTTGTATCCTCAGTTATGGAAATTTCCTTTAAGGGTTTTGGTTTTGATGAGGATGCAATGGTTGTTGACATCTTTGCCCCCTTTGGAGCAACCGCAATAACCTCTTCAACCATTGTATTCCAAGCTCCGCAACCGGGACATTTCCCCATCCATTTAGGGGATTCATTTCCGCAGTCACTGCATACAAAAACTGTTTTCTGTTTCACTTCAATTCTCTCCTATACAAAATCAACCAAAATCCCGTTGCTTACATACAACCATTCTTTTGGAATATAAATTCTGTTATCTTCTAAAACCAACGTACCTCGTTTAATGTTTTTTTCTATAACATCGCCGTATATGCTCTCTATTTCTCTGCCAAATCTGTCTTTAAATTCGCTCTTTGAAATTCCCGCTGTCATACGAAGTCCAAGAAAACAAAACTCACTCATTTTGTCTTCTGCAGATAATCTATCATTATCTAAAACAACGGAATTGTTTTCTTCTATAAATTCACAGTATTTGGGAACATCTAATATATTTGAATATCTTTTATTTTCAATACAGGAATACGCTCCTGCTCCAAAGCCTGCATAATCCATACATTGCCAATATCTGCAATTATGACGGCTGGTTAATCTATTTCTTGAGAAATTAGAAATCTCGTATTGATTATAGCCATTTTCTTTAAGATATTTAATTGTCATATCATAAAGATTTCTGCTTAAATCATCATCGGGCAGTTGCAAATCCATTTCAGCAAATGGTGTACCATCTTCAACCTTAAGAGCATAACAGGAAATATGTTCAGGGTTAAATTTAACCGCCTTTTCAATAGTATTCTTCCAATCCTCTTCTGCTTGGTTAGGAAGACCGAAAATCAAGTCAAGGGATATGTTATCAAATCCGCTATTTCTTGCATCATTAAAACATTTGCTAAAATCCTCAAAGGAATGAATTCTGCCAATGAATTTTAGCATATCATTGTT
>JAZUMJ010000038.1:0-18586 GCA_045603605.1 Ructibacterium sp. | reverse complement strand
ATCAGGAAATTGGGACATAATTCAGGAGCTTTTTTACTATTGAAGAAAAAAAAGAACAGTGGAAACCCATTGTGAGTGAGGGTTTCCACTGCCGGCTATATTTTCAATCCCTTGAAAGATTGAGGGTGCTGTCGGGAATCGGGTGGCTGCACTATGTGTACAGGTGACTCCGTTTCTTGCTTCTTTTCCTGTTCCTCACTCACCGGAGTAGGCGGAGCAAGCTCCAACTGAATCTTGCGGTCGAGGGCGGAAACCTCCAATTTCAAGGCTTTGAGTTCATCCTCTTTCTTCCACTCACTGTTAACGGTAGCTTGTAGGATAGGCAAATCCCTTTCATAGGCTACATTCTTCTCCCTATATTGTTCTATCAACTTCGGAATACGCTCCATAGCGTTGAGGAAGTTGGTTGCAGCCGCCTTTGTATCCGCCATTGCAATCTGCCCGTTGTTATAGGTGTATTTGAAAACACCTTCGATGAAGAAACGATTCTGACGGCTCTCGATACCCTCCTTTATTACCGCCTCACTCTTCACGAGTATCGGGAATCCGTACAATTCGCCGATGTGCAGATACTCTCCTCCGGTTGTGGCATTCTTGGCAATCTCCTGTAAGTGCTTACCGAGGATTTTCTCGTCCGAAGAATCCACCCCGATGAGGGTGATGGGATTGAGCCTGTTGCCTTCCTTGTCAGTCTGTACTCTTGAAAGGAACTTTTCGTAGTCCTCCGTCATCCGTGCAATGCACTCGTTGTTATGGTCGAGATTACGGGTACACTCCTCCAATCGCCATACGGAACTGCTCTTGGCCTTGTGGAACGACTTGCGTTCACTCTCCAATGCCGCTACCTTCTTCTCCAACTTTGCCTTTTCAAGCAGATCGGTGTTACCCGAAAGGATAGCCATATACTCAGAAAAATTCATTCCCGATTTTTCGTCCATAGCACCTTCGTCAATGGTTCTTGCACCCATAGCACCGCTTTTTAACTGACTGATGAATGTCTGTTTGCAGTGGAGCAGGTTGAACTTGTAACTGTCCAATGATTTTTCCACGGCATAGATAACTACATCCACCTTATCATCAGCATAGAGTTTGGCAATCTCGTTGCCCTTACGCACGGCACGCCCGTCACGCTGCTGCAAGTCCGAAGGTCGCCAAGGAGTATCGAGATGATGGATTGCGACGGCACGACGCTGGGCATTCACACCCGTTCCGAGCATACTTGTAGAACCGAAAAGTACACGCACCGAACCTTCATTCATCGCCTCAATCACACCCTTGCGGGCTTTCTCGCTCTTACACTCCTGTATGAAACGAATCTCGGAGGCAGGTATGCCATAATCCTCAATCAGTTTCCGTTTTATCTCTGCATAGACATTCCATTGCCCCGGCTGATAGGTTCCCAAATCGGAGAAGACAAACTGTGTTCCTTTCTGAGCGTCGTATTTTCGGTAATACTCGGCTATGACCTTTGCACAATGACTTGCCTTGTTGTCGGGATGATCTTCGTAGGCATCCCTATCTATCAGACGCATATCCAATGCCATCTTGCGGGCATAGTCCGTAGCGATAAGCATCTTCGCCTTTTCCTCCGTATCTGAGAGTTTACCTCTTCCGAGCAGTGTCGCATCCCCTGATTTGGCAAACTCCATCAATTTCCGGATGAACACCTCCTGTTGCGGAGTAGGCGGGATATTGTGAAGTATCTCGTTCTTCTTCGGTCTATCCACACCCACATCTTCTGCCGTCCGGTAGTCTGTTATCTCTGAATAGAATGCCGCCAACTCCGGTACTTTGATAAAGAAACGGAAACGCTCCTTCTGTACGATGTTGTTCGTGACCGAAAACTCGAAGTCCGTGCTTTTCTTGGCGAAGATGGCAGCCCACGCATCAAAGCAGTTGATGTTCTGACGTTCCAGTTCCTTCGGACGGAGATACTTGAACAGTAGGTACAACTCAGTAAGCGAGTTGCTGATGGTCGTTCCAGACAGGAATGTAGCACCCAAATCCTTGCCTGTGCGTTCCTGAATGGTACGGAGGGCATAGAGCATATTGAGGGCTTTCTGGCTTCCTTCCGTATTTCCCAATCCTGCTACACGGTCGTGACGAGTGTTGAACATCAGGTTCTTGAACTGATGGCTCTCGTCAACGAAGATATGGTCAATGCCCATCTGCTTGAAGTCCACCACATCGTCTGTACGGGACTTGATAGCGTATGCCACACTGTCAAGTTTTGCCGACAGGTTGATTTTTCGTTTCTCCAATCCTCGCAACATAGCTCTCGATACCTCTTTTCCCTGTGAACGCAATACTTCAAGGTTCTCTTCCACCGTGTCCAACTCTGCCTGTAAGATACGCTGTTGCAGTTCGGGGGATTGTGGAATCTTACCGAACTGGTCGTGCGACATAATCACGCAGTCGTAGTCGTTGTTCTTTATATTGTTAAAGAAACGGACTCGGTTTGCCGGAGAGAAATCTTTCTCTGAAGCATAGAGAATCTTGGCATTGGGATATGCCGTGCGGTAACACTCAGCAATCTCAGCAACATTGGCTTTTAGTCCGGTAATCATCGGCTTGTGTGCCAATCCCAACCGTTTCATCTCGTGGGCAGCGATACACATTATCAGCGTCTTTCCCGTACCTACCTCGTGGTCGCAGATACCTCCTCCGTTCTGTTTGAGCATCCAAATGCAATCCTTCTGACTCTGATACACCTCACTGATACCGTATCTGCTTTCAAGACCTTTCAGATTAAGGTCGGGAAAGGACTGGTGTGAGCCGTCGTATTTGGGACGCACGAAACAGTTGAACTTGCGGTTATACATATCCGTGAGCCGTTGCTTGAACTCCGGTGACTGCTCCTGCAACCAATCCGTGAATCCGCTTCGTATCTCGTCAATCTTGCTGTTGGCAAGCTGTATGCCCTCAGCATCCCGCACTTTGATGTCGTTGCCGTGGTCATCCTTGCCGATACTCTTCTTCATATCAGGAACGGTATTCACAAGAGCGTGTTTCAACAGGGCGATACCATCGTAGTTACGATAATAGCCACGCACGCAATATTGGTCGTAGATTTTGGCATTGTAGCCGCTGTTCTTTACCGAATACTCGTCCAGACTCTCCGAATAGGCAATGTTCACATCCGTATCGAACAGATACGAGGCATACGCCGAATAGATACCAGACGGTATCCATCTTTCTCCCAAGTTGAAATCAAGTTCATCAAAGGTAATGGGACGTGGTGTCGCATCAATCAAGGCGGCAAGGGCTTCATTTTCACGCTCCCCGTGCGGATTCTCAGTCATCCAAGCCCTTATCTGCTCCGCTTTGGCCACTACATTACCGGCAATGAAACGGTCTTTAATCTCGTAAGTGTTCATCAGCGGATTGAAATAAATCCTGCCTTTCAATGCCTCGACAAGTTCTTCACGGCTATTGTCCGACAAGGATTCCATATAGTCAAGATTGACACCTCCATATCGGTTGAGCGATGCAGAAAGAGCCTCTTCGGGAGTTTCAACGTGTGTAACCTGATTCAGCGAGAAGGAAACGGGACGGTCGAAAATGTCCGCCTTGACAAACTTGCCGTTTTCGGCCCTCTCCAAAGCGAGGATGTCACGACCTCCGCTATCCATCATTATCAGTTTCACATTCTGCCTGCTGTTCAAATTACCGAACTTGTGTACATATTCATTGTAACGGTTGTTAAGATTCTCACGCTGGAGCGAATCCTCCTCGTGTTTCTCCGCTTCGGAAGTGTACAGGCGTTCATAGGCATCACGGATAGGTATGTACATACGGGCTTTCTCCTTCTGCCTGTCATCCAAATCCAACGGTTGGAATGTGGCTCCGTAAGGTGTTACATCTTTCAGCACACCTATCTGATAGCGTATGCCTGCCGTATATTCCATTACCAATGAGCCGTCACGCAGATGCGGCTCCACTATACCCGTAAATGGACGGGGGTGCATCTCTTCCTCACGCTTGCGTTGCAGTTCTTCGGGAGATAAAGCAGCTTCCTCACGACGCATCTGTCGTTCCACTTCAACCATCTTCTTCCGCATCTCATCCTCAAAGGCATCAGTAACGGGAAATATCATATCAGGCTCATCACCGAACAAAGTTCCATTATATATAGGTTCAGGCTCCGGTTTCTTGACCTCCGGCTGTATCGGATTGACGACCTTTGCATTTTCCGCCTCCAGCTCTTTACGCAACTCGGCACTTCGCCGACGAAGGTCGGCACGCTCTTCGGGTGTCATATCCATCATAGCCTCATAGAACCCGTTAATGGGCGGATTATCCTCCCAATTGATGGCAGCATAAATAGCATCAGGATCATATTCCTCCTGCTTCTTTTCTTCAACGGGTGGCTTTTCCTTTACCTTCGGCTTTTCAACTTTTATAGGCTCTGCTGCGGACTGAGAAAATAGCGACGGATGCTTTGTCGTCTTGGAAGACGAACGGGATTTCCTGCGTTTAGTGCCACTCTCCGCCATCTTGCGTTCCTCCTCGGTGAAGCCGAAAAGGTCATACAAGGTCATAACGGGCGGTTCAATCTCCGGTTTTTCCACTTTCGGAGTTTCCATAACCGTTTGCACTACTTCCTTTTTATGAGTTACTGCCGTACTTCCTAATGGTTGATTTTGCTGTGGTATATACTTTTCCCCAAGTTCATACAGGCTGATATTGAGATTCTTGTCCAAATCAGCTGAAAGCAGCTTCCGCATATCCCTCGCTATACCTTCTACACCCTCTTTATGCAGATATACCATTGCAGGTTTGCCGTAAGGGTCCGTACCCTGTCTTTCTTCCGTTCGTACAATCTGCTCAGGATGCTCTATGAAATAACGGTTTGTGGTAATGCCGTGCTGTGTTCCTGTATCGGTTAGCAACCGTTCACTTTCACTCAATCCCGCTTTACGGCTGTTCTTTTGCAGAAGTATCAAGTCACTGCCCACCTCGGTGTTTGCACTGTCTGTAAAAAGATTGTTGGGCAGACGGATAGCCGACACGAGATCGGCTTGCCCGAACAACTCTTCACGAACAGCCTTGTGGCTTGGGGAGTTGAGAACACCTTGCGATGTAATGAAAGCCACAACACCTCCTTCACGGGTAGCATCAAGACCTTTCAGGAAGAAGTAATTGTGTATGGCTTTCGTAGCGGCACGGCGGCCCTCAGACTCACTTTTAGCAAAGGCTGGGTCAAATACTGATACATCACCAAACGGGATATTGGAAGCAACCACATCAAAATAGTTGTTGAACGGTTTTTCCATACGCTCAAACCCCTCTATGCGTATCTTCTTGTCAGGGTATAGGGCTGATAGGATCTTGCCTGTCAGCAAGTCCTTCTCAAAAGCCATTACATCTGCATCGGGATTACCTTGTAGGAACGAATCCACGAAGACACCCTGCCCGGCAGAGGGTTCAAGCATCCGTTTCGGACGGATACCGCTTTCTCCCAATACTTCCGCAAGCGTATGGGTTATAGCCTGTGGGGTGTAGAATGCGGTCAGCACCGAACTTTTAAGAGAATCGATGTAGCGTTTGTACTCATAGTCATTCGTGCTGTTTTCCTTTATCAGACGATGCAGTTCCATCGTCATAGGGAACAGTTCAAGGTCGGATTTCGCCCACCGTGCAGCATCCGAGAGGTTCTTGGCTGGATTGAGAATACATTTCAATCCTCCAAAACCGCAGTAACGGGCAAGCCGTTCACGCTCTTCGGCGATAGCCGCCCGTCCTGTATTTGACAAATCGAATACTGTACGAATCGCCTCAATGTTATCCCTCAGCTTGGCTTTGCGGTTAAATGCCATTCTCCTCCAGACAGATTAGAACGGCTCCCGTCAGTTCCGTGTAGAGCTGCTCATATTCGGGCGAGTAGGCGAAATCGTCCGAAAGTGGATATGATGCAAAGACACCCTCCAAATAGGGTTGCAGGCGGAGTGCAACTTCCGGTGCCTCGCTCTGTGGAACTTCATCAGCCAACTCGTTCCATAACACATCGATGATGGTGTTATATTTGGAGAAATGAAGTCCCTCAGTCAATGCTGCCATAGCCTGCTCGTGGGCTCCGTCAGGAAGATAACCGTCAAGGCGTGCCCGCTCATATACTTCTGCCGCATGGTCGGAACGGGCAGCAATAAAGGATTGGTCAGAAAACTTGTCGGGATGATTCTCTTTCAGATAGTTCAACAGATACAGTCCATAATAGGACAGTTCCGTAGGCTTGTTCTTGTTGTTCATATACAGTGGATTTAGTGGTTTGAAATAGTGAAGAGATAGAAAAAGCACTCCGGGTATCCCTCCCGAAGTGCCACCACTAAATCCACCGAAAATCAATATAAAATTTGAAAATCAGTGAATTCAGTGGCGAAGATACTCATTATTTCCTATTCTTCGGTCGTTTATCTCCGTTTTTCACTTCGGGAAAGATGAAAACGGTGTTGAAGTCACCGTCAAAGGTAACAATGGCACTGAAGGGCTTGCCCTGCTTGCTGTTGAATCCCTTGATAAGTGAGGTCTTACCCTCGGTTAGCAAGCCGGTAATTTCCGCGTCGGAAAGTGTCTTTCCCGCCTTTACACGGAAGACAGGCAACCCGCAATCAGGATTGTCGCAACGGACAACCTTACCGTAGAACTGCATTTTACCACTTTTGCACTTGGGACATACACACTCGGATGCCTTGCTTGCAAATACCTTGTCGCAGGTTAGAAGTTCCGTGGTAATCTCTGTTGCAAAGTTTTCAATCTCCTTGCGGAAGTCCTCGGCACGCAGTTCACCACGCTCAATTTTGGAAAGGGCCGCTTCCCATTCTCCCGTCAGTTCAACATCAGCAACACGCATCGTCTTTACAATGGAATTGAGAGCCAAGCCCTTTTCGGTCGGAACAAGGGATTTCTTGTGCCTTACCATATAACCACGCTTGAAAAGGGTCTCGATAATGGCTGCACGGGTAGCAGGGGTGCCGATACCGCATTCATTGATGGCTTGACGCAGCTCCTCGTTCTCAATCTCTTTGCCGGCAGTTTCCATAGCGGCAAGCAGTGTGGCTTCCGTATGCAACGGTTTGGGCTTGGTCTTGCCTTCGGTCATTGAACAGGCTTTAACCTCCAATTCATCGCCCTCTTTCCAATCGGGCAGAAGTACATCGCTTTCCTCTTCCGCATATACATCACGCCAACCCGACTGCTTCATGACAGAACCCTTTACCTGATATTCCACTCCGTCACATTCTGCCACTACAGTGGTTACATCCTTGATACACTTCTCGGAGAAGGCTTCAAACATTCGACCTACTACCATATTATATATAGTCTGCTCGTCTGTTGTCAGGTTCTTGGGCTTGACACCCGTTATCAGCAGTGCGTGGTGGTCGCTGATCTTGCTGTCATCCACACTTCGACGGGTTAGCGTTTCACCCAACATAGGCAGACAATCACCCCAAACGGGATTGTCCTTTAATGTGAGCAACAAGGACGGAACCTCAGCGAACATATCTTCGGGAATATGACGGCTACCCGTTCTTGGATAGGTGATGAGTTTTGACTCATAGAGTTTTTGGGCAATGGCGAGAGTATTTTCCGCTGTAAAGCCGTGCTTGCTGTTCGCCTCCTTCTGGAGTGTCGTGAGGTCGTAAAGCAATGGAGGTTCCTGTATGGTTTCCTTGCATTCCACTTTCTTTATCAATACGGTTTTGTGTTCTTTCAATGAATTATAGGCATCTTCTGCAATGGCTTTCTCCTTCCATTTCTCCACGGATGATAATTTCACGACCTCCTCATCGGCAATACCTGAAACGGAAAGATGTGTCTGCCAGATGGTTTCAGGCACAAATCTTTTGTTTGCCCAGAAGCGTTCACACACCATTGCCAAAGTCGGGGTCTGCACCCGTCCTACGGAATAAGTGCCACGACCTGCGGCTACTGTTAGGGCTTGCGTACCATTGATACCTACCAGCCAGTCAGCCTCACTTCGTGCCTTGGCTGCATAATAGAGATTGTCATACTTGCTACCGCTTTCCAATTTCTGAAGTCCCTCCTTGATGGCTTTGTCGGTAAGCGAACTTATCCAAAGGCGGTCGAATGGTGTTGCACAACCGATATATTCATACAGATAACGGAAGATAAGCTCCCCTTCACGTCCGGCATCGGTAGCGACGATGATTCTCTCGCTTTCTCGGAACAACTTGGCGATTATCTTTATCTGTGCAACGACATCGTTATCGGTCTTGTACCCCTTTTCTGTCCTTACCTGACGGGGAACAAGTTGAAAGACCGGCGGAATAATCGGTAGGTTATCACGGTGGAATCCCTTGATGCCGTAACCATCGGGTAATGCGGGTTGGACAAGGTGTCCGTAAGCCCAAGTTACATTGTATCCGTTACCTGTCAAGTAACCTATCTCTCGTCTGTCTGCCTTTACGATGCGGGCTATTTCCCTTGCCACACTCGGTTTTTCTGCTATAATGGTTTTCATACTGATTTATTTTTTGTGGATTTAGTGGTGATTCTCATTCGTTACATCTTCATCTTTGGTCGGCTCTGCTTCTTTTGCTGCTTGTCGTTCTTCGGAGCAGTCTGTCCATTGTTCAAAGGCTCCTTAATACGCTTGGTAGCTTCATTGGTCTTACCTTCGGAATTAACTGCCACCTGTGTGCGTGCAGCATTGTCGGGCTTTACCTCTTGGACTTGCGACTGCTCCGGGTTCTTGCGGCTGAAGTCGTACTTGCCCTTTTCGGGGTTAGCTCGTACATAGGCGTTGAACTGCTTGCCCTGCTTGTCGGTAAGTCCCTCCATATAGACCCATTTCCCTTGTTCCAGTCCGCTACGCATTTCGGGGGTAATCTCCTTTCCGAGCAACTTGTCACGGATACGCAACTGTCGGGGTTGCTTCTCGCCATCCTGTTTTTGTACCAGTTCACCGTCCTGCTTCTGCTGCTGGTTCTTGCGTTGTCCTCCGAAATGAAAGTCAAGCCCCTGACGGTCGGCATTGATTTGGATGGTGGCATTGAACTTCTTGCCCGTTCTGTTGGAAACCATATTCTCCACATAAACACCCTTACCCTCGGCAAGAGCCTGTTTCTGCTTGTCGTCCAATTTTACGCCCAACACCTCATCAGGAATACGGATGTTCTTCACGGGAGTGCTTACAAGCTGGTTGGTCTGCCTGTCAATACTGATGTACGACGGGACAAGTTCTCCTGTATTCTTGTCCACGACATCAACAACCCGTCCGAGATTACCGGATTTTTTCAAGTTATCCTGATCTTCGGGTGAGAACTTGATGTTCTTGTACTCCTCCATATTGATCTCCTTACGGATTGGATGGGGAACAAGCGACACCGTGCCGTCCTCGTTCGTGCGGAGCGACAGGCGGGCCTGCATCGGGAAGCGTACACCCGCAATTTCGGGATAACAACTGACAAGACGGGACTTGCCATAGTTGAGCATCTTTTCCAAATCACCGGATTTCTCCAGTTCGTCCATCTTTACGCCCCAACGCTTTTCAAGTTCATCGAAGTTCAGTTTCTCCTTGTCAATGGGCTTGTAGCCTTGTGTGGCTTCTGTCTGGTCGGAGTGTTTCTCCGTCTGTTTGGGTTCTTCCGACGTGGGAGTTTCCTGTTTGACCTGTGCCTGTGCTTCATATTTGCTTGTATCTACCTTGTGGGCGGCAAGCAGTTCCTTGTGTGCAATCGGGTCCTTGAGCATTGTTTTGAGCACATCGAGGACATTCTCCACACCATCGGCAGCCACACGATAGAAACCGAAACGGTGGGGCTCCTTGCACTGGCGGAAAAAGTTCGTGAAGAAATTGTCCAGCACATCACCGTGCCGGTCGAACTTCAGAAAATCCGCTTGGTTGTCGGGCGTTGCACCCGTCACTTTTGGAGTGCCGTCCTTGTTCAGTCCGGCAACGACTCCGATTTCACCTGTCTTCTCGTCCTTGACGATAAGGACATCTTGGTCTTTCTTTTTTTGTACCATAATTGAATGATTTATATTGCACCTTCGTTGATGCCTTGCGAAATTAAAGGTCAAACAGATTCTCACAGAGTGTTACCTCCGTTGTGGCAGCTTGTGGCGTTGGTTTGGCACTCTTTGGCTTCTTCTTTTTAGCCTGCTTGATTTTCTTTATCTTGTTACCGCCCAACTCTTCAAAGTGTATTTTCAAAAATTCATGCACATCGCTCTCCTTGTAGTAAATCTTATGGCGGAGCATCTGATAACGGAGATAACCTTCACTGCGATACCGTTGCAGGGAGCGTTTGCTGGTCTGGAGCATTTGGCATACATCCTGATTGTCCAACAGCCGTTCACCATCGAGATAATTCACCTCCTTCACCTCTTTGCCTGTAAGGGCGGCTATCATCTTTTCATGACGGTCAAAACGCTCCAACAATATGTGCATCCATTTCTCGAACAATTCCAAATCCACTGTCATAAGCCATATTCTTTATGGGTCAGATAATAGTTGTTCCTGAAATCTTCAAGAGTCTGAGGATTGCAGTTGATGACACGCTTCGATATGCACTCCTCCACATCGGAAAGGCGGTAAACACATTTGTTGCGTAACATACAATAAGGTATAGTATGCTCCTTACGCATACGCTGTAAAGTACGGGTGCTCACTTTGAGCAGTTCCGCCAGTTCTTCACTCGTGAGCCATATCTCCGGTCTATGGGCTGGATTCTTCTCCTTGCTGAAAACATATTCGGCTATACGCTGAATCTTGTCATTCAAATCCTGATAGACTTTGTGGTCAAATGTTATGATTTCCATATCGTTCACTTTTGTTTCTGGGACAAAGGTGCGACATTCATAATGGGGGATTTCCATAGTAGGTAATGCCTATGGAATGATTTTATGTAAAGAAGGAGTATAAACAGAGAAACGGCGGCAGAAAACAATGTTTCTACCGCCGTTTCTTCATTCAGTTGGCTATGTAACCGGTGTTCTTCAACTGCAAGATAAAAGGTGTTATGGAATACTCCCGCAATGTTTGTACTGCCTTTTTCCGTATCCACTTCCTGAACAACAGGCAAGGCAGGCTTTTCATTCTGAAAGAAAGTGCTACTATCATATCAAGGTTGTAGCATTCCACTTGATACATCCCGACATTAGGGACTTCCTTTTGAAGAACCATCCGTACATCCTTTGCCCGAAGTTCGCCACTTGACAGAATATCCTTGATGTTCCTTGACACGGTGGATGCCATTATATTATAGGTATTGGCGATTTCTTCAACGGTCATCCATACCGTACCATCGTCAGACAATATAACCGAAATTTGCGGCTTATTCTCCGAACTTGGTTTTATTGTAATGTTACCTCTTTTCATAGCTATCCCAAACAAGTTGATGCAACCTTTTCTATATCGTCCAATTTACCGGAGAGCAACTGCATATCACGGCTTATTTTGTCATTGGTGATGCGGGCGTATATCTGTGTAGTCTGGATATTGGTATGTCCCAACATTTTGCTTACCGTTTCAATAGGCACGCCTTTAGCCAAGGTCATCGTCGTTGCGAATGTGTGCCGAGCCAGGTGGAAGGTCACGTTTTTAGTGATACCACAAAGGTCGGCTATCTCCTTCAAATAGGAATTGAGCTTCTGATTGCTCAGAACGGGAAGCAGTTGTCCTTTCGGTAACTTGCCGTCGTATTTCTTCAAGATGGCTTGCGGTATCTTCAAGAGTGGAACTCGGACGGGAGTATCCGTCTTTTGTCGGCTTGTCATAATCCACGGCTTGCCGTCAAAGGCTGTCTGTATGTCGTCCTTAGTCAAGTTCTTCAAATCGATGTAAGCCAATCCGGTAAGGCAGGAGAAAATAAAGATGTCACGAACCTGTTCCAAACGCTTGCTTACGAACTTCTTTTTTAGCATCGTCTGAATTTCCTGCTCGGTCAAGTAACCTCTATCCACTCGCTTGATACGAATCTTATAATTGGCAAACGGATCTGAATAAATCCAGCCGTTGTTTTTCGCAAGAATGATAATCATTCGGAATGTCTGCATAAACTTGGCTGCCGTATTCTCATTGCACTTGCTTTCAACACGCAGATAATTTTCAAAGTCGGTAATGAACTTATGGGTTATTTCCTTCAATGCAATATCTTTTATACGGTATTTTGCCTGCATAAACTCTTCAAGACGACGGCAACAACGGTCGTATTTCTCATAAGTGGCTTGGCTCTTACTGATACCGACCAACTTCTTCACATCACCATTGAAATCCGCAAAGGTGGAAAGAAGGGTCTGCTGTCGGGTAGTGATACCTAAAAAGGCATTACGCACCTTTTCTGCTGTTACATAACTTTCGTGAAGTTCGATTTCTCGATAATGATTGATGAGTGATACACGGATGTCCTCCAATGTAGAGTTGAAATGACGGGCCTTAACAGTGTTGCCTGCCATTCTTTGTTTGGATACATCCCATAAATCCGGCTCTATTTCCAACTTGGAGCTGAACTGTGATGTTTCTCCATTTACCGTAAGACGAACCATAATGCTCGACTTACCTTCTTTTGTAACCTGATTCTTTCTGATGTAGAAGAGAATCTTAAAAGTACTCTTGCTCATAAATACCTCCTTTTTTATCCTTGTCCGTTTTAGTAATTATTCACGGCACAAAGGAATGGTTAATAATTAGTTTATGAGCAGACACTTTTAAGACAACAAGCGACAAATCAGCGACTTAGGCTAAAAATCGTTACTAAAATCACTGCCTCGTTTTTAGTAACGATTTAGTAACGGAACTCTGTCTTTTTGGGGCTTTTTTGTGTCTTTCAGATGTCTGGGTAGGAGATACAAAAAATCCCGTAAAACCTTGATTTTACGGGATTTGTCTAATTTTGTCCGCCTTTTGTCTTCGGCGTTCTGCGGAGAGGGAGGGATTCGAACCCCCGGAGCCTCGCAGCTCAACGGTTTTCAAGACCGCCGCAATCGACCACTCTGCCACCTCTCCGGGCACAAAAGTAGTACAACTTTTTTAATCCACCAAATAAAATTTAAAATATTTTTTCCTCTTTCATCCCATATGGTGGCTTAATGCGCTGTAACTCCGATAGATAGATGCTTGGATATTGGTGTGAGAATAATGAAAAATATTTTATTTTGGTGCGTCAGCGTACCATTTAGGCACAAAATTTAGTATCTTTGCTTAAGGTTAAACAAAAATTGTACTACTATGAGCTATCTATGGTTACTTTTAGGAATATCGTTTATCATCTCAGCAGTAGGGTGGATATATTTCATCTACTTCTTTAGCATCGGCTATGGCCTTGCGATATCTGGTCTCGCCGTGGCTACAGCAGTAATGTTCCATGATGTGATGACACTCCCTATAGCCCTGCTCTGTGGTGTATTATTTATATATGGTATACGTCTTGCGGGCTACTTGTTGCTACGAGAGCGCAGGTCGGCATCGTATAAGAAGATTCTCTATCAGCCCGACAATACCAAACGCAAGCCACTGTTTGCCATGTTCATGATATGGATATCGTGTGCGCTGCTCTATATCGGCCAGATGAGTCCCGCTACCTTCTACCTATTCAACCTGCGTGGTGGTGCCGATGTCAGTGAGGTGTGGGCATGGGCCGGTGCTGTTGTTGCAGCGTTGGGTGTTGTCATCGAGATGGTTGCCGATGCTCAGAAGAGCGCAGCCAAGCGTCGTGACCCTAACCGCTTTGTGAGTACAGGCCTATATCGTATTGTGCGCTGCCCTAACTACTTCGGCGAGGTGCTTATGTGGACCGGCAGCTTTATCATCTGTGTGGGTGCTTGCTGCACATGGAGCCAATGGCTCATCGCCTCGTTAGGCTATGCGGGAATTGTCTATGTTATGTTTAGTGGTGCCCGCCGCCTTGAGCTTCGCCAGCAGGAGGTCTACGGCGCAGACCCTGAGTTCCAGGCCTATATCAAACGCCGCCCCCTCATCCTGCCACTTGTACCTATCTACAGCGTGGCTAAGCACTCCTGGTTGAAGGGATAAATAAGGTATGACAAATAAAACGGAGGTGACTAAAAAGTTAATTAGCCACCTCCGTTTTGTTTTTAGGTTGAATAAAAAGATGTAGTTTTAGGCATGCGAAGCCCGAAAAAGCGGAGTTTACTCGACGTAAATGAGCATTTTGAGGGCGAGCATAACGACAAAATACACTTTTTATTCAGCCTCTTTTCGTTTTATGGTTTTGTCCTACTCGGGCTTAACTAGTGAGAGGAATAGCTCATCGAGCTGTGCCTGGGCAACAGGCGATGGACCATCGAGCATAACATCACGGCCAGCGTTGTTCTTTGGGAAGGCGATGTAGTCACGAATAGAGTCTGAGCCGCCGAACAACGAGCATAGGCGGTCGAAGCCAAAGGCCAAGCCACCATGTGGTGGTGCGCCATACTTAAAGGCGTTCATCAAGAAGCCAAACTGCTCCTCGGCAGCCTCAGGGGTGAAGCCAAGGGCGTTGAACACCTTAGCCTGAAGCTCTGCGTCGTGGATACGGATAGAGCCACCGCCAATCTCGGTGCCGTTACATACGAAGTCGTAGGCGTTAGCACGCATCTTGCCAAGCTCGCCTGTGTCGAAATACTTTGCATCCTCTGGCTTTGGCGAGGTAAATGGGTGGTGCATAGCGTAGAAACGCTGTGTCTCCTCGTCCCACTCGAACATTGGGAAGTCGACAACCCACAGTGGTGCAAACTTCTTAGGATCACGCAAGCCAAGACGCTCGGCAACCTCAAGACGTAGGGTACATAGCTGTGTGAGGGTCTTGAACTTCTCGCCGCAGAGGATAAAGATCATGTCGCCACACTTTGCACCTGTGCGCTCGGCGATAGCCTTAAGATCATCGGCCGAGAAGAACTTGTCAATAGATGACTTAACATTGCCAGCCTCATCAACACGAATCCATACAAGGCCCTTAGCACCCACCTGAGGACGCTTTACAAACTCGGTAAGCTCGTCAATCTGCTTGCGGGTATACGATGCGCAGCCCTCAGCAGCAAAGCCTACGACATACTCTGCAGAGTCGAAGACCACGAAATCGTGGCCATGAGCCAAGTCGGTAATATCGCTAAATGTCATGCCGAAGCGCAAGTCTGGCTTATCCGAGCCATACTTCTCCATAGCCTCGATCCATGGCATACGCTTGAAAGGCTCCGAGAACTCGATGTCCATAACCTCCTTGAACATGTAGCGAGCCCAACGCTCGAAGATCTCGAGTACGTCCTCCTGCTCCACGAACGACATCTCGCAGTCGATCTGTGTGAACTCTGGCTGACGGTCGGCACGAAGGTCCTCATCACGGAAGCAGCGTACAATCTGGAAGTAGCGGTCGTAGCCCGCAACCATAAGCAGCTGCTTGAGTGTCTGTGGTGACTGTGGGAGGGCGTAGAACTGGTTAGGATTCATGCGTGAAGGCACGATAAAGTCACGTGCGCCCTCGGGTGTAGACTTGATAAGGTATGGAGTCTCAATCTCAAGGAAGCCCTCCTTGTCTAGGAACTGACGTACGGCCTGTGCCATGCGGTGGCGTAGAATCATAGCTCGCTGTAGTGGTGGACGGCGAAGGTCCAAGTAGCGATACTTCATGCGTAGGTCGTCGCCACCATCAGACTCCTCCTCGATAGTAAATGGAGGTGTCACGGCACGGTTTAGAATTTTGAGTTCGGTAGCAGAGATCTCGATATCGCCGGTAGCGATTTTTGAGTTCTTCGACGAGCGCTCGATAACATTACCCTTAACCTGGAGGACAAACTCACGACCTACCTCTGCAGCAACGGCCTTAACAGCCTCTGAAGAGTGTTCCTCGACAGTAATCTGTGTAATGCCATAGCGGTCACGAAGGTCGATGAAGGCCATAGCACCGAGGTTACGTACCTTTTGTACCCAACCTGCGAGGACTACCTCCTGGCCTACATTCTCAATGCGGAGTTCACCGCAATTATGCGTTCTGTACATAGTATATTGTTGTTTAATTTCGTGTATTCAGCTTTTTTTGTAACTTTGTAACCCACAAAGGTAATAATTTTTCAACTAACTTTTAGAGGTTATGGCCGAAAAAATTAAGCTTTCTGCAGAGCAGGATGAAAAATATATGCGTATGGCACTAAATGAGGCTGAGCGTGCGTTAGCTAAACGAGAGGTCCCTATTGGTGCTGTGGTGGTTGCTGGCGATAGGATTATAGGGCGTGGCCACAACCTCGTGGAGACCCTCTCGGATGCTACAGCACATGCCGAGATGCAGGCTATTACGGCGGCGATGTCGACACTCGGAGGTAAGTATCTCACAGACTGCACGTTGTATGTTACCGTAGAGCCTTGTGTGATGTGTGGCGGTGCCTTGGCATGGAGCCAGATTGGGCGTGTGGTATATGGCACTGCTGACCCTAAACGAGGCTACTCCACCTACTCAGAGCGTATCATGCATCCCAAGACAAAGGTTGCATCGGGAGTGTTGCGTGAGGAGTGTGAGTCTATTATGCAGCGATTTTTTGCCGATTTGCGCAAATAAGTGACTAAAATTGTATGATTAACGAAAAATAGTTGTAAATTTGCAGTTAGCTTTGGCCTAAGTTGCCGAGTGGTAGTAGAAAATACTGAAACTAAACAATACTAAAATTACTATGAAAAAACTATTTTTGACTGTTGTAGCACTCGTTGGTGCAACTTCACTTTTCGCCCAGACTGACATCGTGGCAACATTCCAGCAGGGTTTGGCAAATGCTAAGGGTGGTAACCTCACTGAGGCTCTCGAGCAGTTTAACTCTGTTATTGATGCTTACTATGACCTTGAGGAGCCTGATGCAAATGCTGAGAAGGCTTTCGCTGGTGCCAAGAAGTATGTCGTTACTTGCTACAATATGCTTGGAGGTAAGGCTTTCAACGCCAAGGATTACGAGACTGCTGTAGGCTACTTCACTCAGGCTGCTGATGCTGCTGAGCTTTACGACGATATTGCAAATGCAAACAAGAATCGTTCGTTCATCGGCAAGTGCTTTGAGGCTAAGGGCGCAACTGCCTTCAACTCTGGCGATTATAAGACCGCTATCGAGGTGTTCTCACAGGGCTACGCTGCTGATAAGCGCAACACATCTATGGCTTTGAACCTCGCTGAGAGCTACTTCAAGAGCGATATGTATCAGGATGGTATGAAGGTTTGCTCTGAGATTGCTAAGCTCAACCCTGATAAGTTTGAGGAGGCTATCGCTGCTGCAAACGAGAAGATGGATATGTATACCAACAACGAGGTAGCTAAGCTTCAGATGGCTAAGGACTACGATGGTATCATCGCCATGGCAGAGCAGCTTCCTGACGCAGCTATGGCTCAGAAGGTTATCATGCAGGCATACTATGGCAAGAAGAACTTCGATAAGATGATTGAGATCTACGATGAGGCTCTTGCAGCTCAGACTACCGATGAGGGTCGTAGCGATATCCACTATTGGGTAGGTGTTGCTTACAACGAGAAGATTGAGGGCGCAGTAAATGCTGAGGTTGTTAAGAACCAGGCACTCGCTGCTTTCCGCAAGGTTACTGCCGGTAAGAATGTTGAGAATGCTAAGTCTGTTATCCAGCAGCTTACTACTCCTGCAATGTAATTAACAACATACTAAATACAATAGGCTGACTAAGCGCTTAGTCAGCCTATTTTGTATCTAAACGAGGGGGTTACTCCCTCCACATCATCAGCGTAGACTTTATGTTGCCATTCTCGTCGTAGGCAATATCCTCGCCATCGGCCGTAAGCTCGTAAAGCTGAATGACATATACATCCTTGTTGCTAATCTGAAGATTACCCTTTGGCACGAGGATGCCTCCGTAATGCTGACCATCTGTAAATGTCACATTGACAATGGCATCACTATCTGCGGTGGCACGTGTATAGTCGTAGGTAAATGTGCGGTCAACAAGTTTCTGTTCCTCGTTACGCTCCGAGGTGTCATAGCCGAGCATCTGACCCTTACCCTCGTCTTTGTAGTAGATGTCGTAGTAGATATCCTGTTTAGCATCGTAGCTATACCACACTGTGTCATTGAGCGTGGTAAGCTCAGGGTACTGCTTCTTTTCATCTTCGGGTGTCTCACATGCAGTTATTGCAACGAGTGCTAATGCGCTAAGTAGTAGGCGGAAAATTCTCATATAATCTCTGTTTTAGTTGTCAAACTTAGGGCAAAGATAGTGCAAAGAGGGGTGTGTAGCAACTATTTTTGAAAAAATGTTGGCGAGGTATTGCAATAGTGAATAAAAATTTTGTACCTTTGCAGGCCTTTTTGCGTGTACGCACGCGGGGCATGAACACTATTATTAACTTTTAACGAGCGATTGTATCGCAAAAAACAATTCCATTATGGAGCAGAACAAAATTGTAGCGAACGAGAATTTCGATTGGAATGCGTTCGAGAATGACCTTAACTTGTACGACCAGTCGAAGGAGGCTATCGAGGAGGCTTATGGTAAGACTATGTCTAATGTTGCAGTAGGCGAGGTTGTTGAGGGTACTGTTACCGACATCAACAAGCGCGAGATCACTGTAAACATCGGTTATAAGTCTGAGGGTCTTATCGCAGCAACCGAGTTCCGTTACAA
>JAZUMJ010000037.1:0-7245 GCA_045603605.1 Ructibacterium sp. | reverse complement strand
ATCGTACAACGACGAAAACGATTTCACAAAATATACCTTCCTTTTTCAACATCTGCCAGCGTGTCGATACTTTATCGACACGCTGAGAGGAACGCAATGCGTTCCTCTTTAATTATTCTGTAATAATTTTTGTACACGATGTATAAACAACGCAACTTCCAATCTCGTTGCATTTCTCTGTGGATAAATCCAGCCATCGCCCTCTCCGCTCATTAAGCCGGCAGACACACATGCTGCCATAGCATTTTGGGCATAGAAGTCAATTGCAGCTTTATCCTTAAACTGATTTAACACACCGGTATTAGGTATAGCGGTTAATATTCCTTCATCACGCAAAACTCTGTATGCAAGGGTCGCCATATCCTGACGTTTGATATTGTTATCCGGGTCAAAATTTCCGTCACCATAACCTGAGGCAATGCCCAAAGCTTTTGCAATACCAATCTCATTATAATAATATTTTGAGGGATATACATCATCAAAATTCTCAGTAAATTCTGCGGTTTTACCTAAAATTCTCAAAAGTAACACAGTGTTATCTGCACGGGTTATATATGAATTGGGGGCAAATTCTGTTTCAGAAACACCCTTTATAATTCCCTGAGCTGCTAAATCGTTAATTGAGTCCATTGCCCAACTATAATTGTCCATATCGGTAAACTTATTTACATATTCACCCTCTGTTTGGTTTTTATCTCCGCTAAGGGGCGGTGCAGGTTCAACTTCCTCTGTCGGAGGCTGAGGCTTAACCGCCGGAACAGAACCATCAACAGATGCAGAAGGAGTAGCATTAACCTCTTTCATTAGACTATAAATTGAGCTGTTTTTCAAGAATGTATTATATGTGAACATACAATAACCTGATATATTCTCATTTGAGCGAACAATTTCTATATGCTTACGAAGTTCGTTGGTTCCGTTTTCTCCTTGCCATGCCGCTGCCGAAGAAGAATCAACTGTACGATATGCACCCTCACCTGTGTAAAATCTTACATCTGTGCCTTTAACCTGTTCTGCCCACCAATCAGCAAGAACCGCATAGTCTGCGATTGCATAACCTATATTCCAATAAATTTGAGGCATAATGTAATCTACCCAGCCATTCTTTACCCAAGCACGGGAGTCTGCATATATTTGTGTATAAGACCCACCGCCTTTGGTTGCACTGCCTCCCGGCATATCATAGTCGTTTGCCCAAATTCCTCTTGGACTTATACCAAACTGGATATTAGGATTTACTGCATGAAGCTCATCATCAAGCTGTTTCACTAACTTATTAACCATTGCCCTACGCCAGTTTCCTTTATCGGGATACTGGTCTTTATAGTATGAATAGGTTGTATCATCATTAAAACTGCCTGATGGATAGAAATAGTCGTCCATATGCAATCCGTCAACATCATAATTTTCTACTATCTCTACGGCGCCTTTGACAATCAAATCAATACATGCCTCTTCGCCCGGGTTATAGTACATCTTTCCGGAGCTATCTGTTAAAACAAGGTTTGGATTTTGCACTGCCGGATTGTTAAGTGACAACTTTTTATTATCTGATGCACTGTTTGTAATACGATAAGGATTAATCCAAGCGTGAAGTTCCATTCCTCTTGCGTGTGCCTGTTCAACTGCAAATGCAAGGGGGTCAAATCCGTCATCCGGAGCAATTCCCTGTGCACCGGTTAAATACCGTGACCATGGAAAGATTTCCGACTTATAAAAGGCATCACCTGCCGGCCGCACCTGAAAGAACACGGCATTAAATCCCATTTCCTTACAGTTATCCAAAAGAGTTATTAGTTCATTTTTTAAAAAGCTTGAATTTGTTGTCTGCTTTGTCGGATAGTCAATGTTTGCAACAGTTGAAATCCATATTCCCCTAAGCTCGTCCCATTGAGCAGAAACAGAGTTCTCCTCAGGAACATAAAACACACTTATGGAAATTGCCGCACATACTATCAATATCAGCAACCTTATTGAAAAACCATACTTTTTCATAAGTAACACTCCTTATTTTTTGTATATTTAATATTTATGAAACAATACACCAAATTATTATAACATATACAAGATTAAATTTCAATCATTTTTAGATTACATCTTAACCAATCCAGCCATTAACAAGGGCAATTGTTCCTACTAAATTTATTCCAAGCCCCCATAAAAGTAACGGATACGCTAAATACGGAGTTCTTTTATTCCCCATCATTAGGATACCAAAAAACACAACCGGAAGAATATCCACAGTATATCTATTTCCAAACTGCCATCCCCCTAATGTTTTATGGCAACACAGCACCAAAATATGTATAATGGGCAAAATTAAGCTTAACCACAGTTCAATCGAAAAATCTTTTTGAAGTATAATTTTCTTAATAAAATAGTAGATATACACTAATATAATAGGACTTACAAGCCAAAATGCAACCCCGTCAAATATTGGAAAGTTTAACACTCCGTTTGTAAATTCAGGAAGTCTGAACATTCTATAGAGATTATAGGGAACATATCCTATCCAAAACTGACCGTTTGGCGATTCCTTTGCAAATTCGGGAAGATAATTGTGACCAAACTCCATTATGTTTCCAAATCTGGCATAGTTCAGCCACATTAAAAATATTCCTATTAAAGCTATTGGTAAAAACCATAATACAACCTTTTTTACAGAAAAGTCGTCTTTAAGTTTTCTATAAATCGGCACGATAATCAATGCTCCATATAAAAGATTAAAAGGTCTGCACCCCACTGCCAAACCCAAAAAAAATGTTGAAATAGCAAAGCGTTGGTTTTTGGAAAAGGCATAATAAAGGCTTATCATTGTAAAAGAAAATGCCAGTGTTTGTGCCAAATACCACACGTCTGCCTTGTAGCCTATATGAAGAAAATTACTGCCGATTGTTAATAATAACGTATATATAATCCCTGTTCTTTGAGGTATATTAAAATCAAAGCATAATCTCAAGGCATATATTGCTCCGATTATTCCAACTGTAACGCCAATCAAGGTATCAGGCGTATTTATACCAAATATTGCAGCAAATGGCAGCAAGACAACTGAAGGTATTGGCGGAAAACTTACAAAATACCTTCCGTTAAATTCCGCAATTTCAAGATAGCTGTAATTTACACCTAAGTCAAGATGACCTTCCAGCCATCGTAATGCCTGTAATACATAGGAGTTATATGTTGATGGCAAAAACAATCCATCAGGCGTAAACGCCCAAATTATCGAATATACAGACAACAGGGATAGAATAACTATCCCTGTTGCTGATATAAAATTCCATTTAAAATTTCTCTTATCCATTATTTTGTATAAAGCTTTCTCTTGTCAATAACACGAACCGCTTTGCCTTCACTTCTTGCAATACTCTTTGGCTCAACCAATTTTACTTTTGCTTTAAGTCCAAGGATTGTCATAAGGTTACCCTCTACCTTCTTTGCAATAGTTTCAAGAGAACTAATCTTATCAGTGAATATTTCGTCTGAAACCTCAACCAATACTTCAAGAGTATCTTTATTATCAATACGATCAACTATCAATTGATAATGTGGCTGTGTTTCTTCCATATTCATAAGAACCTCTTCTATCTGGGATGGGAACACATTAACACCACGGATAATGAGCATATCATCGCTTCTGCCCATAGGCTTGCTCATTCTGACAAATGTTCTGCCACAAGAACACTTTTCATAGTTAAGAGAAGTTATATCTCGTGTACGGTAGCGGATAAGAGGAAATGCCTCTTTGGTTATACAGGTAAATACTAACTCACCAACACTTCCCTGAGGAAGAACCTCACCTGTATCAGGGTCAATTATCTCGGGTATAAAATGGTCTTCGTTTACATGCATACCATTTTGACACTCACAATCGTATGAAACACCCGGACCCATAATTTCACTCAAACCATATATATCATATGCCTTAATTCCAAGCTTATCTTCCAACTCGGCTCTCATTTGAGGTGTCCATGGTTCTGCACCAAAAGCACCGCCCTCAAGCTTAATATCATCCTTTGTATAACCCATTTCATGGAGAGTTTCTACCAATGACAATGCATACGAAGGAGTGCAGGCAAGGAATGTACTTCCAAAATCCTTCATAATCTGTATCTGTCTGCGTGAATTACCGCTTGATACAGGAATAGCTGTTGCACCAATCTTTAATGCACCATAATGTGCACCAAATCCGCCTGTGAACAAGCCAAAGCCATAAGCTGTGTGGACAACAGAATTTTTATGTACCCCATAAGCAGTTAACGCACGGGCTGCAATTTCTGCCCAAATATCAACATCGTGATTGTTCATACCAACAACTGTCTGTTTTCCTGTTGTTCCTGATGATGCGTGAATCTCTGTAACCTCTTCCATTGGAATTGCAAAAAATCCATAGGGGAAAGCATCACGCAAATCCTGCTTAGTAGTAAAAGGCAGCTTTGATAAATCATCTACAGATTTTATATCCTCGGGCTTTATTCCCATAGCATCCATTTTTGCACGATATGGTGCAACGTTATCATAAACCCTTTTTACTGTCTTAATCAAGTTTTCGCTCTGCCATTTATGCATCTCTTCACGAGGCATTTTTTCAAACTTTTCATTCCAAATTGCCATAATAACACTTCTTTCAAATCTAATTAAAAATATGCTATCATTTTACAACTTTTTCACTTATTTGTCAACAATTATTCTTTAGGGATAATTATTGTATATTCAATATATTCCTCGCTCTCTTTCTTATTTGCCTTTGCCTCTATACCGCTTCTTCTCATCATTTCCACTGCCTGACGTATCGTATTGTTAAATATTCTCACATCTGTAAATGTTCTCGGCGATGCAATTATTTTTTCAGCCTTTGCTTTTTCCTTAGCCTGAATTAACTTATCAATTAATTCCTCTGTCTTTGCTACATTCAACCCCTTTTCTGCTATAATTCTAACCGCCTTTTGTCTTAATTGGTCCGTATCTAATCTAAGTAACGCCCTTGCATGTCTTTCAGTTAAATTAAATTCATTAAGCTGTTGCCTTATTTCCGGAGAAAGCTTTAAAATTCTTATTTTATTCGCAATCGTTGATTGACTTTTTCCAAGCTTATCCGCAAGGTCTTCCTGTGTCATATGATGCTCACTTATCAGTTTTTGAAAAGCCTCTGCCTCCTCTATGTAACTTAAATTTTCTCTCTGTATATTTTCAACCAACGCAAGTACTGCACTATCCGTTGGGTCTGCATTCATAACAATTGCCGGTATATATGTCATACCAAGATTTCTACAAGCTGTAAGACGTCTCTCTCCGGCAATCAGTTCGTATTCAAATGGCCCTGTTTGCCTTACGTTTATGGGTTGCATAAGCCCATACTCCATAATTGATATTGCTAAATCCTGAAGTCCGTTTTTATCAAATTCTTTTCTTGGCTGATGGGGATTAGGCATAATATTTTTAATTGGTATTGTTCTGGTTTCACCACAACGGGTAAAATTTCTGCTCTGCTCAAGCAATGCGGCTTCCGCTTTAGGATTCGGTCTGTTTATTTCTCTTACTGTGGCTTGTCTTTCGTATTCTAATAACACTTTAAATCTCTCCTCTTTTTAATTTACACCTTTTACCATATTATACCATATATGGATTTAAATGCAAATTATTTTCATCAAGAAATATCGACAAAATGTTAGTGTTATTAGTCTTTTACAGCAATTCAAGCAAAATTCAGCCATAATTTTCCCCTCACTAATTAATTTATTAATCTTTTCCACAAAACTAGTATAACACATATTTATTACGCAAGTGCGTATACGCAAAAATGTAAAGTATTTTAAAATATTTTTAAGGGGTGTTTTGAAATGGATATAAAAGATGCAATAGTAAAAAGATTTAATGAACTCTGTACAGAAAGAAATATGCGGATAAATGAACTTGCAAACATATCAGGAGTAACACCGTCAACAGCATATAGTATGATGGATAAATCACGCAGGGATATTTCTATAAGAACAATCAAGAAATTTTGTGATGGTTTAGAAATAACATTAGGAGAATTCTTTTCAACAAAAGATTTTGATGATTTAGAACAGGAAATAAAATAATATTATGGAATTACCAAAACGAAAACCAACAAGATTAAAAGGATTTGATTATTCAACACCGGGAGCATATTTTATAACTATATGTGTAAAAGACAGAAAAGAGCTACTATCTAAAATAATTGTAGGGACAGGCGTCCTCGACTGTCCGCAAAATATATTAACTATCTATGGTGAAATTGCAAATAAGCATTTGGTAACTATAAGTGATTTTTACGAAAATATAAAAATAGACAAATTTGTTATAATGCCAAATCATATTCATATGTTAATTCAAATATTAGACAATGGTAACCAAAACGGACCGTCGGGGACGCCGGTCCCTACAAATTCGTTAATCGCACAATTTGTCAGTACATTTAAAAGGTTCTGCAACAAGGAATACGGAAAGAACATATGGCAGGCACGGTCTAATGACCATATCATTCGTGGTGAAAAGGATTATCAAAAAATATGGGAATATATAGACACAAATGTGATAAGATGGGAAAAGGATTGTTTCTATACTAGCGAATAGTGAAAAGATAAAAGTACAAAAAAACGACAATCTTCTTGTCGAAAATTGTCGTTTCTTTCTGGAGCTGGTGATGGGACTCGAACCCGCAACCTGCTGATTACAAATCGCATTATTTTTGTTTTTTCACACTCTTTGACGTGCTATAAACCGCATAAAAACGCTGTTTTTAACATTCTATTATTTTTGTGCATTACTCTATTGCACAGTATTTGTGCAATAAACTGTGCAATAACTTTTCTTTGGAGCGGCACTCACTCACGCCGATGGGCGACCTTAACCGCTCCCCGAAGGTTATATTGTAACGGCTACAGCTGACAGAGTAAATCAAAACGATATTATGTCTTAATACAATAACGCTATCCGCTCCCAGCGATAAATATTCCTGTTCGGAGCGGCTCATTCTGTCGGAAAACCCCTTATTATTCTTCAACTATTTACAGTAAATGTCCCTGTTAAATCCTGCATAATTAAAGGCTTTTGCAATACCTAACCCATACACAAAAACCAGTTTGAGTTTTCCGACAATCTCCATAGGCATTACGGATGCATATTCTTACCGGCAAGGTTCTGAACACTGCTGCCAAAATTCAAAACGAAAAAGGAGCGGCTCTGAACCGCTCCCATACGCTTTTTTATGCCGCATAGTTC
>JAZUMJ010000036.1:0-6651 GCA_045603605.1 Ructibacterium sp. | reverse complement strand
TCATGGTTTTTGGTCAATTCCATTTTAACGGATTTTAGCTAAATATGCTCTACTTTTTTTGATTTTTTTCTAATTATTTTTTTGTAGGCTCTATTTCGCTACCCCAACATTTATTATAGAGCCTTTATTTCACAGATATTTTATCTATATGATTATTATGAACAGATTCAAGTGAGATACCCTCTTTTGCAGATAAAGCTGCAGCCTTGCCGGCAGCTTCTCCTGTTAACGCACAAGTTGGTATAACTCTTGCAACCTCCCAACCATCACCTTGAGGTGATGAGATAATTCTGCCTGCAGCAAGCAGATTAGGAAAGTTTTCATTATACAAAGCACCAAATGGGATTTGATAATGCTTGCCTGCACCATCGGGTCTGAAATCTCCGCAGTTTCCTATTGAGTCTGTATAAGTTTCGCCGTCTATTGCATTAAAGTCAGTTTTTCCAATTATTCGCCTGATAGTTCTAAATTGTGGCATAAACGGCAATGTCATAACATCAAAACTGTTTTTATCCATATTTTCCACTCTGTGCAAAAGACTCTTTTTGCCCTCTGTCATATATGTAGTAATTTCCTCGGCGGTTTCGCCTGTAAGCATATTCAAGCCCTCAGGATGACCGTTTCCAAACATATCACTGCCTGTATTCATCCATTTTCTGAATGAAGAAAAGTCGCTGTCGTTGCAAAGCTTTTTTGCAGCATCTAAGTCACAGTAGTGTGCAACATAGGTCATATAATTTTTACCAATTACTGTTGGAACACCTGCTCTGTGCATTACGGTGGCATCTCCTGTGGCATCAATTACAACCTTTGCACCAAAGAATTCTCTGCCGTTACAGCTCTCTGCTATAATACCCTTGCAAATATTATTTTCCATAACAGGATAGGTTGTAAGTGTATCAAGACGGAGTGCTACTCCGCTGTCTAAAACAAACTTATCCAGTGCCGCACTGAATACTGTAGGGGAGAAGAAGGTGGAATATCTCTGGTTTCTTGGTTTGTTATGACCGTCACCGCCCCATTTTTCAGGGAGATTTTCAAAGCTGTATTTTCCGCACAGCTTAATCAGTTCTTCGGCTATGCCATAAATCATCTGAGTACCCTCTCCGTCGCAAAGAGGCTCATACCAGGAGATAAGTCCGTTTGTTGCAAGACCGCCTAAATTCACGCTTTTTTCAATAAGAAAGGTGCTTGCACCATTTCTTGCGCTTGCAACGGCTGCAGCAACTCCTGCAATTCCGCCGCCTATTACTATGACGTCATAGTTTTCTCTTTCAATAATTTGTCTTTTATCTTCAATCATCATATTCCCTCCAAAAATCTATCAACCACTAATTGTCTGAACTGCGGTGAAAGACTTGCAAAGTATGCAGTAAACCCTGTTACACGCACAACCAAATCAGGGTGCAGTTCAGGATTTTCGTTTGCTTCCAAAAGTTTTTTGCCGTCTAAGATGTTTATATTTATCAATGTTCCCCCTTGCTCAAAATGTCCAAGAATAAATCTTTCAATTACATCTATACCTTTTTCATCAGTTGCTAAGTTGGGGTCAAACTCAATCTGTAAAGGAGCTGTGTTTCCGTGTTTACATTGTACCGATGCAATTCCGTTTGATTGTGCAGTAGGCGCTCCGTCTGTTCTAAAATGAGGATTTGGATTTGCACCGTGGGAGATAGGCTCACCTGCACGTCTGCCGTTAGGTGTTGCACCTACCTTTGAACCGTATTCAATGGTTCTTGACCAACTGAACCAACCGGGAATAAGCTGTCTGCCCTTGGGCATTTTTTGTGCCTTTACATTTTTAACCCAGTTTTCAGTAAGCTTGTTTGCCCATTCATCGGAAGCTGTTCCGCCCTGACAATATTTTGGTGAAGAGTTAAGTATAAGCCTTGTTCTTTCGTCTGCAAAATTGTTTTCAAGTGCCTCATATACCTCATCCCATGTCAAAACCCTTTCTTTTTCTACTCTGGTTTCAAGTGCACCAAATGAATCTGCAACAACTGCAAGACCGGCTCCGTCTATTCCCACAGTATAAAGCTCTGCTACCTGTGAAATATCCTCACCTTTTTCAATGGTGTTCTTCATCATAAGATTCATTACAAGCTCAGGTGTAACCTCCCATGCGTGGTCTATATGATGATTTATACCTTGGGCTGTTATATCTATTGCTGTCTTTATATGCTCTGTATAGATTTCAAAAAGTCTTTCAGTGCTCTTATTTTCTTCATTTTTCATATCCTTAAGAGCCTCTTCTAAAACCTTTGCTACGTTTATCTTAACAGTGTCGTTCATTGGGAATTCTTTACCCGGAACACACATCCAGTTACAGCCAACAGCAATTCTTTCTCTTGCTGTCTTTTTATCTATACCGTTTCTCATATAACCCTCAGCTAAAGCCTTGTCGTTACAGAATCTTGGCCAGCCGTTCTTGTTCTTTAACAGATAGTATACAGCCTTTCTTAAGAAGTTTCTGTCACAGTTTTCGTGAACTCTTACTGTAAGGTTACAAGCGATATTAATGCTGTCTGCTCCCTCAAGGATAAGATAGGACAAATGATTTGTCATATCCTCATCATTTTCATCAACACCTGAAATTTGGTAATAATGAGGGTCAATAAGCAAAAGGTTTGCTATAAGGAATTTTGCAGTTTCATCATCAAGTATACCGTTCTTAACATCATTTTCATAGTAGGGATAGAGCAGACCATCAAGTTGAAATCCTGCCCCGTCACGGGTATATATTCTTGATGCACAGTTGAAAAACGCTGTCCATTGGCAAGCTTCTCTGAATGTTTTGGGAGGGTCATATCTTACTGCCTCACAGGTTTTCAGCATAGTTTCAAGGTTTTCCTTTATTTCAGGCTGAGTTTCTGCCAAAATCATTTCCTTAATCTTCTCGATATGTCTGTCAACAAAACGGATTATTGCAAGAACTGTTCTTTCCTCAGCATCATAAAAGGCTTTTTTATCCGGATTAATTTCTCTGTATTTTCGTATTTTTTCAAGTAATCCACCAAGGCCAAGTTCAAAACCGATTGAATAATCGCAGGCAAAATGAGCATCTCCGTCTATACCTGTTGTTATGTTATATTTCTCTTGTAATGGTTTTAAATGGTCATAGGGAAATCTTTGTTCATCCCAACGTTTACTCCACTGATTTGTGGCAGTTTTCATAAATTCCATAGTCTTAGGTCTCTTTTTAAGCCAATCGGGCATATAATGGAGGTCTCCACGATAGTTTACAAGCATATCACGCCATCTGCCGCAGAGCATTTCCATTGGGTCGATGTATGGGTCGTGAGCGTCTATTACACGGCAGAAGTTTTCGCACATTCCGTCATAACCGTAAAAGCTTCCGTTGGAACTGTTATACCATGGCTCTACCTCATAATCAGGTGAGATTGGAACAGTGCCGAAGTCATCAAGGTCTGTGTAGCCGTTTTGTTTTTTCTTCTCAAGGGTATGTCTGACCTTTGTGTCACGCATTGATTTAAGTCTTTCAGCGTATGTATACATATTTATCAAGCTCCTTCATATATTCCTTTGATGGAACAGTAAATTCTTTTAACTCCATTCCAAGTGCTTTCTGCTTAGATACACCTAATGGATGGTATGGTAAAAGTTCATATTTTTTTACATTTTCAAGATTTTTTAAAAACTCGGATATTTTATCTATTCCTTGCTCAATCTCCGGTATAACAGGCGTTCTTGCTATTATGGGAATATTAAGTGAATTTAACTTTATAAAATTCTCTTTGATTTTTTCGTTTCCCACGCCTGTATATTTTTTATGCAAGTCATTATCCCATATTTTCAAATCTGCCATTATAAAATCAAGATTTTTGAAAATTTCTTCATCATAGTAAATAAGGGAGGTTTCCAATGCACAGTTAATATTATTTTCCTTGCATAGAGCAATCAATTCCTTTAAAAACTCATTTTGTGCCATGGGCTCTCCACCGGAAATTGTTACACCGCCGCCTTCTGTGTAGTAAGGGACATCCTCCAATACTTCATTTAGTACTTCCTGAGCCGTCATTTCCCTGCCGCAGATTACTTTTGCACCTGAATAGCATCCTTTATGGCACATATTACAACCAATACATTTTTCAGGATAGAATAACTCCTGTTTCTCAAAAGAGATACATTCAGGGTTATGACACCACAAACAGGAAAGCGGACAACCCTTTAGAAAAACAGTTGTCCGTATTCCGTCTCCATCGTGAAGAGATGCCCTTTGTATATCTGTAACCAGCCCTTTAGCCACGGATTTTCTCCTCTTTTCCGCTTTTGCTGCTCTTGATAGCAGCATCAAGTATTGCCATTACATCCATATTTGCATCCAAGGTGAGCATTTCATATATGTTCTCGCCTGTGCTCATATGATTTGCCCACTGGCATGGCATATTCTTAAGCTTATCTTCAACTTTAACCTCAGGGATTTCAACTTCATTACCATATATGTCAAATGCCTTTACATCAGGTGCATTCTCAGCCCCGCCTGTACACATAATAACACCATTAGTACAAAGCATCATAGGTCCTGAAGGAATAACGGCTCTTGGAGTTGTCCATGTTCCCTCTATAACTGACATTTTTCCGTCATATTTGATAATTGCCCCAAAGTTATCATCTGTATCGCCATAAGGAGTATTTAAGTTTGCACCCATACTGATAATACTTTCTGCACCCTTACCCATAAACCATCTGGTAAACAAACAGCCATAGCAACAAATATCAAGGTATACACCGCCACCGAATTTGTTCTGGTGCCACCAAGTTTTACTTCTCTGTTCATCAGTCATTTCTTCAGCGTTTTCTGTTACACCTCTGTGTTTTGCACCTTTACCTAATGGTCCTGTATGCCCGTTGATGTAACGGAGTTTAATAGGCTCTCCTACAATTTTTGAGTCGATAGCAGCCTTCATCTTATGGATGTAATCTCTCCATACAACAGGCCAGTTAACAACAGCTTCAATTCCATATTTATCCACGCTTGCTTTAATTTTATCAGCCTCTTCAAGACTTACAGCAATAGGCTTTTCGATAGAAACATTAACGCCACGTTTTGCACATTCTTCAACTACTTTAGGTTTTTCACTATTCTCTGTTAAGATAAATGCAATGTCAGGTTTAACATCGTCAAGCATCTGAGTGTAATCTTCATATACTACTGTACAGTATTTTTCCTTTACATTTTCTAAATTCCATTTAGATGTATATCGCAGTGCAGGAATTTCCTCTGTTCCTGATTTAATATCTGCTACTGCACAAAGCTCCATATTCTCCTGTTCGCTTATGTACAGTGCAATCTCGTTAACATGCATATGTGCAAATCCTATTATTACAGCTTTAATCATTTTCTAAGTTCCTTTCTAAAAATATATTTCTTTTTTCATTATAGAAATCTTTAATACAATAGTAAATACAAAATATCATCAATATTTTATATTATATTAACATTTTAAAAAGGCTGTTGCGATAATGCAACAGCCAAAATCAATATTTTGCAGTGTTTGGTTATTTGTATTTTATTTAATTATTTTTATCATAATTTGCAGTTCGATTACGATAGGCAGAGGGAGTTTCCCCTGTAGCCTTGGTAAAAACCTTTGTAAAGTAGTATTGGTTGCTAAAACCAAGTTCCTCTGAAATTTCTTTAATTGAAAGAGGAGATTGGTGGAAGAGCATTTCTTTTGCCCTTGCTATCTTGTAATCGGTGATGTAAATTATTGGCGTTGTTCCCATACTGTTTTTAAAGTAACGGATTAGTTGATGCTTGGAAATATGACAATGCTCTGCAAGCTCATCAAGGGTTATTTGTTTATTGGAGTGTAGTACGATATAGTTAAGTGCTTTTTTCAATTTCTTAGGAAAAGAAACAGAATTTTTTATGTTTGTATCAGCAAGCAGAGTTTTGATTGTTTTATGGGAAAGATAAACAAGCAGACTTGATAAATTCAGTTGTGATTCAAGACCGCACATTATATGTCGGTCAGTGGAAAACATATTTACTCCGTCTACTAATTTTTTTACTTTTTCAAAATCTGTATCTGTTATTCTGTTTTCAAGATATATGGTGTTGGGATATTCTATAAGCTGGTCACTTACAGCCTCGGTATTAATACGATCCTGAGTTTGGGCTATAATATTTTGAAGAACATCAGGTTCGGTTTGAACAGGCTCATTTTGAGTCATAAAATGGATATAATGCATGGTGCATACAATATCGTTTATAGGCCGTCTTTTGTAGGATTGTTTTGCAGGTACAAAGAAAACATCACCTTTTTCCAATATGTATTTTTCATTGTTGCATGATATCTCACAACAACCACTGGAGATAAAGATAAGAATGTGATAATTATCAGCAATCTGCCATGATGTTGTTCTTGATACAGAGTATGCGTGTTGAATTGTTGGAAGATTATCAAGGTTAAAATTGTAAAACATACTGTCACCTCATTTGAAAATGTAAATATTTTATAAAAATATACACATATAGTATATTTACTATTATAACACAAAAATATATAATGTAAATACGATAATGAGAAAAATTTTTATTTAATTGGTAGAATTTTAACAAATTCTTGGTTAAATTTAGATTAAAACTGATTAATTTGTGTTGAAAAAATTTAATCAATTTAATAC
>JAZUMJ010000035.1:0-6504 GCA_045603605.1 Ructibacterium sp. | reverse complement strand
TTTGATGAATATGATGAAATGTATAACGGAAAGCCTCTTTGCAGAAAATGCGGAGCTTGTGTTAGAGAATGCCCCGGAAGTTGTATTCCTGCAATAAATTCTGGAAAGACCGTAACAGTAAACCTTGATGGCAAAATCCTTGAATGGGGAGATATTGATATGTGGCGGTGTTATGCCTTTTATACCCATGCAGGAAGATATTATAACCCCTTTGTTCCCAAAGAAGTATGGGACAAAAATGAAAATGGCGATCTTAATTTGATGGAGGGTATTACAGACATAGCAGACGAAAAAGAAATAATGAAGGTTTATACTGCTTTGCAGAAATATTTTCCAAGCTGGGTAGGATATAATATGGCTAAATGCGGAGGTTGTATAAGAGCCTGTGTTTCTGTTCTTGAGAAAAAAGGCGGATGTATGGAAGAGAGATTTAAAGAACCGCTGAGAACCAAAAAGGCTTGGAGATTGGATAGATGATAGAAGAACATAAATTTAATGGTAATGACTTTAAAGTTATGATGGAGTTTGAAGGTTGGAAGATTGGCTTTTTAAGATATAGTGAAAGATTTTCAAAGTTCGGTATTCTTGAAAGACATAATGAAACTGATGAGGCGTATGTGCTCCTTGCAGGAAATGCCACTCTTTATACAGATGAAAACTCCTGCATTATGGAGAACGGTGTTTTATATAATATTCCAAAGGGAGTGTGGCACCACATAACTGTAAGTGAAGATGCAACGGTAATGGTTGTAGAAAACAGTAACACAAGTAAAGAAAATACAGAAAGGATGAAGATAAATGTTGACAGCTGAAATAATAAAGCAAAAGGCAAAAGAGCTTGGAGCAACCGTCTGCGGTATTGGACAGGTTTATAGTGAAGATAATCCCCAACGTGATCCAAAAATGATTTTGCCCAATGCAAAATGCATAATCGGATTTGGTTTTGCAGTCCCAAAAGGTCTTTATAAATCAATGGATATTAAAAGTCAATTTTATACATATACAACTATGGGCGTAAAATATATAGACGAAGAAATGGCGGAAATATTTTTGCTTAAAATAGGTGGAATGATAGAGGATGAAGGTTATGATGCCTGCTTGCAAAAGGCTATTCCAAACCTTAAAATAAAGGGAGATAAGAGTACAAACCCCGAGGTTGTAGATACATATGAGCTTATTCATGCAGAAGCAGTTGAAGAAGGTAAACCTGTACCCGATGTAATAATAGATTTTGGTAAAGCCGCAAAGGCTTGCGGTCTTGGCGAAATGGGCTTAAACGGCAAAATAATAAATAAAAAGTATGGCCCCTTTATGAGATATTGTTTCATTATAACCGATGCACCACTTGAATTTGATGAGATAAAAAATGAGCAGATTTGCGATAAATGCGGAGCATGTATAGAGGCGTGCCCGGGAAATGCAATCGATGAAAATGGACTTAATACCTGGCAGTGCAGTGTTTATTATAAGGGTGCACATAAATCTAATCCATTTATAACAGATGAATTTTTAAAGAACAACCCTGAAAGAGAGGTTATCTTAAACGGAGAAAAACGTTTTGATGCAAATTCTGCCAGAGAAATATATAAGGAAATAAACTTTCTTCCAAACACCCAATGGGGATATGCTCCCTGTCTGTGTGGCAGAAAGTGTGATATCGCCTGTTATAAGCATTTAAAGGGGGAGCTGTAATATGAAGAACAGAATTATAGAGCTTGCAAAAGCAAATGGTGCGGATATTGTAAAATTTGCTCCAAAAGATAGATTTGAAGCTGATAACCCCATCTTCAAAATTATGCCTGAAACAAAGACGGTTATAGGTATTGCCTTTCGGGTTCTTCGTGGTATATACAGGGGAATTGAAGAAGGAAGTACATATTACCAATATACAACTATGGCAGTTGAAAACATGGAAGAAACCATAATGCCTATGGCACAGTTAAAGGTGGCTATGTTTATAGAGGAAGAGGGATATGTTGCACTTCCCCAAAGACGACATCAGCAGATTATGGCAGAGGAAAACAGCACAAATCCCGAGGTTGCTTATGATGCAGTATACAGGAATAAAGGAGAGGAAAATCAAATAGATTTTCTGGATACGGCAATAAAATGCGGCCTTGGCGAAAAGGGCTTCCATAATACTCTGTTAACCGATGAGTTCGGACCTATGGTAAGGTACTGTTTTATACTAACTGATGCTGAAATAGAAGAAGATGAAATGGTTGTACCTCATATCTGTGACAATTGCGGTAAGTGTAAAACTGCATGCCCCGGAAATGCAATTAATGATAAAGGCGATGTAGACCCATGGCAATGTGCAGTTTATTATAACGGAGCAAATGGAACCAAAAATCCTTTTATGCCTCCTGAGGCTTTTGAAGATTTTGATAACAGACTTGAAATAATTGCGGGCGAGGCAAAGGTTACGCCGGAAACTGCAAAGAAAATTCTTGATAAGATTTATTTCTATCCTCCTGCACAGCACGCATATCAGTGCTCAATTTGCGGAAGAGCTTGTGATATGGCTTGTTATATTCACCTTGAAGAAAAAGGAGTGCTTAAACGAAAGTTTAAAACCCCATTTCGCAAACGTGAGGATTGGCATTTCAGCATAGACAGCTTTAAATAAAAACGTAATAATGCCTTTAGGAATGCATCTTTTTACAAGCAACCCCGTCGTCTGAAAAAATTGCCGCGGAAGGAAGATTTTTATGAAATTTACAGTTGGATATAGTTCTATGCATGATAAAAAATATTTGGATTATATTGTTCAGAACAGGGATAAAATTTATGAGGTGTATTTTTCGTGGGGAGATATTCCAAATGGTCGAAACAATCAGCTTGTAAATGAGAATATGTATCCATGGCAGGTAACGAATAAACAAATAAGTGATTTAAAATTTTTGTATGAAAATGGGATTAAGCTAAATCTTCTTCTTAACGCAAATTGCTATGGAGAAGAAAGCTTGTCAAGAGCGTTTTTTAACAGAATAGGAGATTTAATAGATTATTTATTCTTGTCTTTTGGACTAAGTTCTATTACAACAACCTCGCCTATTATAGCAAAGTTTGTTAAAAATAATTTCCCCCACATTAATTTAAGGGCATCTGTTAATATGGAAATAGGTACGATTATGGGAATGGAGTATCTTGTTGACTATTTTGATGGATTTTATATGAAAAAGGAAAATAACAGACGACACCAGGAGATAAAAACATTAAAAAGTTGGTGCGATGAAAATAACAAGCAGTTGTTTATGCTTGCAAACAGCGGATGTCTTAATAATTGTTCAGCTCATACATATCACAACAACCTGGTTGCACATGAAACAAATTTAAATAAATACGACAATGCCTATCAGTTTTCAGGGATTTGCTGGGAGCATCTTAAAAAAGAAGGAAATATGCTTTCGGAAATTAAGGATACAAATTTTGTGCGTCCTGAAGATATATATTTGTATGAGGATTACTTTACCGCCGCAAAGCTTGCAACAAGGATAAGCAATAACCCTATAAAGATTTTAAGGGCGTATTTTGAGAAAAAATACTCAGGTCCTCTTTTGGATTTGCTTGAACCTAATCATTCGTCGGTTTTTTATCCGCATATAATAGAAAATTCCAAAATCCCGTCTGATTTTGCCAAAAAGGTTATGGAATGTAAAAAGAATTGTCAGCAATGTGATTATTGTAAAACGGTCCTTGAAAATGCTAAAGTTTTACTTTAAAAATAATTAATCGTGACACTTGGCACTGGATTTGTAAAGTTAGGTATTGGATAATTTTTTCAATGAGTTGGCATCTATAACAAGTATTTTATTTAGAAATTGGTCATGGTTTAATAAAAAAGTCCTTGAAAGCAATGCTTTCAGGGACTTTATGTCTATGCATTGATTTTTGTTCAAATTTTTAATATGAAAGCATTATTGGAACAATTTTGACGAAAAAGAAGGAATGAATTATATACACATATATGATTGCAAAATAACTTGCAGAACGGAAACATATATGTTATAATAAAATATACACATCACTATTAAGTGCAAAATATTTTAACTAAGAGATTGGAATTTTATTGAAGAAAAAGCAAGGAGAAATAAAATGCTAACGCGAGAGCAAAATATATTTTTAGCAAAAAAATCATTTGTAGAATTGGTTTACAATACTGCATATATAGAAGGATGTAATGTTACATTTCCTCAAACACAGACCATTTTAGACGGAGCCGTTGTCAATGGTTTGGCTGTTGATGATATTCAAACTGTTCTTAACCTCCGAGACGCATGGAAATATTGTATAAACTCAATTGATGAGCCACTAACGTTGGAATATGCTTGTAAAATTAATGAGTTTGTTTCGAGGAATGAGAGTTTGCAGTGGGGAAAATTACGAAATGGAAAGGTTTTTGTTGGAGAATTTGAGCCTTCTGTTCCGGTAGAGGGTGAAGTGCTGCAAGAATTTCAAAGGATAAATACCATATCTGATGATGTGGAAAAAGCGCTAGAGTATTTTGCATATGCTTGTAAACAACAGTTGTTTTGGGATGGAAACAAGAGAACATCTACGATAATAGCAAGTAAAATACTTATAGAATCGGGAAATGGTGTTCTAACCATTGGAAAAGATAATGCGGAAGAGTTTAATACAACTTTGAATAATTGGTACTTAAAGGGAGCGTTGGAACCGTTAAAATGTTGTTTGAGGAAGTGTATTAAAACCCTAGAGGTTTAATTTGTCTTTAAAATAATTGTTTGAAGGCAGATGTTTATACTGATGTCTGCCTAATACTTTTAAATATTTTAAATCTAATATAATCTATCGAATATTTTGCGGCAAAAAGAATAAAATTATTGATAATTTAAAAGAGCAGTATTGGCAAAGTCACATGGTTAAAATAAAATTAAATACATTTATAACACTTACTTTTACAGGTAGGTGTTATTTTTTTGTTTATTTTGCACTAACTATATATATTCTCCATTTTATGCAACACGAGATACATTAATAAATAAAGGTGATAGAATTTGTCAATTTGAAATCGTACCAATTATGCCTGAGATATTTGTAGAAGAAGTGAATGAATTTGATTCAGTTGACAGAGGCGGATTTGGAAGTGCGGGGAAGTAAAATATATGGAATAACTTTTTAATATTGTACATATATTGGTACAGAACAACGAACAAAAATAGAGGTGGTGATGTTTATTAACATACCAAATGAAGCAAACCAACATATTATAAACTCAATTAAAATAAGTATAATCGACCAACTTAAACGTGAAGGGTTGATCAGCGAAACAGAATTTTATGTTTTAAAAAATAAAATAGTAAAATAGTTGAAAGACGACCTTTGTTATGTTATGCTGATAAAGGTCGTCTTTGTTTTTAGATAAATAAAGGAGGGTATTAATGAACGTATGTGCATATTGTAGAGTTTCTACAGATAGAGATGACCAAGCCAATAGTTTTGAAAATCAGCAACAATATTTTGAAAAATACATAAGGCAACATCCAGAATGGAATTTGATAAATATATATGCTGACGAAGGAATTACTGGTACAAGTACAGCCAAGAGAAAGAATTTTAATAGAATGATTGAAGATGCCCGAAATAAAAAATTTGACTTGATATTAACAAAAGAAGTATCTCGTTTTGCTCGTAATACAGTCGACACCTTACAATACACGAGAGAACTCAAAAATATAGATGTAAGGGTTATATTTCTTATTGATAATATTGATACATTTGATACAGATGGCGAATTTCGACTTACTATTATGGCATCCATAGCACAAGAGGAGAGTAGAAAAACTTCTGAACGAGTTAAGTGGGGAATTGCCCAACAAATGAAGAGAGGGTTTGTTTATTCGCCTAGCTTATTAGGATACGACGTATCAAAAGGAACAATAAAGATTAACCCAGCAGAAGCAGAAACGGTTAAAACAATTTTTCATAAATTTGCTTATGAAAACCAAAGTGCTCATTCTATAGCAAAAGAATTAATACACAACGGTATAAAACCTGTAAAAAAAATGAAAACATGGACATCAACTGCAATATTAAGGATATTGCGAAATGAAAAATATGTTGGTGACTTAATACAAAGAAAAACTTATGTGAAAAATTTTTTAGACCATAAATGTGTAACGAACACTGATTTATCTACAATGTTTTTTTTAGAAAACCATCATGAAGCAATCATTGATAGAGATACTTGGAATATCGTTCAGGAAAGACTTAACGAAAGAAACAAAGATATGCCTGAGAGAAATGATATAAAAAAGGAAAATGATAGCAGGTTTAAAGCATCGAATAAGTATTGGTGTTCTGGTAAAATAAAGTGTGGTTTGTGTGGGAAAAATTTTTCTATTAAATCAAAAAGATTATCAAATGGTTCTCCTTTCTATGGTTGGAAATGTAACAATAGAATTAAATTTGGCGCAAAAAAAATAGATGGATTAGGTAATGTTATTGGATGTAAAAATGATCAAATTAATCAAAAAGCAT
>JAZUMJ010000034.1:0-7503 GCA_045603605.1 Ructibacterium sp. | reverse complement strand
CTAAAAAATAGTTCATTTTATGATTAATTTGAAACAATAGTAGAAGAAAAATCTCAAATGAATTCGATTTTTCAAATATATACCTTTTTACTATGAACAAACTTCACCTCTCGAAGTATCTATATACATCTTCGGGTTCAGTTTGTCCATTCTGCCTCTTTTTTTTCTATTCCCCTGAGGTGAAGAATAAGATGGAAATAAAAAAACGAATAGAAAAATTAACACAGATTTATGGTTTGAGTGCCGATGAGGGAAATATTGCAAACTACCTTAAAGATACCCTTGAAGAGTTAGGGATTGAGTCTTATATTGATGGGTTTGGTAATGTTTTAGGGAAAATTCAAAAAGGTTTTGAAAAAACAATTCTTCTTGAGGCACATATGGATCAAATTGGGCTGATGGTATCAGAGGTGGATGAGGATGGCTATGTTAAGTTTGTAAACCTTGGGGGCGTAGACCAACGTATACTCTGCCAGATGGAGGTGGAAATTTTATCCAAACCTCCTGTTTACGGGATAATCACCCCAATATCTCCTAATATTAAAAACGGAGAAGAAAAACGATGTGCAAAGATTGAGGAGTTGCGGATAGATACAGGCTTAGAAAATGCAAAATCTATCATCAAAAAAGGAATGGGTATAGTTATGAAGAACAGACCTGTTTTCCTTGAAAACGGTAAAGTCTGTTCTGCGGCATTGGATAACAGAGCCGGAATAGCCGCAATACTTGATTCTGTTGAACGATTAGCTGAAAATCAAAAATATAATATAGAAATTTTATTCTCTACCCAGGAGGAGTTGGGATTGCATGGAGCGTATACCGGGGTTTTGCCAAATATGGCAGATGCCGCCATTGCAGTCGATGTTACCCACGGCACAACTCCTGATGCAAAGGAAGAAACAAATGTATTTGATTTAGGCTGCGGAGGAGTTATATGCAGAGGGCCAAATCTCCATTACGAATACACAAAGCAGTTGATTGAGATGTCGGAAAGAGAAAATATACCATATGAAATTGAGGTTGCTTCGGGCGGAAGCGGAACAACTGCCTGGGCAGTTCAGGTAACAGGCGAGGGTATTCCCGTTATGCTTATTTCAATACCATTAAGATATATGCATACAAATGTTGAGGTTTTGGATATAGCGGATGTTAAGGCGGTTTCGGATATGATATATACAGCGGTAACGGGAGGGATTGAACTTGATTAATGAAATGTTTAATTTATATGGAGTTTCAGGTTATGAAAAGCCTCTCTGCCAATATATAAAAGAAAGAATAAAACCCTATTGTTCTAATATATGGACAGATTCAATGGGAAACCTCCACGCAGAAAAAATTTTCGATGAGAGTAAAAAGACATTGATGATTGGGACCTATATGGATGAACCCGGAGTTATTATAACAAAGATTTGCGATGATGGATATTTGAAGTTTGAAACCGTAGGTAGAATAAAGGAAGAATTTCTTCCGTCCACTAAAGTTGATATCAACGGAAAAACAGGTGTTATATCCCTGAAAGCCATTCATTTAACAACCAAGAAAGAACGTGAAACTCCAATTAGAGCAGAGCAGTTGTTTATAGATATTGGGGCAGATAATAAAGAACAGGCAAAGAAGTTGGTTCAGGTTGGAGATTACGGTTACTTTTTAAGTGATGCAGTTGAATTTGGCGATGATTTTATCAAAGGCAGAGCTTTGGGCGGAAGAGTTGGCTGTTTAGTTGCAATGGATATCCTGAAAAAAGATTATAATTGTAATCTGCATATTGTATTCGCTGTTCAGCGTGAAATAGCTTGCAGAGGAATGAAAACAGCCCTTTGGGATAAAAGCTATGATTTGTGTATATTTCTTGAAGGCTATAAGGCAAGATTATGGGAAGATGGAGAAGATTTGCCGAAATCTAAAGACGGAGCAGTTTTGGTTTATAAGTCGGGAGATATTGTCTTTGAAAAAGGAATTTTAGAAAGAATTATAGACCTTGCTAAAGATAACTCCATACCTGTTCAAAAAATTACTGCTGAAAAATCAGGTCAGGAGATTTTTGCCGAAGATAATGGTAAGAATAACAGATGTGTTTGTATGGGTTTGGCAGTGAAATATCCGGAAACGATAACACAGATTGCAAACAAGAAGGATATTGAAAGTTTGAAATTATTGGCGGAAAAGACCATAAGAGAGTTTGGGGAGGAATGAGTATGAATTTTCAGGATATTGCAAAGAAATATGAGGATATAAACTTCCTTGACCAAAGAGTGATTGAACTTGGTAAAAAGGAAAACTCTCAAATATTGGTGTTACTTGATATTTCTCCTTTAGGAGTTATGGTCAAGGAGAAACTTGGTGACTATAAATACAGAGTGGAACTTTTAGGCTCAGATAAAACCGAAAAATTTGCAGACTCATTTATTAAAAAAAATAGTAAAATATCGGGGTTAATAAAGAAGGATAAAGACGAAAAACTGTTTGCAGAGATTTTTGATAAAACGGATACAGAGTTTGGTGATTTGCTTGAGGTTTGCGACAACAGGGTAACTGATGGCGATAATCTGTATGGTAATAATCTTGAAACTTCAGTTCCCTTGTTTATAGGAGAGTCGCTGAAAGATGCTGCGGATGTAAGGATTGTAAATAAAGCCTTATGGGGAGAAAGCGGTCTTAAAGAGATGGTAAGGTGTATTAATCCTGAATATCTGTTTATGGTTTCATTAATTAATGAAACTGAAAATTGTAAATCCTCAAAGGGTGTTGTTATTACAGTGAAAGATGGTAATGCAGTTGTGTCAAAGGATATGATTGAGAAACTCGAAGAGATTGCAGAAAGAGAAAATATTGATACACAGTTGTATGTAGGAAAGGAAAGCGACTTGCTGGAAAAGGTAAGCTTGGTAGGGACAAACAGTAAATTCTGTCAGATTTGTGTGCCTGTGGCTTATAAAAATGAAAAGATAAGTAAAATAAACCTGAAAGATATTGAAAAAACAGTAAAATTGCTATTGAAAACTGTATGTGAATTATGATATAATTGATCTAAATGTATTCCTTGAGTAAAAAGAGCATTTAGGGAAATCTTTGATGACTTTAATTTTTAGGTTTAGTTTGATATAAAATTAGAAAAGGAGATTTTAGTAAAATGATATGGGAAAAGGAAATAGAATGTTGTAATAGGCAAACTATTGAAGAAATCCAGTTAGAAAGACTGAAGCATATGGTTGAAAAGGCTTATAACAATGTTCCTTTTTATAAAAAGAAGTTTGACGAAATAGGTCTTAAGCCTGAACATATTCAATTGTTAAAGGATGTAAGTAAGATACCATTTACAACCAAGAATGATATGAGAGAGCAGTATCCTTATGGTTTGTTTGCAGAACCTATGAAGAATATTGCAAGAATACACGCATCATCAGGCACAACAGGAAAACCGGTTGTTGCAGGCTATACAAAGTCAGATTTAAATAACTGGAGCAATGCCATTGCGAGATTGGTTACGGCGGCAGGAGTTACAGAAGAGGATGTTGCTCAGGTTGCATTTGGATATGGCTTGTTTACAGGCGGTTTTGGTCTGCACTATGGTCTGGAAAGAGTTGGTGCGGCATTGGTTCCTATGTCAAGCGGCAATACCCAAAAGCAGATAATGCTTATGCAGGATTTTGGAACAACGGCTTTGATTGCAACTCCTTCATATGCAATGTACATATCTGAAGTGATTGAAGAAATGCAAATTCCAAAATCAAACTTTAAATTGAAGTATGGCTTATTCGGTGCTGAGGGAATGAGTGAAGAGATGCGTCAAACCCTGGAAAAGCGTTTTGGTGCATTGGTTACAACCAACTATGGTCTTACCGAGGTTATAGGTCCCGGTGTCAGCGGTGAATGTCAGTATAAATGCGGACAGCACATCAATGAGGATATGTTCCTTGTTGAGATTATCGACCCCAACACAGGTGAGGTTCTTCCTTATGGTGAAAAGGGTGAGGTTGTTATAACAACCCTTACCAAAGAGGCGATGCCGGTACTCCGCTATCGTACAAGAGATATTTCAAACCTTATTCTTGATTCTTGTAAGTGCGGAAGAACAAGTATGCGCCTTGCAAATATTCAGGGTAGAACAGATGATATGCTTATCATAAAAGGTGTTAATGTATTCCCGTCACAGATTGAGAGTGTTGTCCTCGGTTTCCCACAGGTTAGTCCTAACTATCAGCTTATTGTAAGAAGGAAGAATATGCTTGATAATCTTGAAGTTGTGGTAGAGCTTGTTGACGGAAGTCTGCTTGAAAAGTACAGTGAGATTGAGCGTTTGGAAAAAGAGATTTCGGCAAAGATACATAGCGTTTTGGGACTCAAAGTTAAGCTTCGTCTTGCTGAACCAAAATCAATCGAAAGAACAACAGGAAAAGCAAAGCGTGTAATTGACCTTAGAGGTCAGGAATAGAAGAAATTTTAATATAGAGGTGAAATATATTGGAAAAGAAATTAATGCTGGGAAATGCTGCAGTAGCACGGGGCTTGTATGAAAACGGTGTAACTGTTTCTTCGGCTTACCCCGGAACTCCAAGCACGGAGATATTGGAAAATGCAGTTAAATACGATGAGGTCTAAGCCGAATGGGCACCAAACGAAAAGGTAGCATTAGAGGTTGCAATCGGTGCATCGTTTGCAGGGGCAAGAGCTTTTTGTGCTATGAAACACGTTGGATTAAATGTTGCAGCTGACCCCCTTTTCACTGCGGGATATACAGGTGTAAACGGCGGTTTGGTTATTGCTGTTGCAGATGACCCAAGTATGCACAGTTCACAGAATGAACAGGATAGCCGTCATTTTGCAAAAGCGTCAAAGGTTATGATGCTCGAACCATCAGACAGTGCCGAATGTAAAGAATTTATAAAATATGCATATGAACTCAGTGAAGAGTTTGATACACCTGTTTTGTATCGTCTTTCAACAAGAGTATCACATTCCCAAAGCTTGGTTGAGCTTGAGGATAGAAAGGATATTCCTCTTAAAGATTATGAGAAAAATATTGGTAAATATGTTATGATGCCGGGAAATGCAAAACGCAGACATCCTGAGGTTGAAGCAAGAATTGCGGCTCTGACAGAATATGCAGAAACCTCTCCTCTTAACCGTGTTGAATACGGCGATAAGAAGATTGGTATTATCACAAGCGGAATGTGCTATAACTATGTTAAGGAAGCATTTGGTGACAGTGTTTCAGTTCTTAAGCTTGGTATGGCATATCCTATGCCGGTTAAACTTATAAAAGAATTTGCACAGAACGTTGATAAATTATATGTGGTTGAGGAACTTGACCCATTTATCGAAGAACATTGTAATAGTATCGGTGTTAAGGTTATCGGTAAAGAGTTATTCCCAATGTGCTATGAATACAGCACAAGACAGATTAAGGAGTTAATCTCAGGGGAAAAGGGTGCAGAGTTTACAACAGTTGACGAGGAAGTTCCGGTTCGTCCACCGGTATTATGTCCCGGTTGCCCTCATAGGGGAACATTCTATGTTCTTAAAAAGATGGGTGTTAATGTATGCGGCGATATCGGTTGCTACACCTTGGGTGCAGTTGCACCTCTTACAGCAATAGACTCGGTTGTATGTATGGGAGCAAGTATAGGTATGTCATTTGGTATGGCTCTTGCAAGAGGCAAGGAATTTGCAAAGAATACTGTTGCTGTAATAGGAGATTCAACATTTATTCATTCGGGTATAACAGGACTTATTGAGGTTACATATAACAGAGGAATAAATACCATTTTGGTTCTTGATAACTCAATTACAGGTATGACAGGACATCAGGATAACCCCACAACAGGTAAGACCTTAAAGGGTGAACCGGCTCCTGTAGTTGACTTGGAAGCTTTAGGCCGTTCAGTGGGAATTAACAGAATTTCTGTTGTTGACCCATTCGAGCTTGAAGAACTTGAAAAAACAATCAAAACAGAGCTTGCAGTGGAAGAACCATCATTGGTTATCGTTCAAAGACCATGTGCTTTGTTAAAGACTGTTAAGTTCCCGGGTCCTGTAAAGATTGACCAGGATAAATGTAAAAAATGTAAAGCTTGCTTAAAGCTTGGTTGCAGTGCTATAGTTGACAAAGGCGGAAGAATTGAGATTGACCAAACCTTGTGTAACGGCTGCGGACTTTGCCAGCGTGTTTGTAAGTTTGGTGCCATAAACTAAGAGGGGAGGAAAGGTAATGTTATCAATTATGATTGTAGGCGTAGGCGGTCAGGGAACTTTGCTGGCAAGCAGAATTCTTGGCAACCTTGCTGTTGCAGAAGGCTATGATGTTAAGGTTTCAGAGGTACACGGAATGTCACAGCGAGGCGGTTCGGTTGTAACCTATGTTAAATACGGCGATAAGGTGGATTCACCTATAATTGACGAGGGCGGAGCGGATTTAATCCTTGCCTTTGAAGAGCTTGAAGCGTACAGATACCTTCCTTACTTGAAAAAGGGCGGAAGAATTATCTGCAATGCACAGAATATTGACCCGATGCCGGTTATTACAGGAGCGATGAAATATCCTGAAAATATAACAGATAAGATTAAAGCAAAGGGTGTTGATATTATTACTGTTGATGCGGCAGATATTGCCCTAAAGGCAGGTAACATAAGAACTGTAAATGTTGTTTTAATCGGTGTCCTTTCAAAATCTATGGATATCCCCGAAGAAAAATGGGTTGAAACAATAAAGGCAACTGTTCCCGAAAAGGCAGTTGATGTAAATATCAAGGCATTTAGCCTTGGCAGCGAACTTTAATATTAGGAGGAAAATACGTGAGAGAAACTTTCACGTTAGCCTCCGGCGGAATAATTGCCCCAGCGAAATTTTCAGCCCTAAAGGACTGAAACGCAGATGGGCGAAATAATCTCTTATCATTCCTTGCCCTGCAGATAAGAGGTATTAATAATTTAATTTTATGCCGATGCAGGGCGGCGGAATGGAGATTATTATGTTTATTAAGCAGATTTCGGTATTTATGGAAAACCGTCCGGGAAGATTGGCTGAGATTACTCAGGTTATTTCTGATAATAACATCAGTATGCGTGCGATAAATATTGCAGACACAACAGATTTTGGTATTCTCAGAATGATTGTTGATGATTTTGAGAAGGCAGAAAAGGTTCTTCGTGAGAACAATATGACAGCAAGCGTAAGCGATGTTATTGCAGTATCCTTTGAGGATAAGGTTGGTTCATTTAACAAGGTTGTTTCACTGCTCAGTTCAGAAAATCTGAGTATTGAATATATCTATTCATTTATAGGAGAAAAGTCAGCAAAGGCAGTTATCGTTATTAAGACAAATGACGGCGAATTGGCGGCGAGTCTTTTGAAAAAAGGCGGAGTTGAAATTCTGTCTATGGATGACATAAAGAATTTCTAATGAGAAATACAGTATTAACAGATTATTTATGTGATAACTTTGGGGTAAAAAAGGTTTCGGCAGAGCTTATGGCTGAAACAGAAAAAGCCCTGAAAGAAAAATT
>JAZUMJ010000033.1:0-16533 GCA_045603605.1 Ructibacterium sp. | reverse complement strand
AATCAAGATTGTAAACGAAGAGCTTACTGCACTTATGGGTACGGGAGTTGTCAAACTTCATTTCGGTCCAAAAACCCCTGCAGTAATACTTATGGTTGGTCTTCAGGGTGCAGGTAAAACCACAACGGCGGCAAAGCTTGGCGGTTTGCTTAAAAAGCAAGGTAAACGTCCGCTTTTGTGTGCCTGTGACGTATATCGTCCGGCTGCTGTAAAGCAGTTGCAGGTTGTGGGCGGTAAGCTTGAACTTCCCGTTTTTGCAATCGAAGGCAGTACAGATGCCGTTGGGATTGCAAAGCAAGCATTGGAACATTCAAGAAATCACGGCAATGATGTGTTAATTATTGACACTGCCGGCAGACTTCATATAGATGAAGAGTTGATGAATGAGCTTAAAGAAATAAGCCGAGAGGTTGAGCCTACGGAGATATTGCTTGTAGTTGACTCTATGACAGGTCAGGACGCTGTTAATGTGGCAGATGCCTTCAATAAGGAATTAGAAATCAGCGGTGTTGTGTTAACAAAGCTTGATGGTGATACCAGAGGCGGTGCGGCACTTTCGGTAAGAGCGGTAACCCAAAAACCAATAAAATATTGCGGTATGGGAGAAAAGCTTACTGATTTGGAAGTATTCCATCCTGACAGAATGGCATCCAGAATTTTGGGTATGGGTGATATGCTTAGCTTGATTGAAAAAGCAGAGCAAGCCCTTGATATGAAAAAGGCTGAGGAATTAGAGAAAAAGCTTAGAACTCAGCAGTTTACATTCACTGATTTTCTTCACCAGATGGAACAAATGAAAAATATGGGTCCCATACAGAATGTTTTGGGGATGCTTCCCGGGGTAAACGCAAGTGCTCTTAAGAATGTTGATATTGATGAAAAGAGAATGGCTCATATTGAGGCGATAATTAAGTCAATGACACCAAGAGAGAGGGATTTGTGCGATAAGCTTACTGTTTCAAGAAAAGAGAGAATTGCAAAGGGCAGCGGTAGGTCAATGGCTGAGGTAAATGCCTTGATTAAACAGTTTGAACAGATGCAGAAAATGATGAAACAGTTGGGCGGTATGGGTAAGAAGATGAAAAAGCGTAAGGGCTTTTTCGGCGGTATGCCCGGCGGATTTCCTATGTAAGATACAATAAGAAAAATGATTAAGGCGAGAGCCTGATAATTTATACATTTATATTTTTGGAGGTACAATAAAATGGCAGTAAAAATTCGTTTAAAGAGAATGGGTGCAAAGAGAGCACCATTTTATCGTGTAGTAGTAGCAGATTCAAGATATCCAAGAGATGGACGTTTCATTGAACAGGTTGGTACTTACAACCCAATGACAGATCCTTCTACAACTGAATTTGATGCTGAAAAAGTTCAGAAGTGGATTAAGAACGGTGCACAGCCTACCGATACAGTTAAGCGTTTGCTTAAAGAAAAAGGCATTATCTAAGCTTTTGTTTTGGAGGAATTACAATGCGTGAGCTATTAGAGTTTGTCGCAAAATCAATGGTTAATCATCCCGAAGAGGTAGAGGTTACAGTTTCTGAAAGAGACAACTCAACCGTATTGCAGTTGCACGTTGCTAAAGACGATATGGGTAAAGTTATCGGTAAGCAAGGCAGAATTGCAAAGGCTATCAGAACAGTTATGAAAGCCGCTGCAAGCAATGAAAATAAAAAAGTAACCGTTGATATTGTATAGAAGATGAGGGATGCGTTAAGCATCCCTTTTGCTTTAACAGCAAGGAGAAAATTATGAGAAATGAAATATTAGAGCTTGGTAAGGTTGTCAATACCCATGGTATTCGTGGAGAAATCAAGGTTCAGCCTTGGTGTGATGACCCTGAAATTTTTGATGAACTTGAATATATATATATCGGCGATAAAAGATATGATATTTTAAAAAGCCGACTTCATAAAAATTGTGAAATAATTGCCTTAGATGGCGTTAATAATATAAACGAGGCAGAACTTTTAAGAAATAAAGTTGTGACAATCGAAAGAGAAATCCTTGGGGAACTTCCCGAGGGAACATATTATATTGCAGACCTTGAAGGATTGGAAGTAAAAACTGTAGACGGTCAGGTTTTGGGTACAATCGATGAAGTTATTAAAACCGGCAGTAATGATGTTTACGTCTTAAATAATCCGGGGAAAAAGCCAATTTTAATTCCTGTTATAGAACAGGTGGTTAAGGAAGTTAACATTGACGATGGTTTTGTTTTGGTTGAATTGATGGAAGGATTGATTGATTAATGCGTTTTGATATTTTAACTCTCTTTCCTGAGATGTTTGAGTCAGTCCTTGATGATAGTATAATTGGCAGAGCACAGGAAAAAGGTCTTATAGAACTTAACTATGTTCAAATCAGGGATTTTGCATTTAATAAACACAGACAGGTGGATGATTATCCTTATGGAGGCGGTGCAGGAATGGTGATGCAAGCCGAACCTGTCTTTTTGGCGTATCAAAGTGTATGTGAGGGTTTAGATTATAAACCAAAAACAATTTATATGTCACCACAGGGCAAAACATTCAGACAAGGAACCGCAAAAAAACTTGCAAAGGAAGAACACATTATATTACTTTGCGGTCATTATGAAGGGGTTGACCAGCGTGTTCTTGACGAAATTGTTGATGAGGAGATTTCCCTTGGTGATTTTGTTTTAACAGGTGGAGAAATTGCCGCTATGGCTGTTGTTGACGCCGTTTCCAGACTTATTCCGGGAGTTTTAAAAAGTGATATATCTTTCTCGGAGGAGTCACATTTTAATGGTTTGCTTGAATATCCTCAATATACACGTCCAGAGGTATGGCATAACAAAAAAGTCCCTGATGTTTTAATGAGCGGTCATCATAAAAACATTGAATCATGGAAAAGAGAGATGTCAATTTTAAATACATTCAAAAAAAGACGTGGACTTTTATCCAAGGCGAAACTCAGTAATAACGAGAAAAAAATGGTAAATGACCTCAAAAAAAGTGAAAACTTGTGAAAAGATGGTTGTAATTTTTAATCGAATATGATACAATAAGAAATAATGTATAAATGAAACTTCACATTAGAAAGGCAGTGATTTTTTATGAAATGTCCAAAGTGTGATATAACATTACCTGAGGATATTGAAGTTTGTCCTCTCTGTCATACTCCCCTTGGAGGAGCAATTAAAGAAACAGAGGAAAAACCTGCGGAGGTTAAACGCACTCCAAGTCAGGATACAGGACGTTTTACGGCTATTGACCCTACAAAGGATAGCTATGACTTTGACATTCAATATACCTTGACATTTAAAGATGCAGGAGAAATAAGACAGAGTATAGAAGATATGGAGCTTGGCTTTAGTAACCGCTCCGAGGAGTTACTTCATCCTGAGAAGAAAACTGAAGAAGTTCAGGCAAAATCTGAACGTAAGGTCAGAACTCGGGAAGAGATGGAAGAGGCTGCACAACGTGCTGCACTTAGACGTGCACGCCGTGGACAAGGCAAACGCACAGATTCCATTAAGAGAAGCCATGTAGAAAAACTCAGCAGAACGGAACGTGAAAAAGCGGCGGCTCTTCGTGCTGCTAAGGATAAGCGGTATCGTTCATTTGGCGATGCAAAGAAAAATCGTGGATTTTTAATTGGAGCCGGAGTAGCTGTTGTCGTTATTGCTTTGATTGTTGGGGCTATAAATCTTTTTGCGGGAATGATGGACGGAGATATCCATTATCCTACAGTTTACACAAAGAACAATCAGATTTATGTTTACTACGATAAGAAACCCCAGCTTGTAAGTGAAAATTTCATTTCAGCATATGCACCGGAGGAGAAAGATACAAAGGATACATCTAAAACATCTTCAAACTCCAAGAAAAAGGTTGAAGACCCTAAACGTTATAAGACAGAAGTTCCTATAGAAAAACAGCTTGTACATGTATCAAACGATAGTCTTTATACCTACTTTATGGAGGATGTTGATTTAAATACCGGCAGAGGTGTTCTTGTATACTATAAGAATGATTCTCCAAAAAGCAGAAAGACCATAGCAGGTTCTGTACACTATAAGTTTGAAATAAGTAAAGACGGAAAATCTGTTTTATACTTGCAGAACACTGATGATACAGGTTATCACGGTGAATTGTTCTACTGGAATCCGGATTTAAAAGAGCCTGTAAAGATAGAAGATAATATTTGTGCAGATAATTTTAAATTTTCTCAAAATGGTCTTGTTTCACTGTATATCAAAAACTTTAATCCTATAGTTAATACAGGTGATTTGTGTGTTCGCTCTCTTGCTGATGGTGCATCAAGCGAGAGCAAGCAAATTGATGAAAAGACAGCATTTGTATTTGGTTCTACACCAAAGAGCGATATTTATATTTATGCCAAAGATTATGATATGTCAAAGGGAACCTATAACCTTTATGCAATGAAAGAGGGCGGTTCTCCGGAATTGTACGCAAAAGAGGCATTTTTACCGCCGATAATTCTTGAGAAGGTTGAAGGTGTTTATACTTACAGCAATTATCACGACAATTTCCAAAATATCAGCTATATTGATTTTGCGGCAAACAAGACAAACCTTATGGCTGAAAACGTTACAAGAATTGAACGTGTAAGAATTGATGAGGGTGCAGTTATATACACTAAAGAATATGAAACCAATAAGAGCGATTATTATTTGATTGCATCTACAGAAAATGCATCTCAGAAGATAGCAAGTGGAGTTGTTACCATCGCTGCTGATAATGACCCACAGGCAAAGGTGCAGTTTGATGTAAGTGATGACTTTTCAAGAGTTGCATTCATAGGCGGCTATGATGAGGTTAATTGTAAGGGTGCGTTGTTTACAATGAATATTGTAAATGGCTACGCATCAAAAGAAAAGAGAATTTGTGATGATGCTTACGGATGTGATGTTTCAGCCGATGGTGCAACAGTGAGATTTGCATCAACATATAATAAGGATGCTGCAACAGTTAATCTTGTTGCATATACAAATTCAAATACAGTAACTCTTGCTGAAGATGTTGGTTCAGGTGCATTCACATATGATAAATTAGGCGAAGCTATGGTTTATGCAAGAAATGTTAAGATTGAACCTGCAGTTTCAGGTGATGTTGAATGTGTAAGCACTAAAGGAAAAATTCGCTCAATTGAAGAAGGCGTAAGTTCATATGGACTTAAAAAGGATGGAACAATTTTACTCCTTAAACGTGATGGCGATAATGCATCATTGTACTATTCAAACCAAAAGGGCAGTAAGATAAAACTTATTGACGAGGGCGTAACCAAAACCCTTTCATACTAAAGTATTATGATAAAAAAGATAGGAATTATGGGCGGAACATTTAATCCGCCCCATATTGGTCATTTGTTTATGGCTGAATTTGTACGGCAGGAAAAAAATTTGGATGAGATATGGTTTATTCCTACCGGAAAAGTTCCCCATAAGGAAACCGATGCAAAGGTTACAGCTCAAGACCGACTTAAAATGATTCAGCTTGCAACAAGAGATAATCCTTATTTTTCGGTAAATGCAGTAGAGGTTGAAAGCGGGGAATATAGTTATACCTATAAAACTATTGAATTTTTAAAAAAAGAATATCCGACTTATGATTTTTCCTTTATTGTAGGAGCGGATTCATTGGACTATATGGATAAATGGTGTAATCCAAAGCAGATATTTGATAGTTGCAAAATTATTGCTGTAAACCGCAAGGGCTTTTCAAATCAGGAGATGGAAGAAAAGAAATCAGGATTGATTAAGCTGTACGGCGGATGTATTGATATTATCAGGATGCCGGTTATGGGAGTTTCTTCTTCGGATATCCGTGACAGAGTAAAGAGTGGAAATTCAATAAAATATATGGTAACAGATAGTGTAATTGAGTATATTAAGGCAAATAGATTATATCTTGATTAAAATGAGGATGCATATATGATGAATATTAATGAAATCAAGGAATATTTGCAAAAGTCCTTAAGTCAAAAGAGGTATGTTCACTCCCTTGGTGTGGCAGAAGAGGCACAAAAATTAGCTGTCAGATATGGTGTTAATTCCGATAAAGCCTATCTTGCAGGTCTTGTCCACGATTGTGCAAAAGAAATTCCTTATAATACTGCTGTTGATTTAATGCAGAATAAATATAATGAGGAAGTAGATTTTGTATGCAAAAGAATGCCAAGACTTCTTCATGGGCCACTAGGTGCATATATGGCAAAGTCTAAGTTTGGGATTGAGGATGAAGAAATTTTTGATGCCATTAAATACCATACCACAGGAAAAGCTGATATGAGTTTATTTACTAAAATAATATATATGGCTGATTTTGTGGAGCCTAATCGAACATACAAGGATGCCAAAATGCTGAGAGAAATGACATATGAGAATATAGATGCGGCGATTATTTATGGAATAGATTTCACAATCCATAAGCTTGTTGAGGATGGAGAATTAATTCATCCCGATACTGTTTTATGCAGAAATAGCTTGGTGTAGGAGGAAATTGCTATGAAGATTAAATCTCCCATTAGATTTTTGATTTTCGTTGTTACGGTTTTAATTGTTATATGGATGTGCTATAATTTTATTATTGCACTACATACCGGAGAGAAGTTTAATTTCTTCGGTAACGGAACAAATGCCAACGGCGAAATAAAAAATTTTGTTGTTGCAGGTGTTGATGAAGACGGATACAGAACAGATTTAATTCTGCTTTGTCAGGTTGATAATCGTAACCGGGAGGTTGAAGTTCTTCAAGTTCCCAGGGATACAAAGATAACAAACAAACGAAACGATAAAAAGATTAATTCTGCGTATTATTCAGGGTTTGATGTAATGGCAAACGAGATTGAACAGGTAACGGGAATAAAGCCTGACGATTATATAATAGTGGATTTTGACGGCTTTCGTGACCTGATTAATGCAATGGGCGGAGTTAAGATTGATGTTCCTGTGGATATGAAATATAGCGACCCCACACAGGATTTAGAGATAAACCTTAAAAAGGGTAAACAGAAGTTAAATGGCAAAGAGGCCGAGATGTATATGCGTTACCGTTCAGGATATAAAGACGGTGATATAGGCAGACTTGGCGCTCAACAAGAATTATACAGTGCCGTTGCAGACCAGCTTCTGTCTGCTAAAGGAGTTATTCGTTCGCCTCTTATTTTCCTTGCAATAATCAGTAACACCAAGAGCAGCTTTACAATGGGTGAAATTATTGGTTTGATGAAAGATGTTTTGGTAATCGGCAAGGATAATATAAATGTTCATTCACTGCCGGGTGCCGGCCAGTATATAGGCGGAGGTTCATACTTTGTTCATAGTAAAAACCAAACAAAAAGCTTGATTTCAGAAAATTTTGTTTTGGAATAAATTAGAAAGGTAGAAGAAATAATGGCTTGTAATAATGAGGCAGTAAACTTAATTTTTAAGGTATTAGATGAAAAGAAAGCTAAAGATATAGAAGTTTTAAAGGTAAGCGAACTAACAACAATGACAGATTATTTTATTATAGCAACCGGTGGTTCTGACAGACAGGTTCAGGCTCTTGCAGAGCACGTTGAAGATGAAATGTCAAAGCAAGGCGTTGAACCGATTAACAAAGAGGGTTACAGAACTGCAGATTGGATTTTGCTTGGATATGATGATGTTGTTGTGCATATATTCCAGAGTGAAACAAGAGATTTTTATGATCTTGAGCGTATCTGGAAGGATGCAGAGAGAATAGAAATGGAAATTAAGCCTGACTAAGGCGGAATATACAGAAAATTTTAGACGGAGGATGAGTCCAATGAAATATGAATTTAATTCAATCGAAAAAAAATGGCAAAAGAAATGGGATGAAGAAAAGGCTTTTGCTATTAATGAAAACACTGATAAGCCCAAGTATTATGCTTTAGAGATGTTTCCTTATCCATCAGGAAATCTGCATATGGGACACGTTCGTAACTATTCAATAGGTGATGTTGTTGCAAGATATAAAAAGATGCAAGGCTTTAATGTTTTGCATCCAATGGGCTGGGATTCTTTTGGTTTACCGGCAGAAAATGCGGCAATTAAAAACGGAACTCCTCCGGCTGATTGGACTTGGTCAAATATAGATAATATGCGTGACCAGTTAAAGAGATTAGGTTTTAGTTATGATTGGGACAGAGAGGTTGCAACAGCAAAGCCTGATTACTATAAATTTACTCAGTGGATGTTTTTACAGCTTTATAAAAATGGTCTTGCTTACAAGAAAAAATCTTTTGTAAACTGGTGTCCTTCTTGTCAGACAGTGCTTGCTAATGAACAGGTTGTAAATGGTAAGTGCGAACGCTGTAAGAGCGAGGTTGGTAAAAAAGATTTGGAACAGTGGTTCTTTAAAATTACTGACTATGCTCAGCGTTTACTTGATGATATTGATACATTAAAGGGCTGGCCTGATAAGGTTAAATCAATGCAGGCAAACTGGATAGGCAGAAGTGAAGGTGCAGAAATGACCTTCAAGATTGCGGATATGGATGAGGAGCTTACAGTATTTACAACCAGACCTGATACAATCTTTGGTGTTTCATATATGGTAATTGCTCCTGAACATCCAATTGTTGATAAACTTATCAGCGGTAAAGAACAGGAAAAAGAATGCCGTGAATTTATTAAGAAGGTTCAATCCCAGAGTGAGATTGTTCGTTCAGCAACCGACACAGAAAAAGAGGGTGTATTCACAGGCTGTTATATGATAAACCCATTTACAGATGAAAAAATTCCTCTTTACCTTGCAAACTATGTATTTTTGGATTACGGAACAGGTATCGTAATGGGCGTACCTGCTCATGACCAAAGAGATTTTGACTTTGCAAAGAAGTATAACCTCCCAATCAGGATTGTTATTCAGCCTGAGGGACAGAATATGAAATCCGAGGATATGACAGAAGCTTTTGCAGCTGAGGGAATTATGGAAAACTCAGGCGAGTTTAACGGACTTAATAATAAAGAAGCTTTAGCTAAGATGATTGAAAAGGCTGAAGAGTTGGGAATTGGTTCTAAAAAGGTTAATTTCAGATTAAGAGATTGGCTTATTTCTCGTCAAAGATATTGGGGAGCACCTATCCCGGTTGTATACTGCCCTCACTGCGGAACTGTTGAAGTTCCCGAAAGCGATTTGCCGGTTATGTTACCTGAAAATGTTAAGTTTACAGGTCAGGGTAAATCACCACTTAGTGAGTGCCCTGAATTTGTAAATACAACCTGTCCTAAGTGCGGAGCACCTGCAAAGCGTGAAACAGATACTATGGATACATTTGTATGTTCATCATGGTATTTCTTAAGATATACAGACCCTCATAATGCAGATATGCCATTTGATAAGGAAAAGGCAGATTACTGGATGAATGTTGACCAGTATATAGGCGGTGTTGAACACGCAATTTTGCATCTTCTTTATGCAAGATTTTTCACAAAGGCTCTTCACGATTTTGGCTATGTAGGATGCGATGAACCTTTTGCAAATCTTTTAACTCAGGGTATGGTATTAAAAGATGGCACAAAGATGTCAAAGTCTGTTGGAAATGTAGTAAGCCCTGAAGAGATAATTTCTAAGTACGGTGCAGATACGGCAAGATTATTCATTCTCTTTGCTGCACCGCCCGAACGTGATTTGGACTGGAATGATACCGCTGTTGAGGGTGCATACAGATTTTTGAACAGAGTATGGAGAGCTGTGGATGAGCTTAAACCATATCTTACTGATACAAAGATTGATGTATCAAATCTCACTGCTGATGAAAAGAAGTTGAGAAATGCCGTTCATTCATCAATTAAAAAGGTAACCGATGATTGTGACAGATTTAGCTTTAATACAGCAATCAGCTCAATTATGGAAATGGTTAATGCAATATATGCATATAAGGAAAATACAGATAATTCTGCTTATAATAATGCGGTTATAACAGAAGCTGTTGAAAACCTTATTGTACTGCTTTCACCGTTTGTTCCTCATATTGCATTTGAAATGTGGGATATGATAGGTAAAACCGAAGACTTATCTGAATATTCTTGGCCAAAAGCAGATGAAGAGGCTATGAAGGTTAGTGAGATTGAGGTTGTATTGCAGATTAACGGTAAAATCCGTGATAAGATTATGATTTCACCTGATTTAACACCTGACCAGATGAAAGAAGTAGCACTTGCAAATCAAAAGGTTTGTGAGTTGATTGATGGTAAGGAAATCGTTAAATGCATTGCAGTACCTAAAAAGCTTATAAATATAGTTGTTAAGGGCTAATCCTGAAAATGCTGTTGCAGAGCAACATCATTTTTTTGTTATATTCATATATTGACACAACTAATTTATAGGTGTATACTTAATAGGTTATAATAGAAAATCATCAGGAGGATTGAGATTATATGAAATATATTGTTGTATTACTTGACGGAGCTGCAGATACTCCTGTACCTGAGCTTGGAAATAAAACTCCACTGGAGGCAGCTGTTAAGCCGAATATTGATTATCTTGCATCAAAAGGCGAATTGGGAATGGTTACCACCGTTCCGGATAATTTACCGCCGGGCAGCGATGTGGCAAACCTTTCAGTTTTTGGTTATGACCCACAGATTTATTATACAGGACGCTCTCCGTTGGAAGCCGTTTCTATGGGAGTTCCTCTTAAGCTTACAGATACAGCATTTCGTGCAAACCTTGTAACTCTTTCTGATGAAGAAAATTATGCCGATAAGACAATGATGGACTATAGCTCGGACGAAGTATCCACAGAAGAGGCACATAAGTTAATTGATGCAATAAATGAGGAATTGAAGAATGATGACTATGAATTCTTTGGCGGAATAAGCTATAGAAATCTTATGGTATGGCATAACAAAGAAAATATGTTTTCTTTAACACCACCTCACGATATTTCTGACCGTGTTGTAGGACAGTATTTGCCTGAAGATGAAACTATTCTCTCGGTTATGAAGAAGAGTTATGATATACTTAAAAACCATCCCGTTAACAAAGCAAGGGAAGAGCGAGGCCTTCATCCTGCAAATTCTTTGTGGATATGGGGGAACGGAACAAGACCTAACCTTGATAGCTATAAATCAAGATTTGGTATAGATGGTGCGGTTATTTCGGCTGTTGATTTGGTTAAGGGTATAGGCTGTTGTGCAGAGCTTGATGTTGTTGAAGTTCCAAATGCTACAGGAACAGTACATACAAATTTTGATGGAAAAGCAGAAGCAGCAATAAATTCTTTGAAAAATGGTGCAGACTTTGTTTATATCCATTTAGAGGGTGCTGATGAGGCAGGACATCGTCACGAGATTGATAATAAGGTAAAGTCTATTGAGTTAATAGATGAAAAAATTGTTGCACCCGTTGTTGAATACCTTAAAAACAGCGGAGAGGATTATCATATCCTTGTTATGCCTGACCACCCAACACCTTTGGCAATAAAGACCCATACATCAGACCCGGTTCCGTATATTCTATATTTTAGCGAGAACGAGAAGGAAGAAGAGAAAATTTATTCTGAGGCAGAGGCTAAGGCAACGGGAATATATAAACCTCACGGACATATGCTTATAAATGAACTTTTAGGTAAAAGATAAAAATATGTCTTGCAATTTTTCCTGTAATTTGGTATTATAAAATATATTGCAAATTAGATTTGATAATCTACGCTTGCCTATGGCGAAGATTGAAATATTATTTAGGCAGAAAGGTAATGATTGTTATGGCAGCAAAAACTTCAAAAAAAGCCGCTGAGGAAAAGTCAGTTTTCACATACAATGGTAAACCTCTGGTAAGATGCGGAAATGTTATTTATTATGGTAATCCTGAGGATAAATATGTTGTTATATTCAGACTTGAAGATCAAGAACCTTTGGGAGATTTACAGATTTCAAAGCGTGTTATAATTGAGTTGAAAACAAACGAGGGTAAGAACTCACAGCTTATTCGTCAGGCAGAACGTGACGGACTTTATAAAGCTCTTGATATTGGTTTATTCTGGCTTGATCAGGCATTAGAAATGGCATAAAATTAAAAAGTTGTAGCAAAACTCGGAGGGGTTGTGTTATCAAACAATCCCTCAGTCAAAACTTCGGTTTGCCAGCTCCCTTTACACAAGGGAGCCTTTTTTGTGGAAAATATAATGTGGAAAACGACAGAATATAACGATTTTCCATATATAAAGCTGTGGAAAACTATGTGGATTGTGTGAATTGTAAAGATGTGGTAATTATTCAGAAATAAAAGTAATGATTTTGTTACAAAACTCAGGGATATAAAAAGAAATATAAATTCTTTTAATAAAACACTTGCACTGTGGATTTAAAAATGGTATAATACATTAGTTAAATTGTATTATTATGGATAAATTTGTCCATACAGATAGAGAGGAGCGATTTTTGTGGCTAAAGAGCTGTCAAAAACATATGACCCCAAACAGGTTGAAAAGCGAATATATCAAAATTGGGTTGATAAGGGATATTTCCATGCAGAGGTGGATAAAACAAAAAAACCATTTACAATAGTAATTCCGCCCCCAAACGTAACAGGTCAGTTGCATATGGGACATGCTTTGGATGAAACCTTTCAGGATATTCTTATCCGTACTAAGAGAATGCAGGGATATAATGCACTCTGGATTCCCGGAACAGACCATGCAGGTATTGCAACGCAGATTAAGGTTGAGGAAGATTTGCGTGTTAACGAAGGTTTAACTCGCTATGACCTTGGAAGAGAAGAGTTTTTAAAGCGTGTATGGGATTGGAAAGAAAAGTATGGAAGCAGAATTATCAATCAGTTAAAGCAGATTGGTTGTTCCTGTGACTGGGACAGAGAACGCTTTACTATGGATGAGGGCTGCAGCAGAGCGGTAAAAGAGGTTTTTGTTAATCTCTATAACAAAGACTTGATTTATCAGGGAAACAGAATTATCAACTGGTGTCCAAGCTGTGCTACTGCTCTTTCTGATGCAGAGGTTGAATATGCAGAGCAGGACGGATTTTTCTGGCATATTAAGTATCCCATTAAGGATAGTGATGGCTTTGTTGAGATTGCAACAACAAGACCTGAAACATTGCTTGGTGATACTGCCGTAGCTGTAAATCCAAATGATGAAAGATATACACATTTGGTTGGAAAGATGTTAATCTTGCCTTTAGTTGGCAGAGAAATTCCTGTTATTGCAGATGATTATGTAGATTTGGAATTTGGAACAGGTTGCGTTAAGATTACACCAGCTCATGACCCTAACGACTTTGAGGTTGGTCAGCGTCATAATCTGGAACAGATTAAGGTTATGAATGACGATGCAACAATCAACAAGTTTGGCGGTAAATACGAGGGAATGGACCGCTATGAGGCAAGAAAAGCAATAGTAGAAGACTTAGAGAAGGAAGGTTTACTTGTTAAGGTTGTTCCGCATACACATAATGTTGGTCAGTGTTATCGTTGCGGTACAACTGTTGAGCCTATTACTTCAAAGCAGTGGTTTGTAAAGATGGAACCCCTTGCAAAGCCGGCTAAAGAAGCTGTTGATACAGGCAAAACCCGTTTTGTTCCTGAACGTTTTTCAAAGACATATACACACTGGATGGAAAATGTTCACGATTGGTGTATTTCACGTCAGTTATGGTGGGGACACAGAATACCGGCGTATTATTGTAATGACTGCGGAGAGACGGTTGTTTCAAAGACAGATGTAGATGTATGTCCAAAATGCGGTGGAAAAATGAAACAGGACGAGGACGTTTTGGATACTTGGTTCAGCTCTGCTTTGTGGCCTTTCTCAACATTGGGATGGCCTGAAAAAACAGAAGAATTGGAGCATTTTTATCCTACAGATACTCTTGTTACAGGTTATGATATAATTTTCTTCTGGGTTGCAAGAATGATGTTCTCAGGTATTGAACATGTGGGAGAAGTTCCTTTTAAGCATGTTTATATACACGGTCTTGTTCGTGATTCTCAGGGTAGAAAAATGAGTAAATCTTTGGGAAATGGTATCGACCCTCTTGAAATAATTGATAAATATGGTGCAGACGCTCTTCGTTTCACTCTTGCATCAGGTAATTCACCGGGAAATGATATGCGTTTCTATATTGAAAGAGTTGAGTCAAGCAGAAACTTTGCCAACAAGATTTGGAATGCATCAAGATTTGTTCTGATGAATTTAAACATTGATAAATGTGAACTTCCTCAGCTTGATAAACTCCATATTGAGGATAAATGGATACTTCACGAATATAACGAATTGGTTAAAGAGGTAACAGAAAACCTTGATAAATACGAACTTGGAGTTGCTGTTTCAAAGCTTTATGACTTTATTTGGGATAGCTTCTGCGATTGGTATATTGAGCTTGTTAAACCTCGTTTTAACGAGGAAGGCGAGAGCAACACAGTTGCACAGCAGACCTTGACATATGTTCTGTCAAACACATTAAAGCTCTTGCATCCGTTTATGCCGTTTATTACCGAGGAAATATGGCAGGCATTGCCTCATGAGGGCGAAAGCATTATGATTTCTTCATTCCCTGTATATAACGAGGAATATAGAAATGATGAAGCCCAGGCTCAAATGCTGATGATTATGGAATCTATTAAAGGCATAAGAAATATCCGTAATGAAATGAATGTTCCTCCGTCAAAGAAATGTACACTTTATATTATCACAGATAAAGAGGATGTTTTTGGTTCAGGGGTTCAGTTCTATACAAAGCTTGCATCCGTAAGTGATGTTATTATTTCTTCTGATAAGTCAGGAGTTCCTGAAAACGGAGTATCTGTTGCAACCAACGGTGCAGAAATTGTTTTGCCAATGGACGAGTTGGTTGATAAGGAAAAAGAGATTGCCCGTTTAAATAAGGAAAAAGAACGTCTTGAGGGAGAAATAAAGCGTGTTGAAGGAAAGCTTAATAATAAAGGCTTTACAGAAAATGCACCTGCTGCCGTTGTTGAAGAGGAACGGAAGAAGGGCGAAATGTATAAAGGAATGCTTGAAACAGTAATAGAGAATATTAATAAGCTTGGTTAATCAAAAAAGCGGCTGTCTTACAGACAGTCGCTTTCTTGATCTTCATCGTCAATAATTTCCAATTTTGATATTGAAATCTCATAGGCGGTTTTAGTTATAAAGTTTTCATCATCAATTCGCTTTTGGTATTCACGGCTCTGTATTCTCCCCCATATTTTTAAATGGTCGCCGACATCCAGACATCCGGCATATTTTGCATTTCTTCCCCAGGCAATACAGGGAATATAATCGGATTTATTATAGGAGCGGTTAACTGCAAGAAGAATATCGCATATTTCCCGTTGAAATGGTGTTGTTCTGTATATTGGTGTCTTGCATATATATCCGCACAGACAAATTTCATTAGGGTTCTTTATATCATCAATATTATCTGCATATTCAATTTCCCGTGCAAAAATTGTTAAAATCAGTCGGTTTCCCACATCTGTAAAATTATTATAGGAACGGAACTGCCCTTCTACACATAAATAATCCCCTAATTTTGGCTCAATTGTTGTAAAAAAACGCTCTGAAACAGTTACATTAATTATATCAAAATTCTCACTTAATCTTGGAATTTTAATCTGAAATAAATAAAATCTCTCCCCGTAAATCATATGAGAAAATGTAAGTTCACTGCAAACTGTACCAATTACCCTTGCCTTGTTGTTTTCAAAATAAGTATTTTTCACCTTATACACTCCTTGCTATTGCATCTAACTATTTTACTGTAATAGTATATTCCTGAAAATTTAACTTAGAACCTTAAAGATGAAAACACCTCAACAGAAACACCGCAAATTAAGAGAAGGGTTACAATTTCAAGATATGGATAAATCTCATCAGGTTTTTCGTTCCAATACACATTAAATTCCTGAGGAGATAAAAGTTCATTTTTAAGAGTGATAATTCCTCTCTGTAAGCAGAAGGTAAACCCTTCATCGCTGATGCTTGATGCGGTAACAGTAGAACGCAGAGATAAACCACAGGTAAGAAGACGTGTTTTAAGCAGATTTAATTTTTTTATATCCACATCCAAATCACCGTTTAGAATAACTGTATCTCCAACTTGAATCATTAATATCCCTGACCCTTCGTTTTTTTAAATTAAAACTATATTTCATATGATTGCCTAAAATTAAATCTATATTCTTTTTCCTATAAATTTGTTTTATTGACAGTTTTGCTTGCATATATTGAACTAAAAAGGAGGAATATAAATGAAAATATGGGTAATAAACAAAAAAACAGGGGCAATGCTTTTGGCAATAGTTTTTATATTTACGGCATTTATAATCACAGGCAGAAATAAAGCTGTAACGGTTGCTAACTCCAAAAGGGATTTGCCCATATATTGCGTAGATAAAGGTGATGAAAAAATTGTTGCTATGTCGTTTGACGCAGCTTGGGGCAATGAAGACACAAGTCAATTAATAGAAATTATGGATAAATATCAGGTTAAAACAACTTTTTTTGTAGTAGGTTCATGGGTGGATAATTTTCCTGAGTCAGTAAAGGAATTAGCTGATGCCGGACACGAAATTA
>JAZUMJ010000032.1:0-23415 GCA_045603605.1 Ructibacterium sp. | reverse complement strand
GGAATAATGTTCGCTTTTGTGCCCATTGCACCGCTTGCCGGCGACAACAGCGGACAAGGCTCATTTTTGCGTATGTTCAAGCTCAAAAATTTCCCGCTTTTTATGATTCTTATGATATGTGCCGGTGCATCCGAAGTAAGTATGGCACAATGGGCATCTGCATTTACAGAATCAGCTCTTGGCGTTTCTAAAACCGTGGGGGATTTAGCCGGTCCCTGTTTATTTGCTATGCTTATGGGCATATCCCGTACGTTATACGGAAAAATGAGCAAAAATTTTGACCTTACAAAAACTATGCTTTTATGCGGAACACTATGTGCGGTCTGCTATTTGTTAGCATCCTTGTCGGCTTCTTCAATATTAGGATTGGCAGGGTGTGCTCTTTGCGGATTGGCTGTTGGAATTATGTGGCCGGGAACAATCAGTATATCATCCCAAAAATGTCCCAGAGGCGGAACAACTATGTTTGCTTTTTTGGCTTTAGCCGGTGATTTAGGCGCAACTGTAAGTCCGGCTATGGTAGGCAAGTTTTCAGAAATGGCGGGCGGTAATCTTAAAGCCGGATTGTTGGTCGCTACTGTTTTTCCCATAATTTTAACCCTTGGCTTAATTCTCGTTAATAAGAAAGTAAAAATTAAAGCAGAGCAATAGAAAAAATTGAAATTTCTTCAAAAAATCCCGGTTATGGATTAAACCGACAACAAATTTTCGGAGGATGTCTGACCAGATACATCATAAATAAATTCGACTATTGCGTAATTTTAGAAACTACAATACAAATGCAGTAATTTTTTATAATAAAATTTTTAGAAAATTTTTAAAAAAACTATTGACAAAACAAAATTATGGGCGTATAATACAATAAAATTTGAATATCACAAAAAAAGACTATGACGAGGACGGTCGGATTGTGATGCCTTGAGAGAGTTGCCGGGTGGTGCGAGGCAATGGCGGAACCTTCCAATGACTTATCACCTCTGAGTCGGAGGACCGAAAGGCTTGGCTTAGTAGACTCCTTCCGTAATGCTGCGTAAAGGCAAAGAGCTTGTTAGAGCTCGGTGAGTGACGGATTTTCCGTAATTTGAGTGGTACCGCGGGTTATTATAACTCGTCTCAAAGCTATCTTTGAGACGGGTTTTTTGTTTTATTCAAATTAGTAACCAAATATCAAAGATGTCAAATACGAAAGGAGACAAAACAATGGATTACAGTTTGAAAGAGGTAGCAGGCAGAATCAAAGACCTGCGGGAAGCAAAAGGTTATACACCGGAAGAGCTTGCAAAGCTTTGTGGTGTATCGGCTGATGATTACAAGCTTTTGGAGGAAGGCGAAACAGACTTCAGTTTTACCTTTATCTACAAGTGTGCAAAAGCTTGCGGTGTTGAGGTTGTAGACTTGCTTGAAGGAACAAGCACAACTCTTACCTCCTTTGCCATCACAAGAAAAGGTGAAGGACTTAAAATTTTAAAAAAGCATGGTGTGGAATACAACAACCTCGCTCCAAAATTCAAGGAGAAATTGGCAGAACCATTTCTCGTAAAATTTCCATATCTTGAAGATGAACAAAATGCTCCAATTCAGTTAAGCTCACACAATGGTCAGGAATTTGATGTCATTGTGAAAGGTTCACTTAAGGTTCAGGTTGGCAACCATATAGATATTCTTCACGAAGGAGATTCTATTTTCTATAACAGTATTATCCCCCATGGTATGATTGCAGTTTCAGAGGGCGGTTGTGAATTTCATGCAGTTGTATTAAACCCACAGGACGGAAAGGTAAATGAAGAATACCCCGAAGCACCTATTATCGCTGCAAAGGTGGCTGCTAAAAAGAAAAAAACTGAAACAGTTGCAGATAAATTTATCCAATCATCTTATGATGAAAATGGCGTATTTAACGGTATCACCTTTAAAAACGAAGACACCTTTAACTTTGCATTTGATTGTGTTGATGCAATTGCCAAAAAGAGTCCTGATAAGCTTGCAATGATGTGGGTTGCAAATGACAAAACAGACAGACGCTTTACATTCAGTGATATGAAAAAGTATTCGGCAAAAACCGCTAACTACTTTGAATCCCTTGGCATCAAAAAGGGCGATACAGTAATGCTTGTATTAAAAAGACATTATCAGTTCTGGTTCTGTATGCTTGCACTTCATAAAATCGGTGCAATCGCAATCCCCGCAACAAATCAGCTTGTGGAACACGATTTTGAATACAGATACAAAGCAGCAAAGGTAAAGGCTATCGTATGTACCGCTGACGGAGATGTATCAACTGAGGCTGAAAAAGCTGCCGCACAGTTCCCTGAAATGGTTAAGGTTTTAGTTGGAGGCAGCAAAGAAGGTTGGAACGATTTCAATGTAGAAATGGAGCGTTTCAGTACACATTTTGACCGCACAGAAAACACACCTTGCGGTAACGATCCAATGCTGATGCTCTTTACATCAGGCACAACAGGATATCCGAGAATTGCAACACATTCATATAAATATGCTCTTGGTCATTATCCAACAGCAAAGCATTGGCATAATGTAAATCCCGACGGACTTCACTTTACAATTTCCGATACAGGTTGGGGTAAAGCTCTTTGGGGAAAGCTGTACGGACAATGGCTCTGTGAAGCAGCACAGTTCACATATGACTTTGACAGATTCCATTCGGAAGATATTCTGCCGATGTTTGCTAAATACCATATCACAACCTTCTGTGCACCGCCTACAATGTATCGTTTCTTCATTAAGGAGGATTTGTCAAAGTATGATCTTTCCTCTATTGAATATGCAACCACAGCAGGAGAGGCACTCAATCCAGAGGTATTCAATCAGTTCAAAAAGGCAACAGGACTTACCATTATGGAAGGCTTCGGTCAGACCGAAACAACACTTTCTATCGCAAACTTTGTTGGCTCAACACCCAAAATTGGTTCAATGGGCAGACCAAGTCCTCTCTACGATGTAGTTGTTCTTGATCCTGACGGCAACGAATGTAAAACAGGCGATGCAGGTGAAATCTGTATCCGTGTAAAGGACAATGTTCCTTGTGGACTTTTCATCGGATATTATCTTGATGAAGAAAAGACAAACGAGGTATGGCACGACGGCTACTACCATACAGGCGATCAGGCAACAATGGACGAAGACGGTTATCTTTGGTATGTTGGCCGTATTGATGATGTTATTAAGTCATCAGGCTATCGTATCGGACCTTTTGAAATCGAGAGTGTCATCATGGAACTTCCTTATGTTTTGGAATGTGCAATAACACCTGTTCCCGATGAGGTTCGCGGACAGATTGTAAAGGCTACCATTGTTCTTGTAAAAGGCAATGAAGGAACAGACGAACTGAAAAAAGAAATTCAGGAATATGTAAAGACACATACAGCACCTTACAAATATCCAAGAATAGTTGAGTTTGTGGATGAACTTCCAAAAACAATCAGCGGTAAAGTAAGACGAGTTGAAATCCGCAAAAACGATTTAGAGAAAATGAATAAGTAGTATTATGCTTAGTTTGGAAATGGGGAATTAAAATGTATTTTGAAGAATTTGTTCCGGGTACAAAGGTTCAAATCGACAGCGTTGTAATAAACAAAGACGAAATGATTGATTTTGCAAAAAAGTATGATAATATCCCTATTCACACAGATGAGGAATATGCTAAATCAACCTTCTTTGGCAAGTTAATTGCTCCGGGGGTTATGTCTTTTATGTCGGTATGGGCAAAGTATCTGGAAAATGATTTGGCAGGCGATGAGCTGATTGCCGGCAAATCCACAAAGATAGAATGGCAAAAGCCGGTTTATGCAGAAGATACACTTACAGGCGTATATACAATTTCAAAGCTTACGAAGCGAAATAACAAAAACGGCATTGTTGAACTTGCTTTTGACGTTTTCAATCAAAACGGTGACCTGGTTTTAACTAACATTACAGAAATGATTGTAAAATGCAGGTCTGCCGTTTAAGATAACAAATGTAACCATTTCCTGTAAAAGCAGACGAGGTGTTTAAATTGAAAAAGACCTATATTACTTCTATGCCAAACCATATCGGTGCGTTTTTAAAAGCCAGTAAATGCTTTTCTCTGCTTGGAATAAACATTACCCGGGTAAGCTACAACAAAGCGGTTGATTCACACACATTATTTATTGATGCAGAAGGCACAGAAGAACAATTAAGTAAAGCAGATGCCGAGCTTGAGAAAATCGGATATTTGCAAAGCAATTCAAACAAAACAAGTATTGTTTTAATAGAATTCTGTCTTGAGGATGTTCCCGGAAGTGTAACCAATATCCTGACCCTTATTAATGAATTTAATTTCAATATCTCCTATATCAGCTCTCAGGAGAACGGCACGGATTATCAATATTTTAAAATGGGTTTGTATGTTGATAATTTCGATAAGATTACTGAATTTTTAAAGGAAGCGGAAAAGCTTTGTAGGGTTCGTGTGATAGACTATAATAGCTCCGAAAAGGTCTACGACAACAGTATCTTTTATAATACCTACGTTTTAGGATTATCTCAAGTTATGGGGCTTTCCGAAAAGATATGCCAAGAGCTTTTGGTTCATATTAATCTTGCAATGCAAACTCTTGATGAACAGGGGCTGTCACCATACAGGACTTTTGACAGTATAAGCAAGTTTGCGGAACTTTTAGGAAGTTCAAAAGGCAAAAACTTTAACCCACGTATAAGTACTCATAAAATTACAGACAATACCGAAATAACACTTATTGAGCCGCCTTGCGGAAGTAATACTATAATTATAAAAAGTAACGGCAAGACATTGTTTATAGACAGCGGATATGCTTGCTACTGCGATGAAATGCTTGATATTTTTAAAAGAGTTGTTCCGGAATTTGACAAATCAGAAAAAACAATACTTGTAACCCATGCAGATGTTGATCATTGCGGACTTTTGCCTGTTTTTGACAGAATAATTGCAAGTGCCAAAACTGCTAATTGTCTGAGGAATGAATACGAAGGGAAAAATGGATACAGAGAATCAAACCCTCTCCATAGACCATATATAAATATCTGTAAAATTCTTACATCGTATAAGGCGGTAAATCCTAATAAGATAACTGCTTTATGGAATGATGTAAAAGACTTAAAAGAGCCGCTTACCCAGATAGGATTTTTTGACTTTGAAGAATTGCATTTTGAGGTATATGAAGGCAAAGGCGGTCACCTGCCCGGTGAAATTGTTTTGATAGACTATTCAAAGCATATTGCAATTACAGGTGATATTTACATCAATACTCACGGCTTAACAGCAGAACAAGCCGAGTATAATCAGTACGCGCCAATACTTATGACCTCGGTTGATACAAGTCCAATGCTGTGTTTAGAAGAGAGAAATGCAATTATGCAAAGGCTGGGTGTGGGACAGTGGCAGATATTTGGAGCACACGGATTTAAGAAAGATTATTCCGTTAGTTTGTAAATTAAAATGGGTTCAGCTTACCGCTGAACCCATTTATTTTCTATTTGCACATTTCTGCAATACATTCCTTGCAGACACGCTTATCTTTAAAGTTTACAACATCTGTTGCACTGCCACAAAAAATGCAAGACGGTTCGTACTTTCTAAGAATTATATTTTCACCGTCTACATAGATTTCCAACGGATCTCTCTGAGCTATTCTTAAAGTTCCGCGTAATTCTTTCGGCAAAACTATTCTTCCTAATTCGTCTACCTTTCTTACAATACCTGTTGACTTCATTTAAAAAGCACTTCCTTTCTTCCATAAATTTTTATTTTTTTCTAAATTATGGTATTATATTAACATAATAGCCAAAATCTGTCAATATAGAATTTGAAAAAAATGTAAATTTATTTAATTTTCACAGAACTTTTGGTAAAAACCGGAATGTTGCTGACGTCACTTTCTTCCTTTCGACTTTCCCAGCCTTTTTTCGTCAAACTTTTTAAACGAAGTTTGTTACCAATGCACAAAATGTCTGCTGATGCGTGAGAACATTCCTGAGCGAAATCTGTCATCTGCTGTTCCAATGATGCAGAAAGGTAAGCAGAGTCTTCATAGCTTCCGTAAATTAATTTTGCCACAATCTTGGGTTCAATAGTTATCCTCTCATAATCTGCACGGATTTTGGGTTTTTTGTTACAGGTCACAGAAAATGCAGAATTTCCTGCTTTTATGGCAACATCTTTTGCTTCTCCCGATAAAATTTTATATATTAACGTTTTTTCACCATCTGCCTCAAAAACCATTCTCCCGTCACTAAATACTCCCATTCCGATAAGCTTATCTTTATCTGCTATAGGAATTACCCCGTCTCCTCCGCTGTTTACCGACCTTGACACAAATTCCCTAAGCTCGGTTACAGGAACATAGGGCATATTTTTATCATGGAAAATCATTTCATAATACCGGGATGTGCTCTGTTCAAGGGTAGGTTTTACCCCTTTTAGAAATTCCTCTGCTGATTCTGCCATACATAAATTCACACTTGGACGTATATTTCGTTCCTGATAAAGGATTTGAGCCTCATCTAAAATTCCCTCCATTGCCAGTTCCTTTGAAAATACAATTACTTTCAAATGAGGGAACTCAGGCTGTTTACTGAGATGGCTTTTAAGCTTGTTTATCCCTGTATATAAATCCTCTGCCTCAATCACGATATTATTTACTGTCTTATTCTCTTCCTTTTTTTCTCCATCCTCTTCTCCCTCTTTTTTACTGTCACCGGAATCAGTGCTTGATCCTGATTTCAGAGGATTTGAAAGCTGAAAGGTAAACTTATATGGAAATGCTTCTCCCTTATCTATGCCTAAGCCAATCATATACGCCCCCTCTTCCACCTCTTTTCCGTCGTAACAGCCGGTTAGTGAAAGGCAGACAATTACAGCTAATACCCCTGCAACCGCAGTCTTTCCTGAAAATTTAGGATTAAGGAGCCAACTGCTTTTTACAATCATATGAAATGCAAGGGACAAAAACAGCATTGCCGATGTTATAAATGCCACAAGGTATAACCCGTCAAGCCTTGACCAAAACCTTCCGAAATACGCTGTTTTTGTTAAGGGATAGATTGGAATTTGAACTATATTTCCAAGTTCATAGGGATAGGACATAGTTGCAACAACCATAATAAAAATATTAACTGCAACAGCTATACCTGCAGAAATCATAATTGTTCTTCTTATCTTTACTTCCTTTCGTACATAAGGCAGAATAATAAACACAAACAAGATATCAAGATATACAAACAAGGTGGAAAGTCCCTGACCGAAAATTCTTAAAGGACCTTCTCCAAAGATTGGTGCGATGAGCAAAGGTTCTGCATATTTTAATCCCAGTGCAGGAATTAAAATCCCTACAGCCCCAATTCCAAGAACCAAAAGTGAATGCATTCTGTATACGGCTTTACCCCCGCATAAGGCAACCACTCCTCCACCAATTACCAGAAATATTACTGTAAACCACCAAGGGGACTGATTATAGGAAACAATCCTCAACACAGCAGATGCCTCTCTCAGCCCATACGCCGCCGAGGCAATCCAATACGCTGTGAATATTTTTCGTGCAAGTCCTCCAACCAATCTTCCGCCTTTATCAGCAATTCCAAATATGCCATCTTCTCTGTATCTTCTCATCAGCGTAAGAGCAACAAAAAGAATAGCCAAAAAAATAATTCCCGTAAAGACAGCCGTTATCCAACCTGCAGAACCGCCTATCTGGTTATATTTATTGGGATATCGTGTAAAAATTTTAAATAAACAAGTATTAAAAACCATACATCCAAGCTCCCAACTGCCGATATATCTCCTCTCCTTTGCCATTATTCTTCCTCTCCCTTCCATTTTCTGCTTATGTGAGGTTGTTTGATGGGATTCTGTGTCATAAGGCTCTTCGGTCGCCTTTCTTTCTTCCAAATAGGTTTTACCATAAGACTTCCCCATACAGAATCTCCGTTTTTAGGGGCAATAGGTGACAGGAACGGAACGCCGAAGGTTTCTGCCGACGTAAGAAATGCACCCGAAATAAAACTGCCGCAAATAACCCCTAAAAGCCCTGCCAATGAACCAAAGATAATATAGACAAATCTCATTAGTGACAGCGACCTGGAAAGGGAAACCGAAGGAGTTGCAAAACTGCCAAGCCCTGATAAAGATACCACTATTATTAAAACAGGGCTTACAATATTTGCCTCAACTGCCGCCTGTCCCAAAATCAAACCGCCGATTATACCCAATGTTGAGCCCACAGGGCTTGGCACTCTTACCGATGCCTCTTTAATCAATTCAAAAGCAAGCTCCATTAATATCAGTTCTACCACCAACGGAAACGGAACCTTTTCACGGCTTGCCTCAATGGCAAGGAGCAGGTCGGTGGGGAGTATTTCGTGATGATAAAGAAGAACCGCAACAAACAACCCCGGCAGAAAAACTGAAATCCACATTCCTATTAATCTTACAAACCTCATAAAGTTTGCCTCGGGAACTCTTACATAGTTATCCTCCGATGCCTCAATTAAGTCTGTTGCCGTTGTAGGTAAAATCAGAGCAAATGGGCTTCCCTGAACAATGATAACCACCTTACCTTCTGCCAGCATTGACGCTACTCTGTCAGGACGTTCTGTTTTTAAGGTTCTGGTCATAGGGAAAAGGGCTGAATTTTCTATCATCATCTCCACATCCCCCGATGAAAATATATAAGGGGTGTCTATCCCTTCAAGGCGTTTCCTGATACTGTCAACCAGTTCATTATTGGTCAGCCCTTTAACATACATTAAGGCACAAGGGGTTCGGCTTTGGGTTCCTACAGGAATATTCTCCGCTACCAAATCGGGATTTTTCATTATTTTGCGAACCAGCGCCAGACTGGTTACAATAACTTCGTTAAACGCCTCCTGAGGTCCTGACAGGCTTGCCTCCTGAACAGGGCGGTTTATACTCCTTGCTCCCCAGTTCTTAACATCTGCAAGAAAGGCTGACTCACAACCGTCTACAAATATCAAACAACAACCAAAGGTGACCATCTCCTCCGCCGTTTCAAAGTTGTCAACCAAAGTTAAGGGTCCTACTGGGGTCATCTTTTTATAGATTGCATCAACTCTGTTACAGCTTAGAGGCTTATCAATTCCGCCAAGCAGATTACGCATTATATCACGATTGATATAGGTTTTATCACTCATTCCGTCATAAAATATTAAAAATGCCGAGGCATAGCCGTCTGCAAACTTTACCTCAAACTCACGAAGAACAAAATCAAAATTCTTAGGTACACTGAATCGGTTTTTGATATATTCCTTATTTTCAATTATGTTTCCGCTGATTTTTCCCATTATAATCCCACCTCTGTAATTTTGGGTTATTATTTCCAAAATTTGAGATTTTATACAAAAATTAATTCTAAAAACTATTTACAACTTATTTAAAACAATGTATAATCATATTAGAATATAATTGAAAGGATGAACGGCTGTGAAAAAATTTAAGTTATTAATTCTTGCTCTGGTTGTTTCAGTATTCTGGACAGAATGTTCTGTGGCTTTTGCAAACCCTGACTATGCTCTGCCCGGAACAGATACAAAAACCGAAGAGGTTGTTGAGGAAATTCCTGTTGAAGAAGAAATTGAGGAGGAAACCCAGACAACACCTGACTATGCTTTTCCAACCGAACCCATCCCTGATACACCTTCCTCTGTTGATGACAGTATTTCTCCTGATGACAAGGCATTTATGGATTCTATAACCCTTGCATTTATGGATGGAATTACCACCGTTAATCCTGACAATCCCAGTGTTTCAATTACAGCGGTTATGACAAAGGTTCCCCAAGAAAAACAGGGTTCAGCACAATGGGTTGTTGACGGAGTTCCAAGAGGTGATTATTACAGCTCGGAATTTGATATATATTCGGGAAAGACCACATCTTTTAATCTTAGTATCCCCTTTGAAAAGGGTATGGCAGACTATGAAACCTCTGTTGCTCTTGAGGTTCATCTAAACGGAGTGGTAAAAAAGATTGAAAAAACAGTTTATGTAGATAATTTTGATGATGACTGGTATCTTCAAAAAGAGGCAGCACGGGTTTATGAAATGGTAAACCCTGTTGAAATAGAGGCAACTGTTCGGTATTGGACCCACACATATTCAAGCAGTGGGCTTGGTTCATCTAACGGAAGCTTAGGGGCAGGACACAAGGTTATATATACAGACCACAGCGGAACCTACGCTGCAAAGATTTGGATTCCTGACCAAAACCGTTCTTGCTGGGTTCCATACGGAAGTATAAGTATTTCATCTAAGAATTATACAATTTACAACGACCTTTCCGATGAGGATAAAGAGATTTTTGTAAGTGCAAAGGGTTATGAAAGTGACACAGATTATCTTATTTGGGTTAATCTTGAAAGACAGCGTGTAAATACCTTTGTTGGTTCAAAAGGTAACTGGGAGTTGGTTAGAGTTTCAACCTGTTCATCAGGTGCAAATACAACCCCAACACCCACAGGGGTTATGAAATACTTAGCAAGGGACAGCGGTTGGTATCACGGCACATATTATGTTAAGCCTGTTCTTTATTTGAATATGGAAAGAGGTATTGCATTTCATTCAATCCTCTTTAACCCCAACGGCACTGTTCAGGACGGAACTCAGGGACGCCCTGCATCCCATGGTTGCATAAGAATGCCTCTTTATGAAGTTAACTGGCTTGCATCTTATGTACCTATCGGTTCTACGGTTGTTATATATTAGTTTCTGAAAAAGAAACAAACCTGTTATATTAATATAAAATAATAAATAAATCTCCTTAAAATGTTCCCAAAAAGGAATATTGACAAGGAGATTTTTTTTATTTATAATATGCCATATCATAGAGAATGGAGATTATTAATATGTATAAAACAAGTGAAATTCGTGTAAGGGACCCTTATGTTGTAGTAAGCAACGGAGCTTATTATTTATATAAATCTGACCTTGAGAATAAGATTATAGTTTTTAAAAGCTATGATTTAGAGAACTGGGAAGAGCCAAAAACAGTGTATACCATTCCTGAAAACAGTTGGGCAGAGATGGATTTGTGGGCACCCGAGGTTCATTATTACAATGGTAAATACTATATGTTCCTTTCCCTTATGGGCAAAAACGGCAAGCGTGGAACAGAAATTTCTGTTTCCGATACCCCTGACGGAAGATTTACTCCAATCGTAAACGGACCTGCAACGCCTCCCGAAAGAAGCTGTATTGACGGAACTTTATATATTGAAGGTGACACACCTTATATTGTATATTCTGCGGATTGGCCCGACAACTATAATGAGGAACAGGATTGCTATATTGGAGAAATATGGGCTGTGCAATTAACTGAGGATTTAAAGGAAAGAGTTGGTTCTCCATTTATGCTCTTCAGGTCAGGCTTGTCTTTATGCTCAAAAGAGCCAAACATAATGGAATGGAATGGCAAGCAGATAAAAAGATACGGCTCCGATGCGCCTTTTATAACAAAGCTCAGTGACGGAACCTTATATCTTACATGGTCGCCATTTCCCGGGGATACATACATAGTTGCGGCGGCAGTTGCCAAAAGCATTAAGGATGAATGGGTTCATCTTGACAAGCCCTTGTTTGATGATAACGGCGGACACGCTATGTTCTTTAATGACCTTAAAGGAAACAAAAAGCTTTGTATTCATTGGCCTGAAAGATGGTTTGATGAACGTGCAAGATTTATTGATGTTAAAGAAGTAAACGGAACTCTTGAAATTATTTAGACGAAGATGTCAATTTTTGTAAATACCATTGACAGTCTGAGAACCTATATGCCACCTCATCCGACGGCTAACGCCGCCACCTTCCCCTCAAGGGGAAGGCTTGAGATTACGCATTTTTATGGCTTCCCCTTGAGGGGAAGCTGTCGAGCAAAGCGAGACTGATGAGGTGAAAAGTTAACTTTGTTGACACGCTAAGAGGGTTGACCATAGGCCAACCCTCTAACTTACAATAAGTATATTAATTCTCATCTGCAATATTCTATATTTTACTTAAACTCTATCGACTTAAATGCATTTACTATATCACTGTCTTCTTTTGTTCCGTTTGGAAATAAGATAACAAAGCCTTCCTTATATGCGGAAATTTTTATCGGACTGTTTTCTCCAATAATTTGCTTATATGCATCACTTTTTTCTTCAAATTGGTATAGTTCTACTTGTCCTTCATTATATTCTTTACCACCAATAGCACCTATTACAGAATAAAATGTTTCTGTCCCTCCTTCTAACCCTAATTTTATCGCAACAGCATCAAGTGTTCTGTCTGTTTTTTCCATTTTAATTTTTTCCTCATTTTGCGATCCTGTCGGCATCTCAACACTCTCTTGTTTTACACACGAAGTACATAAAATAATACCCATAACAAAAAATATAAACATTCTTTTTCTCATAATATAACTCTTCCTTTCATGCTTTACATTTCTTCTAAGCCGCCGCTGTTTTTATTCTCCTCTTTTGGAGAGTTTGTTTCTGTTGGTGCTTTTCCTTTTTCGGATGTTGCCGTAGGCGACGGATTTCTTCTTGTATTAGATTTCTTGGTTGATGTCGCCTTCGGTTTATCTGTTTCTTCGCCTTCTGCCTCCGTAGCTGCTTTTTTCTTATCTGCCTTATATTTTTCAGCAAGTTCAGGGTCGGAACGCATTTCTTTAAGTTCCATATATGCATCCATTACCTGTCTTGCAACCTTAGCCGCATAATGGCTGTTTGCGCCGTGCTCAATAACAACCGCAACAACAATTTCCGGATTTTCATATGGGGCAAAACCTACAAACAAAACATTATCCGCACCGCCGGGAACTTCTGCTGTTCCGGTTTTTCCTGCAGCTTTATAGTCTGCACCCTCAAATGCCGACCTTGCTGTTCCCATTGTTACAACCTGACGCATACCGTTTGTAACCTTGTCAAAGGTTGAATCCTTTATGGTATGTTCCGAAACAATCTCCGGGTTTTTCCTGAAAACAGCTTCGCCTGTGTTATAGTCTACAACCTCACTTATAAGATGAAGTTTATATCTTCTTCCCTTATTCAAAAGAGTTGCGATATAGTTTGCAAGCTGTGCCGGTGTAAACAAGCTATCCGACTGTCCTATTGCTGTCTGGATAACATCACCGGGATACCATTCTCCCCCCGCTTTTTCCCTTACCTCAGGGCTTGCAACCTGACCTTTACTCTCACCAAGCTCAATTCCTGTTTCCTGACCAAGTCCAAAATATTCTGCATACTCGTTTAACTTCTCAATCCCTGTAAGACGACCTACCTCAAAAAAGAAATAGTTACAGGAAACTCCAAGAGCCTCGGAGGTTTCTATTGTTCCATGGGTAGCTCCCTCACGGGAATATACCAAACAGGTTGGCTGATATGATGAGAAGTAGGTATACTTTCCTTTATCAACAATATAGGTATTCGGCTCGATTGCTCCTGTTTCAAGACCTGCAATGGCGGTAAGCGGTTTAAAGGTTGAACCCGGTGAATATGTTCCGTTTAGCACCTTGTTAAACAAAGGTTTTGACTTTGCTTTTGCAAGTTCATTATAGTCCTCGTCAAAGGTTGACGGGTCATATGACGGATATGATGCCAAGCCTAAAACCTCGCCTGTACTTGGTACAATTGCAATTGCACCCCCTGCTCCGTTTCTATCAACCGCATCTGTTATATTCTCCTTAAGAGCCTTCTCCATTGCCTGTTGAAGCTCCAAATCCAGTGTAAGCTTTGCATAGTTGCCCGGCTGAACCTCCTGACTTTGGAGTATCTCTGTTACAGAACCCTCTCTTGACATAGACACGCTTTTATATCCGTCGGTACCTTTAAGGTATTCTTCCAGTTCTTTTTCCAAGCCGTCCTTACCTATCATATCATTCATACCATAGCCTTTTTCTTTAAGCTCCTGATATTCTTCTGCGTAAATCTTTCCTGTTCTTCCCAGGATATGTGCCGCAGTGCTGCCCTCGGCATAGACACGGATAGGCTCAATTTCCACCTCAACTCCGGGGAAATCCATTGCTCTTTCTTTTATCTGCTGTAAAACGGTTTCGTCTACGTCCTTTGCAAGAACGTATGGATTATTATCACTAAATCCGCTCTTTTGCATATCATATCGAACCGAAACCACCGTCAATAAATCTTCGTCTTTATACTTTCCCGCAACTGAATATTTATTACTGTAATACTCAACAATCTGCTTAGGGTCTGTATATTCTGTAAGCTTATTCTCCTTCTTCCATTCATCAAGCTTTTTCTGTCTTTCCTCTTTAAGTGCCTGTTCTGCTTCTTTATCTATTTCCTCCGTTTCGGTTTCTGTTTCTTCCTTATCCTTTTTAGCCTCTTTTTCTAACTTCTTTTGATAATATTCGTCGGTATAGGTAAAACCAAAGCTTTCCTTTTCGCTGTTATAGAATATGGGAAACTCGGTTTCCAGTTTACCGTCATTTTCAAGAACAAGACGGCTCACATCAAGTATTTTATCGTTAAGAGTATCGTTATCAATATCAATCTTCCTGAACTGGACCACATAACCCATTCGGTTTTCAACGAAAGCGTATTCGTATCTGTCAAGAATTTCGCCTCGGGGTGCTTTCACAGGATAGGCACGAACCAATCTCAGCTCTGCCTGTTCACGATAGGTCTTACCCTGAATTATCTGCAAATCAAAAAGTCTGACAAAGCAGGTCAGAACCAAAACTCCGACCAACCCTAATAATATCAGGTAACGGTTGTTATCTCTGCCACCCATGAAATCATCCTCCTTTTCCTTAGAATATACGTTTCATCCTTGTAAGTTTCATTGTTCCCGTAACAGGGAAAATCATAATTAATCCTATAACTGCGTTATATACAGCCTCAATCAAGCCTATCCTTATAACCATTACTGAAAACGCAGTGTCAATTCCTGACACTGTTTGGGCTATATAATATACAAACGCCGAAAGAACTGTTGCAATTGCAATTGTTCCCATTCCTGCAAGACGTTTCTCACCGCTGAAAAAGTGTTCGCCCAATATTCCGCTTCCAAAACCCAGATAGAAATATATCAAGGCATTTACTCCAACCAGTCTGCCAATCAGCATATCGTAGACTAAACCAAAAATCAGTCCTACAATTCCGCCTTCCTTTTTACCCCTGAACAGTGCGATTATAACCACAAAACACAGGAAAAAGTTAGGGGCAACAGAGAAAACCTCAATTCCTCTTCCGAGAGTTGGTTGCATTATTGCCAGAATTAAGAGCCATACAGCATAGAATACTATTTTCAAGTATTTCATTCTCTCAACTCCGTTCCGCCCTTGGCATTGGGTTCAGTGGTGCTTTCAGGCTCTTCAGTTGATTTTGGTTTTGATGTGGGTTTTGGTTCATCTTCGTCCTCGTCCTCATCATCATCTTTTTTGGATTTACTGTCCTTAGAGTCCTCCTCATCATCGTCGGTTTCTGATTTCTTTTCGTATCTCTTTATCTCTTCAACATAGCTCTTTAAAACAAAAACCTGATTAAGTCTTTCAATATCCGCTATGGGTTCAACCATAGCATATTTAGACATTGTAGCATTATCCTCTTTAACTTCGATAACCTTACCGATTAGCAATCCCTTAGGATATACTCCTCCCATACCTGATGTTTCAAGATAGTCATTGGGCTGAATTTCAGCATCTCTTGAAAGGTATCCAAGCTTACACTGACCTTTTAGTCTAAGGCTTGCATCACCCTCAACAACGCCCATATCTCCTGTTCTTTCAACCATAGCTCCAACACCGCTTTCGGGGTCAATAACCGTAATGATTTCCGCCCAGTCTGAGCCAACCTTATACACCTGACCGATAACTGCTTTTTGAGCAGTGATTACAGGCTGATTTTTTTCAATGCCGTCATCTGATCCCTTGTTGATAACAAATGTGCTGTAATAGTTTGACGGGTCTTTGGATATAACCTTTACCGCCTCTAAATCAAGCTTTGCCTCAGTTTCCTGAAGTTCAAGCATTTCACGAAGTTCTGCATTTTCATCCTCAAGAATTTCTGCGTCACGGAGCCTTTTATCAAGTTCCATATTCTCAAACTTAAGTCTTTCGTTTTCTTCACGAAGTGCCTTCGTATCTCCAAAGCCATCAAACAACCCTGAAAACAAATTCCCCAAAGCCGACATTCCGCTCTGTCCGCCTGATGCAGCAGCATTTGCAGTATTTTCTGCAACCGTTGCCTTATCTCCTGATGCAAGAGCGCCAAATATTCCTATTATAATAGCCGCAACAACCGTTGCCGCTATTATAAATACGGCTGTTTTATGTTCAAATAAATTCCTCACTTTAAACCCCTCTTTTTAGAGAAAACTATTCTGACGTCTTCCCATTTCCATCATAAAATCAAGTGATTTTCCTGTTCCTACCGCAACGCAATCCAAGGGATTTTCTGCTATGAACACAGGAATTTCCGTGCTGACATTTATAAGTCTGCCAAGACCTTTGAGCATCGCACCTCCACCTGATAAAACAATTCCGCTTTCCATAATATCTGATGCCAATTCAGGCGGAGTTTTCTCCAATGTTACCTTAACCGCATCAACAATCGCCTCTGCACCTTCCTTTAAAGCCTCTCTTACTTCCTCAGCAGAGATGCTTCCTGTTTTGGGAAGTCCTGTTACCATATCTCTTCCCATCATCTCTACACGATCGTTATCCTTATGATAATAAACTGAGCCTATATTACATTTTATCTGTTCTGCCGTTGCATCGCCAATAGAGATGTTATACTTCCTTTTTACATACTGAACAATGTCATTATCAAAAGATTCACCTGCTCTGCGGATTGCGTGGGATTCAACAATTCCCCCAAGGGATATAACAGCAACCTCGGTTATTCCTGCACCAACATTTACAACCATACTTCCGTGGGGCTGACTGATATCTATTCCGCAGCCAATTGCCGCAGCCAAAGGCTGTTCAATAAGATACACCTCTTTTGCCCCTGCTGTTCTTGCCGCCTCTATCATCGCCCTGCGTTCTACGTCTGTTATTTTACAGGGAACACAGATAACAACACGAACTCTGAAAAATGTGTTGCCTGCAACCTTTTTGATAAAATGCTTAAGCAGTGCCACTGTTCCGTTAAAGCTTGTTATGACGCCGTTGCGTATAGGTCTTAAAGCCTCAACTCCATCAGGAGTTCTGCCTATCATATCACTGGCATCACTGCCGATTGCAAGGATTTGTCCGTTTTTCTTGCTTCTTACCACCATTGACGGCTCGTTTAAAACAATACCCTCTTTTTTGTCATAGACAATGGTATTGGATGTTCCTAAATCTATTCCCAAATCAACTGCCATTTTTTCATCTCCTATCCTATTAATAAATCAATACCCATCTCTTTGAGTATTCTTCCCAATCTGCAAAGAGGCAGACCTACAACATTAAAATAATCTCCCTCAATTCCTTGGATAAACAAGGCTCCAAGCTCCTGTATGCCATACGCTCCCGCCTTATCCATTGGCTCTCCTGATTTTATATAAGCCTTAATCTCATCATCAAGAAGGGTTCTGAATTTTACCCCTGTTGTTTCGTATTCGTTAATTATTCTTCCTGATTTTGTATCAATAACCGCAACACCTGTATATACCTGATGAGTATTTCCTGACAGCATTTTCAGCATATTATATGCCTCTTTTTCGTCACAGGGTTTACCAAGAACCTGACCATCAAGAGCAACCATTGTATCTGCCGCAATAACAACGGCATCATCTGTAATCTCCTTGGCGACATTTTCAGCCTTCTGTTTTGCAAGCCTTTTAACTGTTTCCTCCGGTCTTTCGCCCATAATCACCTCTTCAGGAGAATCATCGGTCATAACCTTAAAATCGGGGATAAGTCTGCCTATTAATTCCTGACGCCTTGGGGATGCTGAGGCAAGTATTATCTTCTTCATATCCCTTACCTGCCTGTTGAACCAAATCCGCCCTCACCACGTTCTGTGGCATCAAGCATATCAACCTCTTCAAATTCCGCAACCGCAACAGGCATAAACACAAGCTGAGCCACTCTGTCACCGGGGTTTACTGTATAATCGTGACCAGAAATATTATAAATTGCCACCTTTAATTCACCTGTATAGTCGCTGTCAATAACTCCCACACAGTTTGGCATTGAAATTCCTTTCTTATAAGCCAAACCCGAACGTGGGAAGATAAAACCTGCATATCCATCAGGAATTTGGATTGCAAAGCCTGTTGGAACAAGGGCTCTGCCGCCTGCCTTTAAAACAATAGGGCTGTCAATTGCAGCTGATAAATCAAGTCCTGCACTGCCCTTTGTGGCATATTCAGGCTTTACTGCCTTTTCATTAAGATATTTTATTTTAACCTTCATTTTTTTCATTCCTTTTCAAATATTTTGAGAACTTTAAGGATGCACATTAAAGTAAATTTTTGTAATAATGAAGTCTGGTAAATTCTCTGTTGTAATTTTCTCTATCCATATAGCATTGACAGATTTTGGATGTTTCCTCTCCGTCCTCGATTGTAAACATCAATCGTGCAAGCTGAACTCCTGCCTTTTCAAAATCATCAAGCTTGTCTGCCATATACAAAGGAACTGTGTTTAAAACCACACTTCTGCAATAGCTTCCGTCTTTTATAACAGGAAATTTTTCACCTTTTCTGTCATACACATAACCAAATCCATCGCAACTGCATTTATCCATATTCTTCAAAATACAGTTTTCGCAAACCATCAACGGCAGATGGCCGTATGCCAAAACTTCTGTTGCTATTCTCTTTTCTATATCACGGATTTGTGCCATATTCAATTCTGCTGACAAACAAACCGATTCCGCTCCCAATTTTTCATATTCTATAACAGCCCCACTGTTTGCAATATTTAATCTATGTCCGCCCACAAGCCTAAAAGTTTTTGAATTAAACCAGGATATATTCTCTGCGACTATTCTGTCAAAGCCTTTTTCCCATAATTTATCAAGCTGTCTTTCTATATTTTCCCTCATACTGTCCGGAACTATAACAGGCGGGCAGATTACAATCCTTTCCTTATACCTTTCAAATTCCAGAAGGTTTTCATAAACCAAATCAAGCGGTACGCCTATCCACTGAAAATCAAATTGGATAACTGCATAAAACTGTTCTTTTGTATATACAGTTGCGGTATACTTTAATGGATTTCTATTATAAGCCTTATTCTCTTTTTTTTCAATAACCTCTGTAGTTTTTTTATATTTATTCAGTATCTTCTTAGAAAGGGCATCTATCCCCGCTCTTCTTAATCCGTTTAATTCACTTGCAGAAACAAAGGGGCAACCCCCAATTTCCACCTTAACATCAGTCATCTCAAAGGCTGTTCCGCCTGTTTTTGAAACACGGATTTTAATATCTTCCTTATTGGGTGGATTTTTCTGTGCTTTTTCAAGAGGTTTTTCGCCATAGACCTCTGCTTTTTCTCCCATTGCAGATATTACAAGTCTTGCCTTCTCCCCCTCTTTCAGTAAAACACTGCACACAGCCTTGGTTTTCTTTTCAGGGATTTCCTGTCTTTGAATGTTTTCGCCTTTTTCATAAGGGTTATCAGGCTTGTCAAAGGCAAACATCGCCTTACCCTTTTCGCCTGTAAAATAACCATCGGTAAGTCCGCCCCTGAAAAAAACTCTGTTCATCATTTCAAGTTCTTTTTGGGTGGGTTTTCTGTTTTCGTCTATACATCTGCGGTATGTTCCAACAACTGCCGAAACATATTCTGCACCCTTCATACGCCCCTCAATCTTCAAGGATGCAACACCCATTCGGGAAAGCTCATCCAGATGGGATATCAATGACATATCCTTAAGGCTGAGATAACAACCCTCATTATTATCACCTGAATGATATTTAAGTCTGCAGGGCTGAGCACATTTGCCACGGTTTCCGCTCCGTCCGCCTAAAACACTGCTCATAAGACACTGTCCTGAATAGCTCATACACATTGCACCGTGGACAAAAACCTCGATTTCAATGCCGCAGTTTTTATTTATATAATCAATATCCTCTTTGGAAAGCTCACGGGATAGAACAACCCGTGTTAGTCCCATCTTCTTCAGCGCAAGAACGCCGTCTAAATTGTGAACAGTCATCTGGGTGCTTCCGTGAACAGGAAGAGATGGACAAATCCTTCTTATTCTCTCTGCCACACCTAAATCCTGAACAATAACACCGTCTGCTCCATAATCTGCAAGAACCTTTATGAATTCATCAAGCTCATCAAATTCTCTGTCCAAGGTCATAGTGTTTACGGTTATATATGCCTTAACCCCTCTAAGATGACAATATGAAATCGCATCACCTAACTCCTGATAGGAAAAGTTATCGGCAAAGCTTCTTGCTCCAAAGCTTTTGCCGGCAAAATATACAGCGTCTGCACCGCTGTTTACAGCGGCCATAAGACATTCCATATTTCCGGCAGGTGCCAGCAGTTCCATACTATCACGACCCTTTCTTAAACAGTTCTACGCCTTGCCGCAGACAGCTCGGTTTCCTTCTTTGCAAGCTCTATCTGGAGCTTGTGCATATCCTCTTTAAGCTTTTCAACCTCAAGCTTTTTAACTTCAAGTTCTTGTCCGTTTTTACGGGCTAACTCCATATAATTATTCATTTCCTTAGCAATGGTGTCCATAGCCTCGTCTTTTTTCAGGTAATCATCTGCAATGTTGATAGATGTCAGCACTGCCGCCATTGCCGTGCTCAGTTGCTTGTTTCCCTCCAAAATCTGTTGCATCCTTTTATTAACCAAAAGAGCAACCCTTTGAACATATTCCTCGTCCTCATTTGTAACAAGCATATATTCAACATTATTGATTTTAACCTCTACACGCTTATTTTCCATAGCTGTCTCCTTTCTTTGTAAATTAATATTTTATAATAGAGCCTTTAATATTCCAACAACTGATTTTGCATCGCAAATCTCCCCTTTTTCAACCATTTCAAGGGCTTTTTTCAGGGGGACTTTAACAACATCAAGGTATTCATCCTCATCAAGATTAACTGTACCTTGATACAAATCCTTTGCCAAATATATATATGTTATCTCGTCTGTAAACCCTGGTGATGGGAAAATCTTACCCAAGCATTCAAAGGTTTTGGCTTTAAGACCTGTTTCCTCTTCAAGCTCGCGAACTCCGCAAACTTCAGGTTTTTCGCCTTTATCCAGCTTGCCTGCAGGGATTTCATACATAGCCATATCAAAGGGTTTTCTGTACTGTTTAACCAGGTATATCTCGTTATCCTCAGTGAGTGCCACAACACCCACACCGCCCGGATGTTCAACAATCTCTCTTTCTGCCAAACTCTTATCGGGCATTTCAACCATATCACGTCTTACTCGTATTATTTTGCCTTTAAAAATTTCTTCTGTTGTAACGGTTTTTTCCTCAAATATCACAAAAAACGCCCCTTTTTTAATTTCTTCTAAAAACACAGACAGACGGTCAATGAATATCCCCCTTAATTTTCCAAAAGGAGCCATTCATCGAACGTCCGCTCAGGAACGGGAAAAACAACACAAAAGCGCTGTTTTCCCCTCCCTGTAAAGTCTTAATATGTATGTATTAGATAATGCCCTGTGCCATCATAGCATTTGCAACCTTCTTAAAGCCTGCAATGTTTGCACCTGCAACAAGGTCATAACCAAGGTCATATTCAGCAGCAGCTTCCATTGATACCTTATGGATATTTGTCATAATACCCTTGAGCTTTTCATCAACTTCTGCTTCTGTCCAGCTGTATCTCATTGAGTTCTGAGCCATTTCAAGTGCAGAAACAGCAACACCGCCTGCATTAACAGCCTTTGAAGGACCAACAACAAGACCCTTGCTTCTGATATAAGCCATTGCCTCGTTTGTTGTGGGCATATTTGCAACCTCGATGTAGTACTTTGTGCCGTTAGCAATAATCTGCTCAGCCTCTTTCATACCAACCTCATTCTGAGTTGCACATGGCATACAGATATCAACCTTTACGCCCCAAGGCTTTTCGCCTGCATGGAACTCGCAACCGAACTTCTCAGCGTAATCCTGAGCACGGTCACGGCCTGATGATCTCATTTCAAGCATATAGTTGAACTTTTCTTCTGTTGTAACACCATCAGGGTCATAAACGTAACCGTCAGGACCTGAAATAGTAACAACCTTACCGCCAAGCTCTGCAACCTTCTGGCAAACACCCCACGCAACGTTACCAAAACCTGAAACTGCAACTGTCTTACCAACAATTGAATCGCCAAGGTGAGTTAAAACTTCATTTGCATAGTATGTAGCACCAAAACCTGTTGCCTCAGGTCTGATTAAAGAACCGCCGTATTCAAGGCCTTTTCCTGTAAGAACGCCGTTCTCCCAGCAGCCTTTAATTCTCTTGTACTGACCATAGAGATAACCAATCTCTCTTCCGCCAACACCGATATCACCTGCAGGAACGTCTATATCAGGACCGATGTGTCTGTAAAGCTCTGTCATAAATGCCTGACAGAATCTCATAATCTCGCCATCGCTCTTACCTCTTGGGTCGAAGTCTGAACCACCCTTACCGCCGCCGATAGGAAGACCTGTCAAGCTGTTTTTAAAGGTCTGTTCAAAACCTAAGAACTTAATAATTCCGGGATATACAGAAGGATGGAAACGCAAACCGCCCTTGTAAGGACCGATTGCTCCGTTAAACTGAACACGGAAACCTCTGTTAACCTGAGTCTTACCGTTATCGTCTACCCAAGAAATACGGAAGCTGATCATTCTTTCAGGCTCTACCATTCTTTCGATAAGACCTGCTGCTTCGTATTCAGGATGCTTTTCAATAACAGGCTCAATTGACTCAAATACTTCCTCTACTGTCTGTAAGAATTCGGGTTCATTCTTATCTCTTGCCTGAACCTGTTCAAACACACGTTTAAGATACTCGTTTTTAAATGCCATTTTGAAAACTCCTTTTTGTATACGGCTAAAAACCGCTACATATATATTTAATTAATTTTTTTACTGAAGGTATTCATTAATTGCCTCAGCTGCGGATTTACCCGCACCCATAGCAAGGATAACAGTTGCAGCACCTATTACCACATCACCGCCTGCCCAAACTCCCTGTTTGCTTGTTTTTCCGGATTTATCCTTAACAACAATGCAACCTCTGTTATTGGTTTCAAGGTCAGGAGTTGTGCTTCTTATCAAAGGATTTGGTGTCTGTCCGATTGCGATAATAACCACATCCATATCTATCTCAAACTCGCTGTCTTGAATTGGAGTAACACTCTTTCTGCCTGATTCATCAGGAACGCTAAGCTCCATTTTAATACATTCAAGCTTTTTGACCCAACCATCATCGCCGATAATCCTTATAGGATTGCTGAGAAGTTTAAATTCTATGCCTTCTTCCTTGGCGTG
>JAZUMJ010000031.1:0-38360 GCA_045603605.1 Ructibacterium sp. | reverse complement strand
GGACATTCCAACATATTTTTTAAATACTTTTGAAAAATGATACACATCACAATAGCCAAGCTCTGCAGATATTTCAGTTATAGAAAATATTCCGCTTTCAAGCATCTCTTTTGCAGACGAAATTCTTAATCTATCCCTGTATGAGATAATTGTTTCGCCTGTTTGATTTAAAAACTTTGTTCTTAAATGAGAGATAGAAATAGAACAGAAATCCGAAATATCTTTTCCTGAAAAGTTTTTTTTGAAGTTTTTATGGATATATTTTGTTGCTGATAAAACATCTTTATCAGCCGTTGAGGTTTTGATTGTCTGCTTTATAAGCTCAATATACATTTTTATTAGCTCAATTCTACATAGGGTGTATGAATGCCATTCTCTTCTTTGCCATACAGAATACATAGTCCTTATTGACTGAATTTGAGTATTATGCAGTTTAATAATAAAGGGAAGTCTGTTTATTAATTCGCTTTCACTGTCACATAAAAGAGAATAGGCACTTGTGATGTATGAACAGTCTGATGGAAAATATAAGCCGTATTTATCATTTTGTCTTACCACAAGCATATCTCCGCTCTCTACGGGAAATTCATTTCCGTATTTATCATAAGCAAAGCCTGTGCCGGATGTTATTAAAACAAACCCGTCAAATTCTCTTTTTGGGTTGTGAAAGCTAAATTCACCCTTTTCAAATTTTTCAACAATTATTGAAATATTATCTACATCTATTTTTATAAATTCATCCATAAAATCACCTGCTTTTTAAAAAGTATTATACATCTGATTTTTTTAAAAATCAATATATAATCAAGATTTTAAATATTATTTCAGTTGTTTTATACAAAAAATAAGACTATTATACATTTACAAAGGATATTTCAGTATATATAATCAAGGCAGAGGGGTGTGATTATATGATAAAATTTGAAGATTATATTATGGATGCAAGTTCAATGGGAGAACTAAATCCGATGCCTGATATTAAAAACATAAGTTATATTCATGCAGGCTATGAGATGACAGATAAAATTCGAGAAGACGAAAAAGAATACATTGGTAAAGGTATGATTGATACAATGCTTCCATACCTTATTCAGGATGGCTATGACAGAAATAAGGTGTCAAGAAAGTTTAAAGCGGCAGTACTTGAAAATTCAAAAATTAAGGCTGTGTTTTTACCTGAATTGGGAGGTAGACTATGGTCAATTTTTGATAAGGAAAAAGGAAAAGAACTTTTGTATGTAAATCCTGTTTTTCAACCGGGGAATCTTGGACTTAGAAATGCGTGGTTTAGTGGCGGCGTAGAATTTAATGTAGGCATAAAAGGTCATAATCCTCTTACCTGTTCACCTTTGTGGTGTGCTGTTGATAAAATAGAAAACGGCGAAATCCTCAGACTTTATGAGTATGAAAGAATAAGAGGCGTGGTTTACAGCGTAAGTGCATATTTGCCTGAGAATTCAAATGTTTTGTACTTGAAATGTAAAATAGAAAACAAATCAAATGAGAAGAAGCATATGTATTGGTGGTCAAACATTGCTGTCCCTGAAACAAAAGGTACAAGAGTAATTGTTCCTACAGATGAATCATTTTTGTGCTTTTATAATGCCGACCATTATGTCCTTGATAAAGCATCAATACCTGTTCATGAGGAAATAGATGTAAGCTATCCATCAAATATTCCATCTTCAAGAGATTTCTTTTATAAAATTCCTCAGGAGAGATATAAATGGATTGCTACAGCTGACGAAGACGGATTTGGGCTTTTGCAGTGTTCTACAAATGAATTAATAGGTAGAAAATTGTTTGTTTGGGGAATGGGACAAGGCGGTCGTCATTGGAACGAATGGCTGTCAGAAGAAGGCTCTTCGTATATTGAAATTCAGGCAGGACTTGCCCATACACAGCTTGAGCATATTCCCATGGAGGGAGATACATCATGGGAATGGGTTGAAGCTTATACAGCCTTTGACGCTGATGCCAAAATAATGCACGGTGACTATGAGGGTGCTGTTTCTAAGGTTGAAGATTATATGTTAGAACGTGTGGGTGTGCCAAGTGAATTAAAGTTCCCTGATGAATCCGAAGTTATCGGCACAGAGATAATATATGAAGGTTCAGGTTGGGGTTATGTTGAAGAACAATTAAGAGAAAGCAAAATCAGTGACTTTTTGAATTTCTCGATTGTAAAAGACGGTGAAACCGATATATGGAATAAACTTTTGACAGAAAATATATTTGTTGAGCCGGATATCTTAGACGAACCTAAAAGCTATGTTACAGGTCAGGTATGGCTTGATAAGCTTGAACAGTTAGAGGATAAGAATTGGTTTACATACCTGCATATTGGTGTTATAAAATATGCAATGGGGGATATTGACGGAGCTAAATCTGCTTGGGAAAAATCTGTTGAGGTTAAAAAATCTCCATGGGCTTTAAGAAACCTTTCGATGCTTTATAAAAATGAATTTGGAAAGTTAGATATTGCAAGAGAGTATATACTTAAAGCATTTGAACTTAAAGCGGATAATATTTCACTTGTTAAAGAAGTTGCCGCACAACTTACATCCGATGGCAATGACAATTTATGGATAGAAATATATGATTCACTTACTGATGAGTTAAAGCAATCAGGAAGACTTCGTTTATATTGTGCAATAGCTTACATAAATCTTTCAAAACTTGAAAAAGCAAGAGAGATTATCAACGAGAATTTTGTAATGTGTGATATAAAAGAAGGTGAACTTTCTGTTTCGCATTACTGGTTTGAATTATATAGACGTATTTACGCCAAAGAAATTGGAAGAGAATATGATGAAAACGATAAGCAATTAATTGAGGATGCTGATGAAAAATATCCTTTACCGAAAGAATTAGATTTTAGAATGCATTAATTGGAGCATAATGTGAAACTTCGTTTCACATTAGCCTCCGGCGGAATAATTGCCCATGCGAAATTTTCAGCAGCTGTTCGAACGAAACTGCAATTATATGCGGTTGTAAACAAACAGACAGATTTATAATTAATTTTTGCAATACAATGTTGCGGTTGGTATGATGATGACGGAAATCTAAGAGGAAGCTATAATTTAAAGGCTATTAGGAACTTATTTAAAAGACTTTACTCTGTTGTCAAATCAAGACAGGGAACAATAAATGTTCATACATATGGACTTGTTAATTTCACGGCACTTCCGTATATCGACCAGAACTGGTTTGGAGAAAACCTGCAATCCGAATTTATGAAAGGCAGTACGGCAGATGTGGATTTAGATTACTTCCGTGCAGAATACAGCGGAAGAAATATGGGTGTTACTGTTGAATTTGAAGAAAATGTTTCAAAGGCTACCGATGTGGCAGATAACAAGGATTGTGGATTTAACTTTGATATGAAACCATACAGCCATAAAATATTGTTTATAAGATAAAAACTAAAACCCTCTCAAATTTGAGAGGGTTTCAATGTTACTACTGAGCGTTGTTCTGAAGATCCTGTTCGTATTTCTGAATCATCTTTTTAACCATTTGACCGCCGATAGAACCTGCCTGTCTTGAAGTTAAATCACCGTTATATCCTTTGTTTAAAGTTACTCCAACCTCATTTGCGGCTTCCATCTTGAATTTTTCCATTGCAGCTTTTGCTTCAGGTACTACATATCCGCTGCTGTTACTGTTATTTGACATAATATTTCACTCCTTATTAATATTTTTTTAAGTTACATCAATATTTTGAAACAAATCTTCATATTATATTCAGGAAATATAAACCTGTTTAAATAGATTTATATGTCATAAACACATACGTTTTTGCTTCACGTTAATAAGATAACCAAAAATTTTAAAAATATTTTTTAAATTTATACTTGCACCAAATTGACATATATGGTAGAATTTATAAATATAATAAATTTATTTATAGATATACATTAAGGAGTGACGTAAAATGTCTCAAAATTTGAAATTTAATTATAAAAGAGCATTAGGCTTTTTTAATGAAGAGGAATTGGTTAATCTAAAAGACCAAATCAAAACTGTTCACAATACCCTACATAATAAAACGGGTGCAGGCAGTGATTTTCTTGGCTGGGTTGACCTTCCGATAAATTATGATAAAGAGGAATTTGCAAGAATTCAAAAGGCAGCAGATAAAATCCGCAAGGATTCTGATGTGTTGGTTGTAATTGGTATCGGTGGTTCATATCTCGGTGCTAAAGCTGCAATCGACTTTTTGACAGGTCCTTTCTATAATTATACAAATAAGACACAAATTATTTTTGCCGGTAATAATATCAGCCCTAATTATTTAAATTCTGTTTTGGAATGTATAGAGGGAAAGGATGTTTCTTTAAACGTTATTTCCAAATCAGGAACAACAACTGAACCTGCAATTGCATTCAGAATTTTGAAAAAATATGTTGAAGATAAGTATGGTAAAGAAGAGGCAAGAAAGAGAATTTATGCAACCACCGATAAAGCAAGAGGTGCTTTAAAGAGTCTGGCAGATGATGAGGGCTATGAAACATTTGTCGTTCCGGACGATGTTGGCGGACGTTATTCAGTTCTTACAGCTGTAGGATTGCTCCCTATTGCTGTGTGCGGTGCTGATATTGAAAAAATGATGCAGGGTGCTGCTGATGCTTGCAAATTATATAGTTCAGACGACTTAATGGAGAACGAATGTTATCAGTATGCTGCAGTTCGTAATATCCTGCACAGAAAAGGCAAGAATATTGAAATGCTCGTAAATTATGACCCTGAACTTCAGTATTTTACTGAATGGTGGAAACAGCTCTATGGCGAAAGCGAAGGCAAAGACCAAAAGGGTATTTTCCCTGCCGGCGTAAACTTCTCAACAGACCTCCATTCAATGGGACAGTATATTCAGGATGGATTGCGTACTATATTTGAAACTGTTTTATATGTTGAAAGTCCAAAAAATGATATAACTATCGAAGCTGATGATGCAAATATTGATGGTTTGAACTTCCTTGCAGGAAAGACTATGGATTTTGTAAATAAAAAAGCTTTTGAGGGAACATCTCTTGCTCATACAGACGGCGGAGTTCCAAACCTTGTTATCTCAATTGACAAGCTTGATGAATATACATTCGGTCAGTTGGTATACTTCTTTGAAAAAGCCTGTGGTATAAGCGGATATCTTCTCGGAGTTAACCCATTTGACCAGCCCGGTGTTGAGAGTTATAAGAAGAATATGTTTGCACTTTTAGGCAAGCCCGGATACGAAGAAATGAAGGAAGAATTAGAGGCTCGTTTAAAATAGGTTAATTTGTATAAAAAATTTTTTAAAAAATTTACAAAAAAGGTATTGTTTATATTTAATTTATATGTTATTATATACACATAACATATTTCAATAAAGAAAGGTGGCAGATCATCATGATTAAAATTCACATTGGTTTAAAAGGAAGCGGTAAAACACCTAAATTGATTCAGGCTGTTAACGCTGCTATTGATATTGAGAAAGGAAATGTAGTTTGCATTACGGAAGGTAATCGTTTAATGCACGATATCAGCAATAAGGCAAGAATGATTAACACCGAAAGTTTTGACATAGAGAATATGGAAATGTTTGAAGGTCTTATTTGCGGTATTATTGCTCAGGATTATGATGTCACCCACATTTTTATAGACAGTATATTTAAGAGTGTGCCTTCTGCATCAATGGCTGATTTTGATGCATTTGTAAAGAAACTTGAAAAATTTGAAGAGAAATTTGATGTTTCTTTCACAATTATGGTAAGTGCCCAAGCGAGTGAAGCAGGAGAAAATACAGCTAAATATATTGCATAATTACTTTTAAATATCAATTTTTGTCAATAAAATTAGTTTTATGTGTAAAATTAATGATTTATGCAGATTTTTCAAAGATGATTATTGCAGAATTAATATTGACGAAAACTAAAATTTATGGTAACCTAAAAGGGAATACGGCATATTGTCGTGTTCCCTTTATATTTTTTACTTTATAGGAAACTTCGTTTTTATAAAGTAAAAAAACAAAGAACAATTCCCGTGCGAAATTTTCCTCATTACATTCGGAAACGCACATAGGAAGAACAAAGCGCAAGGAGCTTCTCGCCCGCCGCAGGCGTGTGGCGAAGCCGCTTTGTTCGTCAGATTGAAAACTAATATTAAAATATTACAAGTGGAAAGGCTTTGGTGATATGATGTATTATATGAGTACAAGAAACGCAGATTTAAAATTAAAGTCTGCAGAGGTAATTAAAAAAGGAATATCCGAAGAAGGCGGATTGTTTGTTCCTTGCGAAATTCCCTCAATTACAATTGATGAACTCAATAAGATGGTTGAGATGAGTTATATCGACCGTGCAAATTTTGTTTTAAAAAAATATCTTACAGATTTTACAGCAAAAGAGCTTTCTGAGTGTACAGAAGGAGCATACGGTTCAAATAAATTCAGCAGTGAAAAGGTTGCTCCGGTTGTTAAGCTTTCTGATAGCCAGTATATCCTTGAACTTTGGCACGGACCAACTTGCGCTTTTAAGGATATGGCATTGCAGATTCTTCCTTATTTTATGACAACATCCATTAAGAAAAGCGGCGAGAAAAATGAGGTTGTAATTTTAGTTGCAACTTCAGGAGATACAGGTAAGGCTGCACTTGAAGGCTTTAAAGATGTTAAAGGAACAAAGATAATTGTTTTCTATCCCAGTGACGGCGTAAGTGATATTCAAAAACTTCAAATGATGACTCAGGATGGTAAAAATGTTATGGTTTCCGGTATAAAAGGAAACTTTGACGATGCACAAAATGGGGTTAAGGCTATATTTACAGACGAACAAGCAAAGATAGAGCTTGCTGATAACGGATATGCATTTTCATCTGCAAACTCAATTAACTGGGGAAGACTTGTTCCGCAGATTGTGTATTATATATCTGCATATTGTGATATGGTTCAGTCCGGTGAAATTGAGATGGGCGACAAAATAAATGTTTGTGTTCCTACAGGTAATTTTGGTAATATCCTTGCAGCATATTATGCAAGAAAGATGGGACTTCCTATCAATAAATTTATATGTGCATCAAACCAAAATAATGTTTTGACAGACTTTATCAAAACCGGTGAATATGATAAAAACCGTGATTTTTATACAAGTGTATCTCCGTCAATGGATATTCTTATTTCAAGTAACCTTGAAAGACTTTTGTTTGATATAAGCGGAAATGATGCAAAGCGTGTTAATACTTGTATGGATAAACTTAAGAAAAATGGTTCATATAAGCTTCCTAAGGCATTGCATAAGAAAGTTACGGATTTATTCTGGGGTGGATTTTGTGATGATTATTTCACAAAGGTTCAAATTTGGAAAACATATACAGAAAACGGATACACCCTTGATACACATACAGCTGTTGCGGTTGATGTATATAATCAATATGTTAAGGAAACAGGCGATACCACAAAAACAGTAATCGCATCTACTGCAAGTCCTTATAAATTTAATCAAGCTGTTTTATCAGCGTTGGGAGTTGATGCTCAGGCTGATGACTTTGCTTTGATTGATATGTTAAATGAAAAGAGCGGAATGGATATTCCTGCATCCTTAGCAGAGCTTAAGGGAAAAGAATGTAGATTTGACGGCGTAATAGAAAAGGCAGAAATGTATGATTTGGTTAAAAGTTTTCTTGATTTAAAAGAGAAAAAGACCGAAAAGAAAACAAAGGCGAAGAAATAAAATTGGAGATAATAAGAACCCGACCTGATAACGCAATCAAAGATTGCGGTCGGGTACTACGGAACCTTGTTGTGTTAATTCACAATAAAATACCCTCGCCTTTACGAGGGTATTTTATTTAAAGTGTAATAACTATTTGCTTGGTTTAAATGTTACACATTCAGTATCACATGAACTGCAACAATCTTTATCAGAGCCTACTTTGATACTTGTGGCTGTGCATTTATCTCCTTCTGCGTGGTAAATACACTGTTGAACACTGCATTTGATACCGGGAAGTGCATTACTCATATTATCCATTGTTTTCTCCTCCGATTTAGTAATATTAAAATTAATTTTGCGATTTTTTTTCGCATTTACATACTTAGTATGTTAGTTTTTTTAAAAAATATACAAAGGATTTGGCGATATGGCAATATTTGCAATTTCTGATTTGCATCTTTCTTTAAATGGTGAAAAACCGATGGATATATTTGGTTCAAAATGGGATAACTATGTTGAAAAGATGGCAAATAACTGGAATAGTGTTGTAACAGAGGATGATCTTGTTATTATTCCGGGTGATATATCTTGGGCTATGTATTTACAAGACACAACAAAGGATTTAGAATACATAAATAATTTAAATGGAAAAAAGGTTCTTATACGAGGAAACCATGATTATTGGTGGACAACCTTAAATAAAATGGAAAAATTTATTTTAGAGAATAAATTTGATACCATTAGTTTTTTGAAAAATACAGCATTTATTTGGGAGGATACAGCAATTTGCGGAACAAGAGGCTGGAATATTGCTGATGAAAATTCCTCAGAGGATGATAAAAAAATTTATCAACGGGAACGACAAAGAATTGTACTGTCTCTTGAGGATGCACGAATACAAAAGCCTAAATCAATTATTGTTGCAATGCATTATCCGCCTAAAGAAAATAATTCTGTAAGCAGTGGTTTTATGGATATCTTAGAGAATTATAATGTGGAGCAATGTATTTTCGGACATCTTCACGGCGGTTCCCATAAAAATGCACCTACGGGAGATGAAAGCGGTATTAAACTTCGCCTTGTGGCTTGTGATTATACTGATTTTACCCCTGTTTTAATAAAAAAATAAATTTAAAAGATAATTTGTAAAAAAAACTTGCAATTTTTTAAATTTATGATATAATCATAAAGATACTTATAGTGTAGAGAGGAATGTTATTGATGAGTACAGTAGAAAAAGTTGAAAAAAATGTTGTTAGTTTTGAATTTTCAGTTTCAGCAGAAGAATTTGAGACTGCAATTGAAAAAGCTTATCGTAAGAATGTAGGAAAGATTAATCTTCAGGGCTTCCGTAAAGGTAAAGCACCTCGTAAGCTTATTGAGAAATATTACGGAAAAGAAATTTTTTATGAAGATGCAATAAACATTGTTCTTCCTGCTGCATATGATAAAGCGATAGACGATAATAATCTTCAGCCGGTTGACCAGCCTGAAATTGACATAAAAGGCGAAATTAATAAAGAAGAAGGCGTAACCTTTACTGCAAAGGTTACTGTTAAGCCTGAATTTGAAATGGGAACATATAAGGGTATCGAGGCAACAAAGGTTACTCATCGTACCCTGAAAAAGGACGTTGAGGCTGAAATCGAGAAGATGAGAGAAAGAAACTCAAGAATGGTTCCTGTTGAAGACAGAGCTGTTGCTAAAGATGATATTGCAAATATTGACTTTGAAGGTTTCACCGATGGTGTTGCATTTGATGGCGGTAAAGGTGAAGGCTTTGATTTGACAATCGGTTCAGGTCAGTTTATCCCGGGATTTGAAGACCAGCTTATCGGTGCAAATGTTGGAGATGAGGTTGAAGTTAATGTTAAGTTCCCTGATGAGTACCATTCAGAAGAGCTTAAGGGCAAGGATGCAATGTTCAAAGTTAAAATCAACTCAATAAAGGTTAAGGAACTTCCTGAGCTTGATGATGAGTTTGCAAAAGACGTAAGTGAATTTGAAACATTGGAAGAACTTCAAAAGAGTGTAAAAGAAAAGCTTTCTGCTGCAAATAAGGAACGTGCTCAACACGAAACCGAAGAAAATGTTATTAATGCAGTATGTGATGCTACAGAAATTGATATTCCTGATGCAATGATCGAAAATCAAATCCAGAATATGATTCGTGATTTTGATATGCAGATGCGTTATCAGGGAATGGATATTCAACAGTATATGCAGTACACAGGCACAACAACTGATATGCTTAAAGACCAGTTCCGTGAAGAAGCAGGAAAAAGAGTTAAAACATCTTTAATTCTTGAAAAAGTTTGCGAGCTTGAAGGTATCGAGGCAACTGATGCTGAGATTGAGGCTGAATACAACAAGACTGTTGAAAGCAGCGGTATGAAGCTTGAGGATGTTAAAAAATATATTGCTGAAGATGATGTAAAGGAACGCATTAAGGCTGACAAGACAGTTAAGTTCTTGGTTAATAATGCAAGTTTTAAATAATTCCTTTAATTTATTTAACAGGCACTTATATGTATAAAATAAGGTTGATTTGGGAATATTATCCAGGTCAACCTTATTGTAAATTTGTATGATGCTGTACTGATTAAGCAGCAGGAAAGGTTAGTGAAAGTTATGGATAATTTTAAAAACAGTATGATTCCTTATGTAATTGAGCAAACAGGCAGAGGCGAGCGTTCATATGATATTTTTTCTCGTCTTTTGAAAGATAGAATTATATTCCTTTCGGATGAAGTTAATGATGTAACAGCAAGCCTTGTTGTTGCTCAGCTTCTTTTCTTAGACAGCGAGGATCCGGATAAAGATATTAATCTTTATATAAACAGTCCGGGGGGTTCTGTTACTGCCGGTATGGCGATATATGATACTATGCAATATACAAAAGCTGATGTTTCTACAATATGTGTAGGTATGGCAGCATCAATGGGTGCATTTTTGTTGTCAGCCGGTGCAAAGGGTAAAAGATTTGCACTTCCGAACAGTGAAATAATGATACATCAACCTTTGGGCGGAACCCAAGGACAGGCAACAGATATGAAAATTCACGTTGAGCGTATGCTTAAAATTAAGGATAATCTTAATAAAATTCTTAGTGAAAACACAGGCAAACCACTTGATGTAATCAAGGCTGATACTGAACGTGATAATTTTATGACTGCTCAAGAAGCTATGGAATATGGGCTTATAGACAAAATTGTGACTAACAGATAGGGGAGTTAATTATGTCAAATATCATAGATGACAAAAAGCTTTGCCGTTGTTCTTTCTGCGGAAAATCAGAAGAACAAGTAAAACGCCTTATAGAAGGCCCGAATGCATATATTTGTAATGAGTGTGTTGAGCTTTGTCTTGAACTTTTTCAGGATGATTTTGAAAATGTTACAGAGGATACAATTCTTGAAGATGTTCCAAAGCCAAAAGAAATTCACGAATTCTTAAATGATTATATTGTTGGTCAGGAAACAGCAAAGAAAGCATTGTCTGTTGCGATATATAACCACTATAAGAGAATACAAAGTAATGCGGTGTATCAGGATGTTGAACTCCAAAAAAGCAACATTCTTATGATTGGTCCTACAGGCTGCGGTAAGACTTTCCTTGCACAAACTTTAGCAAAAAAACTTAATGTTCCTTTTGTTATTGCCGATGCAACATCATTAACAGAAGCCGGGTATGTAGGCGAGGATGTTGAAAATATTCTGTTAAAATTAATTCAGGCTGCAAATTATGATATTGAGCTTGCTCAAAAGGGAATTATCTATATTGATGAGGTTGATAAGATTTCAAGAAAATCTGAAAATCCTTCGATTACAAGAGATGTAAGCGGTGAAGGTGTTCAGCAGACCCTGTTGAAAATCCTTGAAGGAACAGTTGCGTCTGTTCCTCCAAATGGCGGAAGAAAACATCCCCATCAGGAATTTATACAGATTGATACAACAAACATTCTGTTTATTTGCGGCGGTGCATTTGAAGGTATTGATAAGATTATCGAAAGCCGTGTAAACAGCAAAACTCTTGGTTTTGGGGCAAAAGTTGAAAGTAAAAAAGATAAAAACAGAGGAGATGTATTAAAAGAACTTCTTCCTGAGGATTTATTAAAATATGGTATAATTCCGGAATTAATCGGTCGTTTACCAATAGTTACAACCTTAGAGTCTTTAAATGAAGAGGCTTTAAGAGCTATTATGAAAGAGCCTAAGAATGCCCTTTTAAAGCAATACACTGCATTAATTGATATGGACGGAGTTGAATTAGAATTTGAAGAGCCTGCAATTACTGCAATTGCAAAACTTGCTTTGGAAAGAGAAACAGGTGCAAGAGGACTTCGTACAATTGTAGAAGATATTATGCTGGATATAATGTATGAAATTCCATCAGAACAAGGATTGGAAAAGGTAATCATAACTGAGGGCTGTGTTAAGAAACGAACCAAGCCGATTATGCAATATTCCTCTGTTAAAACAGAGAAAAATGCCGGATAAATATATTGAGTTTGAGGGCGGATGTTGTCATCCGCCCAAAGATTTTTACATAATGAAAGGAGGAAGTTATGAAAAGAAATGTCTTTTTGGTTTTATCAATATTTTTATTAGTAAGTATTTTTTCAGGATGTTCATTTAAAGATGAATTTAAGAAAGATACCTCAAAATTAAATGTTGTGACAACAATTTTTCCTCCATATGATTTTGTCCGTGAAATTTCCGGCGGATTGGCAGATGTAAATATGCTTTTAAAGCCAGGTATGGAAAGTCATTCATATGAACCATCTCCGGCTGATATTATAATGATTGAAAATTGTGATATTTTCATATACAACGGCGGAGAATCCGATACTTGGGTAGATGAAATTTTAAAAACGATTGATATAAGTGAAATTTCAGTTATTAAAATGATGGATTGTGTAGACGGGCTTGAAGAAGAATTTGTTGAGGGGATGCAGGGGGGACATAACCACAGCCAGGAGCATCATCAACACGAAGAAGAGACAGAGCATAATCATACATACAAATATGATGAGCATATATGGACATCCCCAAAAAACGCTATACTTATAGCAGAAGAAATTGGTAAGGTAATGATTGAAAAGGATACTGGAAATTCTAATCTTTACAGCGGAAATCTTGAAAATTATATTAATAAGCTAAAGGAGCTTGATAACAGATTTTCAAGTATCGTAAATAATTCTTCCCGGAAAACAATGATTTTTGGAGACAGATTTCCATTTAGGTATTTTGCAGATTGTTACGGATTATCATATTATGCTGCATTTCCCGGTTGCAGTGCTCAGGCAGAGCCAAGTGCAAAAACAGTTGCATATTTGATTAACAAAATTAAGGAAGAGAATATAAAACATATATTTTATATTGAATTCAGCAATCAGAAAATTACTAAAGCATTACAAGAAGAAACAGGGGCAATGCCTTTATTGTTTCATTCCTGTCACAATCTTTCAAAGGATGAAATGGAAGAAAATATGACTTATTTAAGGATGATGAATCGTAATGCAGATACGTTAGAGGAGGCGTTTAAATAATATGCCATTAATTAAATGCGATAATGTCACAATAGGATATGACGGATTGGTTGCTGTATCCAATGTTAGTTTTAATATAGAAGAAAATGATTATTTATGTATAATCGGTGATAACGGAACAGGAAAGAGCACACTTTTAAAAGCCTTGCTTGGACTTAAACATATTTCAGGCGGCAAGATACAATTTTTGTCTGGTCTAAAGAAATCTCAAATAGGCTATCTGGCTCAGCAGACAGATGTGCAGAAATTTTTTCCTGCATCAGTAAATGAGGTTGTTTTGTCAGGCTGTTTAAATAAAATTAGTCTGAAACCTTTTTACGGCAGCACCGAAAAACATCGGGCTGAGTCGGCACTGGATACTCTGGGAATATCAAAATTAAAGAAGAAGTGCTATCGTGAATTATCAGGTGGTCAGCAACAACGGGTTTTACTGGCAAGGGCGTTATGCGCGGCAGATAGGTTACTTGTGCTGGACGAACCAACAACAGGACTTGACCCTTATATGACTACAGAATTATTTTCATTTATAAAGAAAATGAATGAAGAAAAGGGTATCGCAATGGTTATGGTTACTCACGATACACATTGTGCTGTTAAATATTCAAAACATATATTGCATCTTAAAGATGATGACTATTTTTATGGAACAACTGATGAATATATAAACAGTGACCTTGGTAAAAAGTATATAGGAGGGCATAAGCATGATTAATACGATTATACAGATGTTTTCCTATACTTTTATACTTAGAGCAATTTTAATAGGCGGTTTGATTGCCTTATGTGCATCCTTATTAGGAGTGAGCCTTGTTTTAAAGAGATATGCGATGATAGGTGACGGTTTATCCCATGTTGGTTTTGGGGCTTTGGCTGTTGCTACAGCAATGAATTGGGCACCTCTTGAGGTCACTATTCCGGTTGTAATTATTGCTGCATTTTTGTTACTTAGAATAAGTGAAAACAGTAGAATAAAAGGTGATTCGGCTATAGCTATGATATCTACAGGTGCATTGGCTATAGGAATTTTGGTTGCATCAAAATCCACGGGAATGAATACAGATATATATAATTATCTTTTTGGAAGTATTCTTGCAATGAGCATTAACGATGTGTACCTGAGTTTAATCCTTTCGGTAATTGTTTTGGTATTGTTTATTGTGTTTTATAATCGTATTTTTGCAGTTACGTTTGATGAAAGCTTTGCAGATGCAACAGGTACAAATGCGGGGCTATATAATATGCTTTTGGCATTTTTAACTGCAATAACAATTGTTTTAGGAATGAGATTGATGGGGTCATTGCTTATTTCAAGCTTAATAATTTTCCCGGCACTTACATCTATGCGGCTATGTAAAAGCTTTAGAAGCGTTATGTTTAGTTCGGCAATTGTATCTGTTGTTTGTGTTTTTGTGGGGATATATGCATCGTTTGTATACTCAACACCAACGGGAGCAAGCATTGTTGCGGTTAATATTTTTATTTTTATAGTATTCTGGTTAATAAGCTTAATCAAGAAAATAAGATAATAATGAAATAAATTATGACATTTTTGTAAAATATTAAAAAAACTATTGCAAAAATAATAATATATGGATATAATAATGTTATTATATAATTTAGGAGGTATATTATGCTGGAAGGAGCAGGAACAGCTGAGATGATTGCATCATTTATCCCAATGATATTAATGATTGCAGTATTTTACTTTATACTCATTCGTCCTCAGCGTAAAAAAGAAAAGAAAATGCGTGAAATGATTGCCAGTATCAAGGTTGGTGACGAGGTTGCATCAATCGGCGGTATTCATGGTAAGGTTACCAGAATCAAGGATGATATCTTTATTCTTGAAACAGGTGCAGGCACAACTAAGTCATTTATTGCTATTGAACGCAACGCAATAAATCGCCTTTTGAAAGAGGGAGCTGCTAAGGAAGCAGATGTTGCACCTTTACCTGATGATATCGAGGATATTGCATCTGAAGATTAATAATGTCATAAATAAAAGTTTTCTGTAATATACTTTATTAAAAAGATATACAGGAGGCTTTTAGTATGACAAAAGAATTAACAGGCGGCAGAATGATTGATCCGGTTTTTACGGTTAAAAATCTTTTATTTGTAATTATTGGAACGGTTATATTATTGTTTTTAACATCAGTTGCCGCTACATATCTTACAATTTCTGATTTTGTAATTGATATTCTTGTGTCAGTTATTACAGGGCTGTCAATTGCGTTTGGAGGCTTTCGTGCCGCAAGATATGCCGGAATGTATGGTTTAATTAACGGCGCTGTTTTTGGTCTTATATATATTTTAATTGTATATATAATCGGAACAATTGCAGACAGAACGGTTTCGTTTTCAGTTTCATCTTTAATGGCATTTCTTATCAGTATTGGTTGCGGAGCATTTGGAGGAATTGTCGGAGTAAATACAAAGTATAAAAAAAGATAGACAAAGGAGATAAAATTATGAAAAGAATTAAAACATTAAATCAAGCAACATTGAAAAAGAGTGCTGCAAAGGGCGGTTGCGGTGAGTGCCAGACTTCATGCCAATCAGCATGTAAAACATCTTGCACAGTTGCAAACCAGAAGTGTGAAAGAGTTTAATTTAAAGTAAAACTTTAATCAAAAGGTTGGACGTCTGATGACGTCCGCTTTTTGTGTATTGCTTTATGAATGAGTATTGGCAAAAGAGAGGGATAATAATGGTTCATACATTTAAAATGAAAGACAAATATATTGCTCTTGATGTTAACAGCGGTTGTGTTCATATCTTGGACAAGCTTTGTTACGACTTGATTAAATATATGGAAGATAATAGTCTTATACCTGATGAAGATGCAAAAAAGAAAGTTGCGGATTACTTTTTAAATACATATTCCTCAGCTGAAATAAATGATGGTCTTGATGATATATCTGAGCTTTATGAAAATGGCGTTTTGTTTTCTAAGGATGAATATGCAGATATTGCCATTAATATGAAGAAAAATTCGCCTGTAAAGGCAATGTGCTTGCATGTAGCACACGATTGTAATTTAAGATGCAAATATTGTTTTGCAGATGAGGGTGCATACCACAATCGCCGTGAGCTTATGAGTGCTGAAACAGGAAAAAAAGCAATGGATTTCCTTATTAAACATTCAGGTAAAAGGAGAAATCTTGAAGTTGACTTCTTTGGCGGAGAGCCTCTTATGAATTTTAATGTTGTTAAAGAAGTTGTTGAATATGCAAGAGAACAAGAAAAAATTCATAATAAAAATTTCAGATTTACAATCACAACAAACGGAATTCTTTTAAATGACGAAAATATTGAATACATAAACAAGAATATGTCAAATGTGGTTTTGAGTCTTGACGGTCGTAAAGAAGTTAATGATAACGTAAGATGCCGAATTGACGGCAGTGGTTCTTATGACAGTATTCTGCCAAAATTAATTAAGGTTGCAGAAAGCAGAAATCAGGATAACTATTATGTGCGAGGAACATTTACAAGATATAATCTTGACTTTTCAAAGGATGTTCTTCATTTGGCTGATTTGGGTTTTAAACAGACATCTGTTGAGCCGGTTGTAAGTGAACCTGAGGTTGACTATTCATTGCGTGAAGAGGATTTACCTGCATTATACGAAGAATATGAAAATCTTGTCGAAGAATATCTTGAAAGAAAGAAAAACGGGAATGGATTTAACTTTTTTCATTTTATGATAGATTTAGAACAAGGTCCTTGCGTTATTAAACGATTATCAGGATGCGGTGCAGGTTGTGAGTATCTTGCTGTTGCACCTAACGGAGATATATATCCATGTCACCAATTTGTTGGAACAGAGGAGTATCGAATGGGAAATCTTGATTCAGAAGAAATAAATTCTGATATAAGAAATAAATTTGAATCCTGTAATGTTTATACAAAGCCAAAATGCAGAGATTGTTTTGCGAAGTTCTATTGCAGTGGTGGATGTATGGCAAATGCTTGTCTTCTTAACGGCGATATAAATGAGCCTCACGAAATCAGCTGTAAACTGCAAAGAAAGCGTGTGGAGTGCAGTTTGTATGCAAAGGCGGTAGAAGCTGAATTGGGTTTATAATTAAAAAAATATAACAATTTATATTTTTCTCTTGACGAATTATAATTCAAAGGTTATAATAGACAAGTTATAGTGTGTAAATTGTAATTTTTGCACGTTAAATACATCATATTGTAAAATTATTAGCCGATATAAATATCGGAATTTAACTTACATTACACATAATTTATGTAAGCATAGCTTACAAAAAGGAGGAAGAAAAAGTGTCCAGAAGTATTGTAAAATTTGTGGCTATTATTCTTGTAATTGCTGCACTTTTCTATGTTGGTCTTTATGGACTTGACATCACGGACAAGGTTCGGTTTCCCGGTATTCTTGATGAAGATGGAATTACTCAGGGTCTAGATTTAAAGGGTGGTACGGTTATTGTATACAAAGCACAGGCTGAAAATCCTTCCGATGAGGATATGGATACAGTTGTTAGTATGCTCCGTACAAGATTGGATAGCCAAGGTTACACAGAGGCTACTCTTACAAGACAAGGTCTTGATAAGGTAAGAGTTGAGCTTCCTGATGTTCAGGATTCTCAGACAGCTGTTGAAACTCTTGGTGCAACTGCTCAGCTTATTTTTGCTGACCCGACAGGTGCAGAGGTAATGAGCGGTGACCAGGTTGTTAACGCAACAGTTGAATACGGTCAAACTCAGCAGGGTATGACTAAGAGTTCATATTTTATCAGTCTTGAGCTTTCAGACGAAGGCAGAACAAAGTTTGCTGAGGCAACAGGCCGTTTGGCAGGTCAGCCTGATGGACAGAACTTCATTGCAATTATGATGGACGGTGTTCCCATTTCAATGCCAAGAGTTCAGGAAAAGATTGATAGCAATGATTGTATAATTACAGGTGAGTTTACTCCTGAAGAGGCAAATTCACTTGCAGCAAATATTAAATCAGGTAAGCTGCCTTTCTCATTGGAACAGGTTGAGGTTCGTACCGTAAGTGCAACTCTTGGTGACGAAGCTTTGAGCAATGCTGTAAAAGCAGGTATCATTGGCTTGATTTTGGTTCTCTTGTTTATGCTTTTGCTTTACAGATTACAAGGTCTTATGGCTGATATCGCACTTATTGGTTATATTTCAATTGTGTTTATTATACTTGCAAACTTCCACATCAATCTTACACTTCCCGGTATTGCAGGTATTATCTTATCTGTGGGTATGGCAGTTGACGCAAACGTTGTTATTTTTGAACGTGTTAAGGAAGAACTTCGTCTTGGTAAGACTGTAAGAAGTGCAGTTGATGCAGGCTTTAACCGTGCATTATCAGCAGTTGTTGACTCAAATATCACAACAATAATTTCTGCTTTAATCCTTTGGTTCCTTGGAACAGGTACAATTAAGGGCTTTGGTATTACATTGTTTATCGGTATAGTTGTTTCTATGCTTTCTGCAATATTTGTTACAAAGTTCTTGCTTAAGCAGATGATTGGTATGAATGTAAAGAACACTTGGTTCTATGGTGTTAGCAAAAAGAAAGATGAAGTTGGAGCAGTGAAAGGAGGCAAAGCCTAATGTTTGATATTGTTAAAAAGAAACCCATATTTTTAGGCATTGCTGCTGTATTAATAATAGTTTCCATTGCTTCCTTAGTTTTGCGTGGATTTAATCTTGATACAGACTTTGCAGGCGGTATGGCAGTAACATACCAAATCGACAGTGAGTTTTCTGTTGCTGATGTAACTTCTATTGTTAATGAAGCATTGGGTGATACCCAGAGCCCTTCATCTGTTCAGCAATCAGGAAATGAAGTAATTATTAAATTCGGTTTTGATAATGCACTCCAGACTGATGAAGAACGTTCAGATTTTTCAATGAACAAAATTGCGGCTATTACTGCTGCTCTTAATGAAAAATACGGCACAAAGGTTGAAAATGCAGAAGAAAACCCTGAGGCAACAGAAGAGGCTGCTACAGAGGAAAGTGCTGCACCGGCTGAAACAACTGCTCCTGAAGCAACAGAAGAGGGAACAGAGGCTTCTGCTGAAGAAGCTGTAACTTATACAGGTGTTACACTTAAAAACCAGGATATAGTTTCTCCTTCAACAGGACGTGAACTTGCAAGATCTGCAATCTGGATGTCAATCTTGGCTTGTATTGCAATTTTGCTTTATGTAACATTCCGTTTTGAATTTACATCAGGTGTTGTTGCTGTACTTGCACTTGTTCACGATGTATTGTTGCTCTTAGGTTTATACTCTATTACTCAGTGGAGCGTAGATACAAACTTTATTGCTGCAGTGTTGACAGTTCTTGGTTATTCTATTAACAACACAATCGTTATTATGGATAGAATCAGAGAAAACACACGTCACGCAAGAAAAGAAACTTATGGCGAGATTGCAAACAAGAGTATTTGGCAGACACTTTCAAGATCTATCAATACAACAATTACAACATTGTTGACAATTGGTATGGTTTATATTTTGGGTGTACCGTCAATTCAGGCTTTCTCATTGCCGATTATAATTGGTATATTGGTTGGTTTCTATTCTTCAGTATTTGTTTCAGGTCCATTGTGGGCATATTGGAGAGATTCTGCTGTAAAGAGCAAGAAGTCTGCCGCTGCAAAATAAAATTAAACTCAAAAAGCAGAAATGTTAAATCCGTTTCTGCTTTTTTATTTATAATATATTTTGTTTATTTGAGGTAGGTTATGGAGTTTTTTGTTAAGAAGTTTTCGGAGTTATCTGTAAATGAACTATATGAAATTTTAAAATCGAGAGCAGAAGTTTTCTTGATTGAACAGGGGATTATATGTCAGGATATGGATGATATAGACTATAAAAGTTCTCATTATTTTTTTAAAGATAATGAAAGAGTTATTGCATATTTACGAGCTTTTGAATGCGAAGATGATTTAAACACTTTTTCCATTGGACGTGTGTTGACTATTGAACACGGAAAAGGGATAGGCAGAGAACTTATGGAAAGAAGTCTTTTGCAGATTAAAAATGAAAGGATTTATAATAGAATTATACTCCACGCCCAAAAACATGCAATTGGGTTTTATGAAAAGTTTGGATTTAAGGTCATATCCGATGAATTTCTCGAAGAGGGAGTTATTCACGTTACTATGGAATATAAATGGAAGTGATATAATGTCTAAGAAAAATGATAGAAATACAAAAGGCAGAATTATTAACGCAGCTTGGGATTTGTTTTATGAACAAGGTTATGAAGATACCACAGTTGAAGAGATAATAGAAAAATCCGGAACCTCCAAGGGTTCGTTTTATCATTATTTCGAGGGAAAAGATGCACTTTTAGGGTCGTTGTCTTACATATTTGATGAAGAATATGCAAAGCTTCAAGGAACCCTTGAGAGTAAAACAGACAGCATAACAAAGCTTTTATATTTAAACAATAAACTGTTTTCTATGATAGAGGACAGAATTGATATCGACCTTTTGACAAGGCTTTATTCTACACAGCTTATAACAAAAGGGGAAAAGCATCTTTTAGATAACAAAAGATTATATTATAAGTTGTTAAGAAAGATTGTTGCAGAGGGTCAGGAAAAAGGTGAACTTACAGACGATATGACAGCAAACGAGATTGTTAAGCTCTATGCTATGAGCGAAAGAGCGTTAATATATGATTGGTGCCTTTGCAGAGGGGAATATTCTTTAACATCTTACTCAAAAGCAATGATGCCTATGTTTTTGTCAGGAATTTGTATTAAAAAAAGTCTTTAAAATATTTATCTGAATTAAAGAAAATATTTTGATTTACAGAGAACTAAGTATAGAATGCAGTCTAAACTTAGTTCTCTATTGATTTTTATTTAATTATGTGATAGAATATAGCGGTGCAAAAAATTACAAAAAAGGGAGATTTTAAATTATGGATATTTTTGCTTTTGTACTTTACTTTGTAGCTATGATAGCTATAGGTATTTTCTTTTTCGTTAAATCAAAAAATGTTACCGAGAAAGATTATTTTCTTGGCGGTCGTGCAATGGGACCTTGGGTTACTGCAATGAGTGCTCAGGCATCGGATATGAGTGCCTGGTTGCTTATGGGACTTCCGGGAAGCATTTTAGCTTTTGGTTTTGGTCAGGCGTGGATTGGAATTGGTCTTGCAATCGGAACTGCAGCAAACTGGATTTTGGTTGCAAAAAGACTTCGTAAATTTTCAAGAGCAGCAGGGGATTCTATTACACTTCCACAGTATCTTTCAAATCGTTTTGCATCAAAGAGCCATGTGGTAAGTATCATTTGTGCAGTAGTTTTCTTGGTTTGTTTTACAATCTATGTTGCATCTGCTTTTGTTGCAGGCTCTGATGTATTCACAACACTTGTTCCTGAGCTTTCAAGAACAAACGCTATGCTTATATTTGCAGCAATAGTTGTTGTTTATACATTCCTTGGCGGATTTAATGCTGTATGTTGGACAGACTTTTTCCAGGGCTTACTTATGATAGCTGCACTTCTTATTGTTCCGATTGTTGTTGGTTTTACAAGAGAGCTTGAGCCGGCTGCACTTTCAACTGTTTATACAGGACCTAATGGCGAAGAATTTGCTTTTGTTGCTAACTTCTTTAATGCAAGTTGGCAGGATATTGTTTCAGGTCTTGGCTGGGGTCTTGGATACTTTGGTATGCCTCATATTATTGTAAGATTTATGGCTATTGAAAAACCGTCTATGGTAAAGAAATCTGCAACAGTTGCAATCATCTGGGTAGTGCTTTCTTTGGCTGCAACAATTATTATTGCATATCTTGGAAGAATGTTTGTATATTCAAACGGAGTTGACCTTTCGGCTGTTCTTTTGGCTGAAGGAAAACAGTCTTTGATATTTGTTGAGCTTGCCCGTGATGTATTCCCCGCATTTATTGCAGGTCTTCTCCTTGCGGCAATTATTGCGGCATCAATGTCAACTGCAGACTCTCAGCTGTTGGTTGCAGCATCATCATTTGCAAGTGACCTTTATAAGCCTATTATAAGAAAAGACGCATCAAACAAAGAGATGCTTTGGGTTAGCCGTATAATCGTTATAGTAATTTCTGTTGTTGCATTCTTTATTGCAAGCAGTAAGGGCAAAGCAGCTCAGGCAATTATGGATTTGGTTTCTAATGCATGGGGTATATTTGGTGCGGCCTTTGGTCCTGCCGTTATTTTATCACTTTTCTGGAAGAGATTTACATATAAAGGTGCAGTTGCCGGAATTATTGTAGGTGCACTTGTTGATATGGCGTGGTTATGGTTGCCTGTTTCAGGTTCAACACTTACTGCAATTACAGGAATTTACGAAATTATTCCGGGATTTATTATTGGTGCAATTGCAGCGATTGTTGTTACACTTATAGATAAAGCACCATCAAAAGAAGTTGAAGAAATATTTGAAAAAGCAACAGATAACAGTATAGACGACTAATATGAAGGGGTTGTTTAAAAAGTCGATTAACTTTTAAACAGCCCCTTTTGTGTTTCCAATACCTTTTTGTGTTTAATCAGCAAAAATATATAATTGATTTATGTCTAAAATATAAATATTGAGCAATTTTTTGTTGACGATAAGATTATGTAGTGATATAATAATAAGAACGTTTAAATTTATATGCATGGAAGTGATACCGTTGAAAAGAGAGAGAATTTCACATACCCCAAAAGGATTGACAGATATTTTATGGGACGAGTGTGACCTTAAATTTCATATAGAAACAGTTGCAAGAAATGTTTTTAAAAGCCATAATTATAAAATGGTGCAGACACCTACATTTGAATATTTTGATGTGTATAATACAGCTACGCCCAATAAGGCTGAGAGTATGTTTAAATTCTTCGATGTAGATGGCAGAATGTTGGCACTTCGACCTGATTTTACTACATCTATTGCAAGAATGGCGGCAACCAAATCTATTGGTGAAAATCCACCCCTGAGAATTTGCTATTCAGGAAGTTCATTTAGAAATGATGAAGCATTCAGCCAGGCACGTCAGCGTGAATTTTCTCAGGCAGGAATTGAGCTTATCGGTGACAATTCTGCTCAGGCAGATGCTGAGGTTATACAGATTGCAATCGAGGCATTATCAGGGGCAGGACTTAAAAATTTCCAGATTGATATTGGTCAGGTTGCATACTTTATCGGTCTTGCAGAACAGGCAAAGCTTGATGCAAAGCAGACGGATATCCTTAGAGAATATATAAACGATAAGGATTTTGTTGCAATTGAGCAATTTCTTGATACCCTTAAATTAGATGATGAGTTAAAGAAAGTCTTTCTTGATATGCCAACAAAGTTTGGCAGCATTTCCGTTGTTGATGAGGCTATGAATCAGAATAACCTTAACGAAAAATCCTATAAGGCAATGGAGAATTTGAAGCTTGTTTATGAAATCCTAAGTAAAAACGGATTAGAAGAGTATATATCAATTGACCTTGGAATGGTTCCTCATCTTGATTACTATACAGGAATTATTTTTAAAGGCTTTACTTACGGGGTTGGATTTCCCATCTGCTCCGGAGGACGTTATGATAACTTGATGGAAAAGTTCGGAAGAGCAATGCCTGCAACAGGTGCAGCAATCAGTATTGAAAGATTAATGTCTGCTCTTCAAGATGAAAAGTCAGAATCAGATGAAACAGCAAAAGAATATGTTACAGTTGCACTGGCAAAGGGGAGACTTGCAGAACTTTCTGTTGATATTTTTGAAACACTTGGTTTTGATGTTGCAGAAATGAAAACCAAAACCAGAAAGCTTATTTTTACAGACGAAAAGCGTAAATTTAAGTTTATACTTGTTAAAGCATCAGATGTTCCCACTTATGTTGAATATGGTGCGGCAGATATTGGTGTTGTTGGTAAAGATACTCTTTTAGAGAGTGGTAAGGACCTATATGAAGTATTGGATTTAGGGTTTGGTGCTTGCAAGATGGCTGTTGCCGGCCCTGTTGAAATGAAGGGTAAGCTTGAAGGCAGAAACATAATGAAGGTTGCAAGTAAATATCCTAATATTGCCAGAGAGTATTTCCACAAGGTAAAAGGTCAAACCGTGGATATTATTAAACTTAACGGCTCTATCGAGCTTGGCCCATTGGTTGGGCTTTCCGAGGTTATAGTAGATATTGTTGAAAGCGGAAAGACACTTAAAGAAAATGGCCTTGAAGTTTTGGAGGATATCTGTCCGCTTAGTGCAAGATTGGTTGTTAACAGGGTAAGTATGAAACTGCACAGAGAAGAGATAATTGACCTTATTAATAACATTAAAGGAGAGTTGAAGAAATGAGATTGTATCCGGCAATTGATATGATTGACGGGCAATGTGTCCGTCTTGTTCGGGGTGATTACAACCAAAAATCAACTTTTTCTGAAAATCCTGTTGAGGTTGCACTTAAATGGCAGGACTTAGGCGGTGAGTTCATACATCTTGTTGATTTAGATGGTGCAAGAAAAGGAAATATGCCGAACTTTGAAACAATAGTAAATATTGCAAAAGCATTGGATATTCCCATAGAAGTCGGCGGCGGTATCCGTGATATGACAGCAGTTGAAAAATACCTTGATAATGGCATAAACCGAGTTATTATCGGCACATCTGCAATAAGAAATCCTGAATTTGTAAAAGAGGCAGTTGAGAAATACGGGGACAGAATAGTTGTGGGTATTGACGCCAAAGATGGTATGGTTGCAGTTAGCGGTTGGGAAGAAGTAAGTGATGTATCTGCTCTCAAGCTTGCAAAACAGATGGAGAAGATTGGCGTTAAGACTGTTATATATACAGACATTGCCACAGATGGTATGCTCAGCGGTCCAAACGTCAGTGCTATGAAAGAGATGGCTGAATATACAACAATGGATGTTGTTGCATCAGGCGGTGTAACATCCTTAGAGGATTTGCAAGAACTTTCAAAAACCGGTGTTGAAGGTGCAATTATCGGTAAAGCATTATATACAGGACATATTGATTTAAAAGAGGCCATCCGGCTGATTAATACATTAAAATAAAATTGAATTGAGGTAATTAAAATGGAGTTTATAAAAGATTTAAAGTTTGATGAAAAGGGATTAATTCCTGCTATTGCTCAGGATGCGGTAAGCGGTGAGGTTTTGATGTGTGCTTATATGAATGAGGAAAGCATAAAAAAGACAATCGAAACAGGAAAGGCAACATATTATAGCCGCAGCCGTCAGGAAATTTGGGAAAAAGGCGAAACATCAGGTCACACCCAGAAGGTTAAGGAAATTCTTGTTGATTGTGACGGAGATGCCATTGTTTTAAAGGTGGAGCAAACAGGTGCGGCTTGCCACACTGAAAATCCATCATGTTTTTATCGTAAGGTGATTGATGGTAAGCTTGTTGAAATTCCTACAGGTCTTGGCAACTCTCCCAAAATCCTTTACGATGTATATGATGTAATTGTTGACAGAGTTAAAAATCCTAAAGAGGGTTCATACACAAACTACCTTTTTGAAAAGGGTATTGATAAAATGCTTAAAAAGGTTGGAGAAGAATCAGCTGAAGTTATTATTGCTTCTAAGAATTATGTTAAGTCTGAGGTTCAGTATGAAACAGCGGATTTACTCTATCACCTCTCTGTTGTTCTTGTTGAACAGGGACTTACCTGGGATGACATCTTTGCAGAACTTTCATCAAGATATAAATAATTATGAAAAGATTTATACGTTTTGGACCTTTCTTGATACTTATTTTGGCAGTTTATCTTGTTGGTCTTAGAATATATCAAAACAGGACGGTAGCGATAATTCCGCCAAACAGAATAGAAGAGAAGATTGACGAAAAATCACCTAAAACCGAGATGGAAGAAAAGGCTGAACTTGATTTAATTAATGACAAGATTAATATTAATTCAGCAACCGAAAGTGAGCTTATGCTTTTAGACGGTATAGGTGAAAAGACTGCTTCAAAAATAGTCCAAAAAAGAAAGGAAATCGGAAAGTTTAAATCAATCGAACAGATTATAGAAATTGACGGTATTGGATATAAGATGTTTCAGGAAATTAAAAATTATATTACTGTAGAATAGGAGTAAATCAAATGGGTATTTTTTCACGTTCATTTGATAAACCCGGAAAAGGGATTGACCCAAATGAACCTCAAAAGAGAAGTTTTTTCAGGTTTATGGATATACTTGGCAGAAAGTTCTGGCATTTTTCTAAGGTGAATATGCTGTATGCTGTTGCACTTATTCCAACCTTTGTGATAGTATTTTTATTCCTTTCAGGAATGATTTCAAATACAATCCTTTCTAAAATGGATATTATGGGGATTGTATCACAAACAGTTGAAGGTGCTGAAAACGTACAGCAACAGTTTAATCAATTTACTGTAATTATTGATTTATTTGTCAGATTTATAGTTACGATTTTATTTACTGTTTTTTGGGGAATGGGTCCGGCTACAGCAGGAATTACCTATATTATGCGTAACTTTGCAAGAGAAGAACATGCATGGCTTTGGGCAGATTTCAAAGATTCTGTGAAGAGTAATTTTAAGCAATCATTGATTGTATTTGTAATTGATGTTGTTGCATTTATTCTTCAATATGTTGCACTTGTTTTCTATTCTCAGCAAACAGGTATCTTAGGTGCACTCAGATATGTTATACTGATTATGGGATTTATCTATACAATGATGCATTTGTATATTTACCCATTGATGGTTACATTTGAACTTTCAATAAAAGATATTTACAGAAACTCACTTTTGTTTGCACTTGGTAAGCTTCCGTCAAATGTTTTGGTGCTGATAATACAGGCACTTATACATTTGGGTTCGATTTTTGCCGCAATTGTTTACGGCGGTCAGTATGCGATACTTTTGATTATTATTATATTGTTGCTTGATGTGTTTATTCTTTTGAGTGTATCATCGTTCTTGGTTAACTTTAATGCATATCCAAAGATGAAAGAATATATGATGCCCAAGGATGAGGGTAAAAAGATTGAGTCCATTGATGAGATGGAAGATGTTTTTGAACCAAGCGATGGTATGGTTGCAGACGGGTTTACAGATTATAGAAAGTTTACAAAAGAAGAGGATAACGATTAACTGACAGAAAAGGAGGGGGTATGTTATGTTGATTGAAAAAATTCATACCTCCGCGGATTTGGCTTCTTTTTCAAATGAAGAATTGGTAATGTTAGCCGAGGAAATTCGCAATTTTTTGATTGAAAATGTATCAAAAACAGGTGGACACCTTGCTGCAAACTTAGGTGTTGTTGAGCTGACTATTGCTCTGCATAAAGTATTTGATGTTAATTATGACAGAATTGTATGGGATGTGGGACACCAATCCTATGTCCATAAAATTTTGACAGGAAGAGCAGACAGGTTTTCTACATTAAGACAGTTTGGGGGAATGAGCGGATTTCCTAAAACTGAAGAAGATTGGGCTGATGCATTTAATACAGGTCATAGTTCAACATCAATCTCTGCAGCTACGGGTTTTGCGGCAGCTGCAAAATTAAAAGGTGAAAAACAGACTGCCGTTGCAGTAATCGGTGACGGTGCATTAACCGGCGGAATGGCTTTTGAAGCCCTTAACCACGCAGGAGCAATGAAAATACCTCTTGTTGTTGTGCTTAATGATAACGGGATGTCTATCTCAAAAAATGTTGGCGGTCTTTCAAAAAAGCTAAAGAAAATACGAAACACCAACAGATATTTTGAATTTAAATATGGTGTTAAATATGCATTAAAGAAAATTCCTATAATTGGCAGACCGATTATGAACGGAATTAAAAAGCTTAAAAAGAACTTAAAACCCTTGATAGTGCAAAATGTTATATTTGAAGATTTAGGGTTTACCTATTTAGGCCCCGTTGACGGACATGATTTAGATGAACTCAGGGTCATTCTGATGCAAGCTAAAAAGCTTAGAAAACCTGTATTGGTGCATATACAAACAAAAAAGGGTAAGGGTTATGCCCCTGCAGAAGTAAATCCTGATTATTTTCACGGAATATCAAGCTTTGATTTTGAAACAGGGCAACCTCTCGTTAAACAGACAGAGCCTGATTGGTCAGCCTTTTTTGGTGAGAAGTTATGTTATATGGCAGCATTTAACCCTAAAATAACTGCAATTACTGCGGCAATGCCCTTAGGAACAGGTCTTGATAAATTTAAAAAACAGTTCCCTGACCGCTTTTATGATGTTGGAATTGCAGAACAACACGCAGTTACCTTTGCGGCAGGAATGGCAAAATCAGGACTTGTGCCTTGTTTTGCAGTTTATTCTTCCTTTTTGCAAAGGGCGTATGACCAGTTATTACATGATGTGGCACTGCAAAATCTTCATGTTGTATTCTGTGTTGACAGAAGCGGTCCTGTAGGTAATGATGGAGAAACCCATCAGGGAGTATTTGATATTTCTTATTTGACAACCCTGCCTAATTTTACAGTGTTGTCACCTTCAAGCTGTGAAGATTTTGAGCAGATGTTAGAATATGCATTTAATATCTGTCAGGGACCGGTTGCGATCCGTTATCCCAGAGGATATGTTAAGCATATGGAGTTTAACAGCGAAAATAAGTATTACATATCAGGAAGAAAAATTACTGATGGTAAAGATATTTTGATATGTGCTGTTGGAACAACTGTGTTTGATGCAATAGAAACTGCAGAAATATTGGGAAAATCAGGAGTTTCTGCAGAGGTTGTAGATATTGGAACTGTTAAACCCCTTGATAGAGATAAAATTTTAGGTTATGCAACAGGTAAAAAGATAGTCGCTACCATTGAAGACAATGTTATCACAGGCGGATTTGGAGAGCAGTTGTCGGCTCTGTTGGGACAAAAGATAGAGATATTTGCATATCCCGATGAACCTATTGTTCAGGGAACAGTTGCCGAACTAAAGTTAAAGTATGGATTAAGTCCAAAACAGATTGCAGAAAGATTGTTAAAATCTTTAAAGTAATTTAGGTGATTATATGGCAAAACAACGTTTAGATGTATTTTTGGTTGAAAATGGTATGGTTCAAAGCCGTTCGATGGCTCAGTCTATGATTATGGCAGGAGAGGTATATATTAATAATCAAAAAGCATCAAAAGCCGGAGAGCCAATAAACGGCGACGAAAATATTGAAATCAGAAGTAAGTCTTTGAAATATGTCAGCAGAGGCGGTTTAAAGCTTGATAAGGCAATGAGTGTTTTTCCTATTCAGCTTGAGAATAAGATTTGTATGGATATCGGTGCATCTACCGGTGGATTTACCGATTGTATGCTCCAAAACGGAGCTGATAAGGTTTATGCAATAGATGTTGGATATGGTCAGCTTGCATGGAAACTAAGACAGGATGACAGAGTTGTTAATATGGAAAGAACAAATATAAGATATGTTACCAATCAGCAGGTAGCAGAACCGATTGATTTTTTCTCTGTTGATGTTTCCTTTATATCGTTAAAACTGGTTCTGCCTGTGGCTTTTGATTTGCTAAGTAATTCAGGTCATGGGGTCTGCTTAATTAAACCCCAGTTTGAGGCAGGAAGAGAAAAGGTTGGCAAAAAGGGTGTAGTTCGGGATAAATCTGTTCATATTGAAGTTATTGAGAATGTACTGAATTTTACCCGTGAGCTTGGCTTTGTTGTTTTGGGACTTGATTATTCACCCATAAAAGGTCCTGAAGGAAATATTGAGTATCTTATGTATATAGGTAAAGAAGGGGAGGATTGTTTCCCTGATTACAAAGAAGTTGTAGAGGCTTCGCATATATTGGATAGGTGATGAATATGCAAAAAGTTGCAATCATTCCAAATGTTTTGCGTGATGTGGAGTTAATGGAAACAAAAAGAATTATTTCTGTTATCCAAGGCTATGGCAAAACTGTGTTTATGGAAGAAAGATTTAAGAATACTTCTTTAGATAACGTTGTTTTCTGCAAAATGGATAAGCTTATGAGCGAGGCGGAAATTGCTATCGTTTTGGGCGGTGATGGTTCTATTTTAAACATTGCTCCCGATGCTGCAAAATATGACTTGCCGATACTCGGAATTAATTTAGGAAATCTTGGATTTCTTGCTCAGGCCGAAAAAGGCGATTATAATATTTTCGAGGTTTTATTCAGCGGAAATTACTCGGTTTTAAGCTGTATGATGCTTGATTGTTCTATTGTTAAAAACAATGAAGAGGTTGATAGATTTGTTGGGCTTAATGATGTTGTTGTATCAGGTGACGGATACTCCAAGATGATTAATGTTTCTGCATCGGTTAATAACACATCAATAGGAAGATATTCAGCTGACGGCTTGATAGTTGCAACGGCTGTTGGTTCAACGGCATATTCGTTGTCTGCAGGCGGGGCAATTATGCATCCGGCAATGGATGCAATGATGATAACCCCGATTTGTCCTCATACCCTGAAATCCAGAGCAACTGTTTTTCCCGGAGAAGATGTAATTGAAATCTTTTCATCGGATAATAACCGTTCATCTGTTGTAGTTATGGTTGACGGACGAAGACGGCATATTCTTGATAAGGATGAGCATTTAATGATAAGTCGTTCAGCGTACAGAACAAAGCTTGTGAATGCAAATAACAGAAACTTCTTTGATGTTTTGCGTGAGAAATTGTCGGATTAAAAACCTGAAGAGGAGGTGTAGATATGCTTAGAGAACTCCATATTAAAAACATTGCTGTAATTGAGAGTATTACAGTTTCGTTTAACGATGGATTTCATGCTCTGACCGGTGAAACGGGAGCAGGTAAATCTATATTGATAGATTCTATAAATATGGCTCTGGGCGGTCGAACACCTAAGGATTTAATAAGAACCGGAGCAGACTCTGCATCGGTTGATATGGTATTTGAGCCATCTTTATCTGTTTTAAAGAAACTTGAGGAGATGGGCGTAGATGATGAAGATGGTTTTGTATATATAAGCAGACAGATAACTGTTGACGGAAAAAGTAAATGCCGTGTAAACGGCAGACAGGTTCCCCTGAGTTTACTAAAGGAAATCTCGGAGTATTTACTTACAATTCACGGTCAAAACGATAACCAGAGTATTTTATCTCCTAAAACTCATATATATTTTGTTGATGAATACGGAAACCATACTGAACTTCTTAATAAATATTATGACCAGTATAAAAAGGTTAAGGATATAGAAGAAAAGCTTAGCAGTCTTATAGTTGATGAAACAGACAAGGAACGCAGAATTGACCTTTTGAATTATCAAATTAATGAAATTTCATCTGCCAACTTGCATAGCGGTGAGGAAACCGAGCTTGAAGAAAGACGTGAATACCTTGCCCATATAGAGCAGATTGTTGAAAATACAAATGAAGCCTATGATGAACTTTATGGCGATGAAAATCGTGAAGGTGCTTTTGACAAAATAGTTTCTTCCGTACGCAGTATGGAGATTATAAGTTCATTTGATGAGAAACTAAACTCATTTTATGAAGGGCTTTCCTCAATTTCTGCTGACTTAGAGGATATAACCCATGAACTTAAAACGTATATAGGCAGAATAGATTATCAGCAGGGCGAACTTGATATGATTGAGGACAGACTTGCTGTTATATCGGATTTAAAGAGGAAATACGGCAGCTCGGTTGAAGAAATACTGGCATTTTTAAACAATGCCGAGAATGAGCTTTCTCAAATAGAAAATTCGGATGCAACCCGTATTGCACTTGAGGAAGAATTGCAAAAAGAATATAAAGTATTAAGCAGTATTGCAAACGAGCTTTCCGAGGCAAGAGAGAAAACGGCAATAAAGCTGCAGACCAATATAATGGAAGAGCTTGCAGATTTAGATATGCAAAAAATGCGGTTCAGTGTTATGATTGAACCTATGAAGAATGATGACGGCTCGGTGAAATATACATCCAAGGGCTGTGACAGGGTAGAGTTTTTAATTTCAAGTAACCCAGGTGAAGAATTAAAACCTCTTGCAAAGATTGCATCAGGTGGAGAGATGTCCAGAATTATGCTTGCAATCAAATCAATTTTGGCAGACGGGGATATAGTAGAAACATTGGTGTTTGATGAAATTGATACAGGTGTAAGCGGAAGAGCGGCACAGAAAATAGCAGAAAAGATTTGTATGCTTGCAAAAGAGAGACAGATTTTATGTATAACCCATCTTGCACAGATTGCGTCTATGGCAGATACCCATTTTCTTATAGAGAAAAATTCAGATGATAATAATACAAAAACCACAGTTACAACTCTTAATGATGATGAGCGAAAGAATGAACTTGCCCGAATTATCGGCGGAGTTAAGGTAACTGACCTTACATATATGGCAGCTCAGGAGATGCTGGATATGGCTGAAAAATTAAAGGAGAAACGATAAGTATATGTCAATGGTACAATATGGTTATGTTACATCTGTTTCAGGGAATAGGGTTAAGGTTAGTGTTGTAAGAGAATCCGCTTGCGGAGGTAACTGCGTAAGCTGTAAGGGCTGTCCAAGTGATACTGTTGTAATTGATTACATTGCAGATGATAATAAAAGTTTTAAAATAGGTGACTATGTAAAGATTGAAATGCCCACTGCATCTTTTTTCAAGGGAGCTTTTGGCGGATATATTTTAAGCAGTGTTTTAATGCTTTTATTTGCTGTTTTGGGCTATTGGTTCTTTAAAAGCGAGGGAATGTCAGTTATTGCCGGTATACTTGGTTTGATTTTTGGATTAGTTTGTGTTAAACTTATCTTTGGAAAAGAAAATTCATTGAAAGTAACAAAGGTTATAAAGACAGAAACAGAGGAAGATATATATGGTTAATGCAAAACGTATAACAGTATTTGTTGGCTATTACGGCAGTGGTAAAACAGAGGTTGCCGTTAATTATGCTTTAGAATTAAAAAAACAGGGAAAAGACGTTGTTATTGTGGATTTTGATATAGTTAATCCATATTTCAGAACCTTGGATGCAGAAAAGCTTTTAACGGATAACGGAATAAAGGTTATTGCACCTCAGTTTGCAAACAGTAATATTGAAAGTCCGTCTTTGCCTGCAGATATTTACAGCGTATTTACAAATAAAGATTGTTATGTTATATTTGATGTTGGCGGCGGTGAGGACGGAGCTATTCCTCTTGGCAGATATTTTCATCAATTTATGCAGGAGGATATAGATGTGTTCTTTGTTCTAAATCAGCGTAGATTACTTACTGCTGATTTGGAGGGAGCAGTAGAGGCTTATAATGAAATTGCCGCTGTGTGCAGAATACCCATAACAGGAATAATTAATAATACACATTTAAAGGAATATACAACCCCTGAGATTATTCTTGAGGGTCAGGAACTGGCTGAGAAAACATCAGATGAGTTGGGACTTCCTATCGCTTATATCACAGGAACTTCTGAAAATTTAGAGAAGTTGCCGAAAGAATATGAGGATAAAAAGCTTCCTATTCATCTCTATATAAATTTAATGTTTTAGAAGGAGGGAATTTACTATGGCAAAGGTAACATTTAGAACAGACAAATGCAAGGGCTGCGGTCTTTGTACAACAGTATGTCCCAAGAAGATTGTTATAATGGATCTTGAAACAATTAATGAAAAGGGATTTCACCCTGCAACAGTTTCAGATCAGGAGCAGTGTATTGGCTGTGCTTTTTGTGCAACAATCTGTCCTGACTGCGTAATCAAGGTTGAGAGATAGCAGTTGGTCATAGAGGCTTATCCGCCCACGGATAGGTCGGAATTTTACAATCCTCGTGGGCAGAAAGGTAACGGAAATTCTATGGAAAAGAAAGTCTTGATGAAAGGCAATGAAGCATTGGCGGAGGCTGCAATCAGAAGCGGTTGTAAATTTTTCTTCGGTTATCCGATAACTCCCCAAACAGAAATTTCAGCATATATGGCAAAACAGATGCCAAAACGTGGAGGTACATTCTTACAGGCAGAGAGCGAGGTTGCTGCAATTAATATGGTATATGGTGCAGCAGGTTCAGGAGCTCGTGTTATGACAAGCTCTTCAAGCCCCGGTATCAGCTTGAAACAGGAAGGTATTTCTTACATAGCAGGAGCAGACCTGCCTTGCGTAATCGTAAATATTGTAAGAGGCGGCCCCGGTCTTGGTGGTATTCAGCCTGCTCAGTCTGACTATTTCCAGACAACAAAGGGCGGCGGACACGGTGACTATCGTCTGCTTGTATACGCTCCCGATTCAGTTCAGGAAATGGCAGATATGGTTGAAACTGCATTTGATAAAGCTGATGAATATCGTATGCCTGTTATGATTGTTGGTGACGGTATGCTTGGTCAGATGATGGAGCCTGTTTCCTTTAACGAAGAACGTTCTATGGATAGTCTTCCTGAAAAGCCTTGGGCTACAACAGGAACAGGAATGAAACGTAAAAAGAATATCATAAACTCCCTTTATCTTACTCCAAACGAATTGGAAGATTTAAACGTGGAGAGATATAAGCGTTATGCAAAGATTGAAAAGGAAGAAGTAAAGGTTGAGGAGTATTTAACAGAGGATGCAGACGTTATTCTCGTTGCATACGGAACTATTGCAAGAATTGCAATGTCTGCTGTAAATACACTTCGTGAACAGGGTGTAAAAGCCGGTCTTATCCGTCCTATTACACTTTGGCCATTCCCTACCGAAGTAATTGCAAAACGTGCAGAAACAGCAAAGGCATTTTTGACAGTTGAAATGAGTATGGGACAGATGGTAGAGGATGTTAAGCTTGCTGTTAACGGAAAGAAACCTGTATACTTCTACGGCAGAACCGGCGGTATGATTCCTGAAGAGGATGCAATCGTTGAAGAGGCAAAGAAGTATATTAAATAAGGGAAAGGAGAAATTGTAATGGAAACTATATTTGACAGACCACACGCTCTTAGTGATGTGACAACAAATTTCTGCCCCGGATGTACACATGGTATAATCACACGTTTGGTTGCAGAGGTAATAGATGAACTTGGTATCGAAGGAAAAACCGTTGGTGTTGCTCCCGTTGGATGCAGCGTTATGGCTTATAACTTTTATGAATGTGATATGCAGGAAGCAGCTCACGGCCGTGCCCCTGCTGTTGCAACAGGTATAAAACGTGTTAATCCTGATAATGTTGTATTTACATATCAGGGAGATGGCGACCTTGCTGCAATCGGTACTGCTGAAACAGTACACGCTGCAACCCGTTCAGAGAATATTACTATCATATTCGTAAACAATGCGATTTACGGTATGACCGGCGGACAGATGGCACCAACATCATTGGTTGGTCAGGTAACACAGACTACACCTTATGGAAGAAAGATTGAAAATCAGGGTTATCCTGTTAGAGTTTCAGAAATGCTTTCAACTCTCCAGGGTGCAACATATATTGAAAGAGTTGCAGTAGACAGTGTTCCTAATATCAAAAAGGCAAAGGCTGCTATTAAAAAGGCGTTCCAGTGCCAGATAGACAAAAAAGGCTTTTCATTGATTGAAGTTTTGTCAACCTGTCCTACTAACTGGGGAATGAGCCCTGAAGAGGCACTTGATTGGCTTCGTGAAAATATGATGGAACAGTATCCTTTGGGAGTTTACTGTGACCGCAGAGAGGAGGAAGGAAGATAATGATACAAAGAATTCTTTTGGCAGGCTTCGGCGGTCAGGGTATATTGTTTGCAGGTAAAACATTGGCTTATGCAGGAATGGATAATGATTTGCAGATTTCATGGCTTCCTTCATATGGTCCTGAAATGCGTGGCGGAACATGTAACTGTTCAGTTATTGTATCCGATAACCCGATTGGTTCGCCTGTAATTACAGCACCTGATATCCTTGTTGCTATGAACAAGCCATCTCTTGAAAAATTTGAAAACACAGTTCGTCCTGGCGGATTGATTGTTCTTGACAGCTTTTTAATTGATAAAAAGGTTGAAAGAGATGATGTTGATGTTGTATATATTCCTGCAAAGCAGATGGCAGCAGAGGCAGGAAATGATACATTGGGAAATATGATTATGATTGGTGCAGTTTTAAAGCACAGAGATATAATCGCTCCTGAGATTGTTCATAAGAGTATCGAAGAGCATACTCCTGCAAAGAGAGCTGCTCTTGCTGAAATAAACAAGAAAATGATTGATATGGGATATAATTTTGAATAATGCTGATTTCAATTAATCAAATTAACAAGAGTTTTTCCGGTAAGGAGATTTTGCGTAATGTGTCTTTGACCATAGAGGAAAAGACACGTTACGGACTTATTGGTGTCAACGGAGCAGGGAAATCCACCCTGCTCAATATTTTAATAGGAGAGCTTGACCACGACGACGGTGAAATATACCGCAAAGACGGGTTAAGCCTTGGTTACCTTAAGCAAAATTCAGGGTTGGACAGAGAGAGTACAATCATTGAAGAAATGCGTAAGGTTTTTTCTGATGTTCTTGAAACAGAGAGAAAAATTCGTGAACTTGAAAAACAAATGTCATTGCTTAATGACCATAATTCTTTAGAATATAAACGTATCTCCGAAGAATATGCAAAAAAACAGGCTTATTTTGACAGCCGTGACGGATACCAGATTGATGTAAAGATAAAAACTATACTTAATGGTATGGGATTTATGGAAAAGGATTTAGATACATCTATAAATACACTAAGCGGTGGTGAAAAAACAAGACTTGCCATTGCAAGACTTTTGCTTGAAGAGCCTGAACTCCTTATATTGGATGAGCCTACTAACCATCTGGATTTTAAGACCTTAAGCTGGCTTGAAGAATATCTTTTGGGTTATAACGGAGCAATACTTGTTGTATCTCACGACAGATATTTTCTAAACAGGATAGTAGAACAAATTTTCGAGGTTGAAAGAGGAAGGGTTACTTCCTATAAAGGTAATTATACAGCCTATCTTAAACAGAAAGCCGAAAACAGAACCCGTCTTGAAAAGGAATATGAGGCACAGCAAGAGGAAATTGCAAAACTCCAAACATATGTTGATAAGAATATTACTCGTGCATCGACCTCCAACAGTGCTAAATCAAGAGTGAAAATGCTTGAGAATATGGAGATTATTGAAAAGCCTGATGGAGATTTAAAGCAGATTAAACTTCGCTTTGAAACTGTTAAACAATCCTATAAGGATGTTTTAAAAACGGATAATTTGGAAGTTATCGTGGGTGACGAAGAAAAGGTTCTCTGCCAAAATATCAATCTTGATATTAAACGTGGTGAGAGTATAGCCATTATTGGGGAAAATGGTATAGGCAAATCTTCATTTTTGAAAACTGTTCAGGGGATTATTCCTCATAATAAAGGTGATTTTGTATGGGGTAAAAATACAAGCGTAAGCTATTATGAACAGGAAAATCTAAACCTTGACCCTGAAAAACTGGCAATAGATGAATTATGGGACAGATTTCCTCATATTCCCGAAGCACAAATAAGAAAGGTTTTGGGAAGTGTTCTTTTAACAAAAGAGGATGTTTTCAAACCTGTTAAGGTTATAAGCGGCGGAGAGAGAGCAAAGCTTGCTTTGTGTATTTTAATGCTTGAAAAGTCAAATGTTATGCTCCTTGACGAGCCTACAAACCATCTTGATTTAAGTTCCAAAGAGGTTTTGGAACAAGCGTTATCGGAATATGATGGCACTTTGATATTTGTATCCCATGACAGATATTTGCTGAATAAAATTCCCGACAGAATTGTTGAAATGACAAAAGACGGAGTAATAATCTATGATGGAAACTATGATTATTATGTTCAGCGTCAACAGTTTTTTGCACAGAAAAAGGCAGAGGAAGTTCCAAAAGAAAAACCTAAAAACAATAATTCTTCGTACAGGAGTAAGGAACAAAGACGTTTGGAGGTTCAGCGTAAAGCCCGTATAAAAGAGCTTGAGCAGATGATTGAAGAACTTGAAGAAGAAATTTCAGTACTTCAGGAAGAACTTGCAACCGAAGAAGTGTACTCTGATTATCAGCTTGCAGCTGAAAAAACAGAGAAGATAAACGAAAATTCCATAAAGATAGAAGAATGTATGGAGGAGTGGGAACACCTTCAGGAAGAACTGTAATATTTAAAACTTTACACACACCTCATCCGACGGCTAACGCCGCCACCTTCCCCTCAAGGGGAAGGCTCAACCTAGGCTTCTCCT
>JAZUMJ010000030.1:0-3095 GCA_045603605.1 Ructibacterium sp. | reverse complement strand
TACATTTTGCGACATATTTTACCTCCTGATTGGTATTTTTTCTATTTCAACTATGTCAATTATATCACATCAGCTTTTTTATTGCAAGATTTAGTTGAATATTATGCTGATTATAGTTGCTTTGCCTTAATTTATTAAATCTAAATTCATTTGACTTTAATAGGATTGAATGATATAATGTAGGTAGTTATATCTGAAATTAAATAAGGAGGTTTATCATGAAATCCGTTTTCAAAAAAACAACAGCGTTTATTTTATCTTCTGCAATGGGGTTATGTTCTGTACCATTTACGGAATATGAAATGCCCAAGATTCATTTTACAGCCAATGCAGAAGAAAATTTGATGACAAGGGATATATGGTGTGCCAACGAAGATGTAAATCGTTGGGAATCAGAGCATTTTCAGTTTATATGGGGCAAAAACGGTACCGACTCTGCAAAGATAACAAAAGAATTTCTTGAAGAAAACGCCAAGCACCTTGAAGCGTGCTGGAATGTATATATGAAAGAGCTTTCAATGGAACCTCCTACACAGTCGGTTAATCTATCATTGCGTGACGGAAATAAGTATAAGGTAAATTTCTATATATCAGGTACAGGTCTTACTCCCTTCACTGACGATTGGGCATATATGGGATATGATAGCCAAGGTTATGCTTTCATGTTTTGTTGTGTTGGAGCGATGAACAACACTCCTAATCCATCCTGGGTACTTCCCCATGAATTCGGACATGTTGTTACTGCACATCAGCTTGGATGGAATGAAAATAAATACGTACAAGCATGGTGGGAAGCAATTGCCAATTGGTATCGTGAGCAGTTTTTATATTCAGATTATTATCAGCCCTGGGTTACTGACCTTGCAAGTGGTACCGACTATTTTGAAACATATATGAAAAACTTATGTTTTACACCTATTCTTGGACGAGATAACTATGCATCCTGGGCATTTCTTCAGTATCTGACAGAAAATCCTGATAATTTGCCTGGCTATGGCAAGGATTTTATGAAAAAACTTATGCAGCAAGGAAAACGTGACGAATATCCTTATCTTGAAATAGAACGAGTTTCCGGGGCAGATTTAAAAGAAACTCTTGGGCATTATGCAAAACGTCTTGCTACTTTGGATTTAAAGAAAAAAGAAAATTATCAAGCAAGACAAAATCAGCTTTTGCAGCGTGGAGAATGGAACTGGGGAGAAATCTTCACTATTCCTGACAAAAGCAGTAAAAAAGAAAACTATTATATCGTTCCTACAGAAAGAGCACCTCAGCAATTTGGTGTTAATATTATCCCATTGGAAGCGAAAAACGGTGATATTTCTGTAACCCTTAATGCATTGACCAATGTAAAAGGTGCAGACTGGAGAGCTTGTATTGTAATTGAGTCAAAAGAAGGAAAAACAAGATATTCAGACCTTTTCAAAGCAGAAGAAACTATTTCTGTAAAATACGACAGTACAACAGACAAAGAAGCATATATAGTTGTAACAGCAACTCCGGATTCAGATACATTTCAATTGAATGGTGTTCCATGGGCTTATGCCGAGGGTGAGTTTGATGAGAATAATCGCCCTTTTCTGAGCAAGACACGTTACCCTTATGCAGTTGAAATAAATGGAGCCCAAATACTTCATACACAGCCTGACAGCAGAATGACGCAAGGTGGATTTCATCCTAATGGTGGTGGATTTGTAGCTGCCACAGCTAAGGTAGATTCTACAGCGTATGTAGGAAAAAATGCAAAAGTATTGGGATATGCAAGAGTCAGTGAAAATGCTGTAATTGATGGATACGCAACTGTCACAGGTAATGCTGAAATATCAGGCAATGCTGTTGTTACAGGTCATGCTGTAGTAGCTGAAAGAGCAAAAATTATGGATAATGCTATAATTGCAGATAATGCAGGGGTTATGGGAAATGCAGTTGTATCAGAAAATGGCAGAGTAATTGAAAGCGGTCTTGTCTATGATAATTATATAGTAAATGCAAATGCAACAGTAAAAGGTGCTGCATTTTGCATGGTAAAAGGTACGGCAACAGGACAATCAATGCCCGACGGAGATTATTATGATGATTCAAGCAGAACAATAAATGCAGGCTCGGTATATGGCTGGACAAGTCCTGATAAATATGTAAACAGCCGACCATATACTGACGGTCAGTATGCAGGTTTGGAATTTAACACAGATAGTTCTATGATAGCATCTGACACTTATACATCTACCTACGGCATTGCTGTAAATGCACCAATTTGGAATGAGAAGAAAACAAGCGGAAAAGGTGTGCTTACTTTTAATGGCAATCAGTATCTCATAACTGACAGTTCATATGCTGCACTTCATAATGCAAATTATCAGACGGCTATTCTCCTCCGTGACAATGGTAAAAATGAGATATTCCGTTTTGGAACTTCTGATAAAAAACTTACACTTACAGCTGAGAATGGAAACATCACTCTTAAAGGAAATGATGAATCTGTTGTCCTTAAAAATTGCTATAAAGTTGGAGAATGGTTTACTGTCAGTGTTGTAATTTCTGATGGTAAAGCTAAACTTACAATAAATTCCGGCAGCGAGAAAAAAACGATTTCGGATAATTTTTCAACAGAACCTGTTGATTTTATATCCGAGGATGCACTTTATCTTCTTGCTGATGAAATGAATGGCTCAATGGATTATTTTCGTGTAAACTTCAAGGAAGTCGATGAACCTGAATATTATTATACAGAAAAAGAAGATATACCTGCACAGCATCCCCTCGTTGGAGATGTATTTGCTGATATGTCAATTGATGTATATGATTTTATTGTTATGCGTAAGATAATTTTAGATTTATCCGTTGCTGATACAAAAAAAGCCGCAGCTGATACAAATGGCGATGGTAAAATAAGTATAGCAGATGCTGTAATTTTACAAGAATTTTTACTTGGTAAAATAAATGAATTTCCTTCCGGAAAGTATTTTTAATATCGAATGCACACGAATAAAAAGAAATAGCCACACAAAAAAACAACGTAGAATCACTGTTTCTGTGTGGCTATTTTTGAAAGATATTGTGTTTTTGTGGAGTTTTTTACGTTCCCTTTTAAATTC
>JAZUMJ010000029.1:0-13494 GCA_045603605.1 Ructibacterium sp. | reverse complement strand
TCTTGTTATGAATGTAACCTATGATATGGAGATCTATAAGGGTGAAGGAAATTATGATATGATTACTCATTCAGCTTATGCAGCATTAGTTAACGAGGTTGCGGTGTGCAGCGGTTATGCACTTGCCTTTAAATATTTATTAAATCACCTTGATATTGATTGTATCTGTTTCACAAGTAATGCCATGAAACATGCATGGAACGGAGTTAAGCTTGATGATAAGTGGTATCATATTGATGCAACTTGGGATGACCCGGAATTTATTGGTGGAGGTGCTTCCGGTTATGTTGACCACGATTATTTTCTTCTCTCTGACGAAACAATGAGAAACGGAAAAAATGACTTGTATGACGATTCACATTATGGTTGGGCAGAAACTGATGTGGTTTGTGACAGTAAAAAATATGAAACAGGATACCCGTTTAGTGGGGATAAAGATGTTGTATCGGGATTTGTTTATGAAAACGGAGGATTTTATTATATAAAATACTTACAGAAGAAAGATGGAAAATTATATTACAGAGCCCCTGAGTTGATATTTTCAAATTTTGATGGAAGTACGGAGGAAACAATAAAGAAATTCAGTGTTAATGCAAAAAAATGCTTTATGCAGTATCACGATGGAGAACTCTTTTTTTACTGTTGGGAACCAAATGTAGCGAACAGTATTTATGAGTATAATGTTGGAACTGATGAAATAAAAGAGATTGCACAATCGTCTATTTCTGATGTAGAGGACTATAAACTCGGTCTTGATATAAAAAATGATAAGCTTTTATGGTATGCACATCACGATGATAGTGTTATGACAGAATATGATTTTGAAAAGGATATAGAAGATATAACTATTGGTAAACCAATTTTAAAAGGTGCTTTTCACGTTGATAAATTCACAGCAAGGGAAGCAATTGAAAATGGATTAAAAATGTCAATATCCAATCACACAGAAAATGAAAAAAAGTATGATGTGTACTTTGCTTATTACAAAGATGGGGTATTAATGGGAATTTCATCAACAAGAATAACAGTTCCCAAACATTCCCATAAAATTGCAATATTAGAAAAGCTTGCAGAAGACGGAAAAGATGCAGATGATGTTCGGATATTTATGATGAATGAGGTTTTTGCTCCTGAAGTTGATGAAAAGCTTGAGTTAAAATAGAAAGGTGATGCAAAAGCATCACCTTTTTTAAAGCTTTTTTAACTCAATGAAAGTGCAAAACTATACAGCACGATTAACCTTACCTGATCTAAGACATCTTGTGCAAGCATACACCTTCTTGGGAGTACCGTCAACGATTGCTTTAACACGTCTAACGTTTGGCTTCCAAGCTTTATTTGATCTACGGTGTGAGTGAGAAACCTTAATACCAAAGGTAACGCCCTTTCCGCAAACTTCGCATTTTGCCATATAGATACACCTCCTTAATAGCATAAAACTAAATTCAACTCGAACTATTATAACAGAAAGTAAGTAATAATGCAAGCTTTTTTTTGAAAAAAATTAAATTATTTTTATTTTTTATTATTTTCCCTTAAAATCAAGTATTTTACTCTATAAAGGTTTTTAATTTTTCTTGCAAAAACTTAATATTAATAGTATAATAGAATATATGTTCAGTAACGGTTTTATAAATTCAAATATTTGAATATTTTTCGATTAAATGAATATAAGGAGAAGAAAGATATGCAAACAGAAAAATTCAGCGTTGAGCTAAGCAAGGTAGTTAACGAAATGAAACTGGAAAAGCTCTATTATCCTAAGCGTAAGGTTTTGGTTGAAACAGCTGACCTTAACCGACCGGGACTTCAGTTAATAGGTTTTTTTGATTATTTTGATAAAAATCGTATTCAGATTTTTGGAATGGTTGAAAACACATATCTTGCCACCCTTACATCTGAAGAAAGGTATAATTGTCTGGAAAAGGTTTTTGAACAAAATGTTCCGGCTGTTATATTAACAAGAAACGGAAATGCGCCATCTGAAATGATGAAACTTGCCGAGAAATATGATACAGCGGTTTTACGTTCGCCTCATTCAACATCGTATTTTACCAGTACGTTAAATCCTTATCTTAATATTGAGCTTGCCCCAAGGATAACCCGTCATGGTGTTTTGGTTGAGGTTTATGGTCAAGGTGTACTTATTATGGGTGACAGCGGAGTTGGTAAAAGCGAAGCGGCAGTTGAGCTTATCAAAAGAGGTCATCGTCTTGTGGCAGATGATGCAGTTGAGATAAAGAAGGTGTCTTCTAAATCGTTGGTTGGTTTTGCACCTGATATAATCAAGCACTTTATCGAAATCCGCGGTATTGGTATTGTGGATGTTAAAAATATTTTTGGTATGGGTGCTGTTAAAGACTCTGAAAAGATTGATTTGATTATTCACTTAGAGGCTTGGGAACACGGAAAACAATATGATAGGTTGGGATTGGTTGATGAATTTACAAATATTTTAGGCCTTGATATTCCATCCCTTACAATTCCTGTTCGCCCCGGCAGAAATCTTGCGGTTATATTTGAGGTTGCTGCAATGAATAACAGACAAAAGAAGCTTGGTTATAACGCAGCAGAGGAACTTAACAGACGATTAACAGAACACGTTAGTTCAATGATGGCAGACGATGAGATTTAACAATTACTAAGGAGAAAAAATGAAAATACTTGTAGATACACATACTCACACAAATTGCAGTAACCACGCATTTGGAACAATAGCAGAAAATTTGGCTATGGCAAAAAAAAGAGGACTTCAAATGGTTTGTATGACAAACCATGCTCCGGCATTGCCTGATTCGGCACATATATGGCATTTTCAAACAATGTCCGAACTCCCTGATGAAGTTGATGGGGTACGTCTGTTAAAGGGCGTTGAAGCAAATATTTTAGATGTTGAAGGACATCTTGATATTCCGGAGTTTTTGCTTCCAAGAATGGAGATGGTTGTTGCGTCAATCCACCGTCCCTGTTATGCTCCAAAGACGGTTGAGGAACATACTAAAACATGGATTAATGTTATAAAAAATCCCTATGTCGTTGTTTTGGGGCATAGCGGAAATCCGTTATTTCCCTATAATCACGAAGAGGTTATTGAATTTGCTAAAGCAAATAATAAATGCATAGAGATAAACAATCACTCTTTTGCAGTTCGCGGCGATTGTAGAGAAAATTGCTTGAATATTGCCAAAACCTGTAAAAAAATTGGTGCAAAGATTGTTGTTAGTTCAGATGCTCATAACAGTTATCAGGTTGGTGTGTTTGATGATGCTATAGAAGTTCTCAAAGAAGCTGATTTTCCTGAAGAGTTAATTATGAATTTAAACGCAGAAAGATTTGAGAATTATTTAAAGGAATTAAGAGGTTAGGAGGAAGAGGATGATAACGCAATCCCATCTTAAATTGATATCGGAAATAGTAAGCCCTTCTATGATGTTGGTTGATGAGCCTATGAGTAAGCATACCACATTTAGAATTGGAGGTCCGGCAGATGTTTTGGCAGAACCGACAAATGAAACCCAGTTAGAGGGACTTTTGAAGATGCTCAGACAAACACAGCTTCCTTATATTATAATAGGAAATGGCTCTAATATACTTGTTGCAGACAAAGGAATAAGAGGTGTTGTTGTAAAATTAGGCAATGAATTTGCAGAATGTCTGGCAGACGGAAATACATTGTCTGCTCAAAGCGGAATAAAGCTTTCAAAACTTGCTAAAATTGCATTGGATAATGGTCTTACAGGCCTTGAATTTGCAGCAGGTATCCCAGGAACATTGGGCGGAGCACTTTTTATGAATGCAGGAGCCTATGACGGAGAAATGAAAAACGTGGTTGATACAGTAACCTATTTTGATGAAAAGGGCAAAAAAAATACAATTAAGTGTGATGATTGTATGTTTGGTTACAGAACAAGTATTTTTGCTCAAAATCCTGATTGGGTTATAACAGGCTGTACCATTAACCTTGAAAAAGGCGATAAAGCAGGAATAAGAGCGAAGATGGATGATTTTGCTCAGCGAAGAAGTTCAAAACAGCCTCTTAATCTGCCCAGTGCAGGAAGTACATTTAAACGTCCTGAAGGGGCATTTGCAGGTAAGCTTATTCAGGATGCAGGATTGATGGGCTACAGAGTTGGCGGTGCTTCCGTTTCGGAAAAGCACGCAGGATTTTTGGTTAATGATAAGGGAGCAACTGCGGCAGAGATGTGTGAACTTATCCGTCAGGTTCAGGAAAAGGTTAAGGAAATGTCAGGATTTGACCTTCATACAGAAGTAAAGATGATAGGAGAATTTTAATTATTTTCCGGTTGGAGGAAACAAAAATGAAGTTTATTATAGTTACAGGTCTTTCGGGTGCAGGAAAATCTCAGGTTGTAAAGGCTATGGAAGATTTGGGTCATTATTGTGTTGATAATATGCCTCCGGAACTTATTCCTAAATTTGCAGAGATTTATCATCGTGCGTCAAATCCCAATGATACAGCTGTATTGGTTTGCGATATCAGAGGCGGAAAGCTTTTTGAACAGTTAGCAGGAAGTTTGGAACAGTTAACCGAACTTGGTTATGAATATGAAATTCTCTTTCTTGAGGCATCGGATGATGTTCTTATAAAAAGATATAAAGAGACAAGAAGAAGTCATCCTCTTGCCACAGGTGGAAGAATAATTGATGGTATTCGCACAGAACGGCTTATACTTGATGAAATCCGTCATAAGGCAACACATATAATTGATACCTCAAACCTTTCAACATCTCAGCTTAAAATGCATATTACTTCTATATATGGCGGTGAACGTGAGTTTGAGGGAATGATAATTCATATAGTTTCATATGGTTTTAAGTATGGCATTCCCCTTGATGCAGATTTGGTTTTTGATGTAAGATTTTTGCCAAATCCTTTTTATATTCCTGAACTTCGGGAACATACGGGACTTGAAACCTGTGTAAGAGATTATGTTATGGACAGTCCTCAAAGCGTTGAATTTCTAAAAAAGCTGACAGATATGGTTGAGTTTCTTATTCCTAATTACATTAAGGAAGGTAAATCTCAGCTTGTAATCGCAATAGGCTGTACAGGCGGACATCACAGAAGCGTAACCATTGCTGAAGGTCTGTATAAAGAAATTCATAAGTCGGGGCATAATGTTTTGATTTCTCATAGAGATATTCAAAAAGGTGTATAAAATATGAAAACTTTTTCAGAAGAAACAAAGGAAGAATTATATAAGCTTGATAATATGCTTTCCTGCTGTGACCGTGCTGAATATGCGGGGATGCTTTTATTTGGTGCGGCAATAAACAGAAATTCAATTCAGTTTGTAACTGAAAATAAGGATGTTTTAAGCTGTTATGTTGCCCTTGGCAGAAAAAATGGTATGGAACCGTTGGTTAATCAGACAGCCAAGGGGACAGGCAGATATACAGCAGAAAATGTTGATATAACCTATATTATGCAGCTTCTCAACGATTTCAGGCTGATAGATGCGGAAACAGGAGTTGTAAGGTATAGAATTGAACCTGACTTGGTTGAAAAAGAATGTTGCAGACGTGCCTTTATAAGAGGGGCGTTTATGAGCGGAGGTACAGTAATTGATCCAAGGAAGAATTATAATCTTGAAATAATAACACCATATATGGGGCTTAGCCGTGATATGGCAGAGGTTCTTGAAAAGTCGGGATTTAGCTTTAAACAGGTTATCAGAAAATCAAAATATGTTCTATATCTTAAAAACAGTGAGATGATATCGGATTTTCTCACATATATGGGTGCGTTTAAGGCACAGATGGAGCTTCTTAATATTAAAATAGAAAAAGAGATAAACAATGATTTTAACAGAGCGGCAAACAGTGCCGGAGCAAACCTTGATAAGACAATAACGGCTTCTGTGGAACAGGTAAGAAAGATAGAGGAAATTGAAAAAACAGTGGGGCTTGACAGCCTTCCTGAGGATTTGCGTGAAGTTGCACTGTTAAGACTTAAACATAAAGCATTAAGCCTTAGTGAGCTTGGTGCTCTTATGAATCCGCCCCTCAGTAAATCAGGGGTTAATCACAGAATGAAGAAGATAATGAATATGCTTTAAAAAAGGAGGCGGTTATATGGCTTTTGCACATCTTCATACACATACGGCGTATAGTCTGCTTGACGGCGAAGGAACAATAGAAAAGCTTGTTGACCGCGCCAAGGAAATTGGTCAAACAGCTATGGCAATCACCGACCATGGAAATATGTACGGGGTCATTGATTTTTATGAATATGCAAAAAAACAAGGGATAAAACCTGTGCTGGGCTGTGAAGTATATGTAGCGGCAAGGAGCCGATTTGATAAGGTTCACGAATTTGATGCACAGAGCTATCACCTTGTTCTTTTGGCTGAGAACGATGAGGGATATCATAACCTTATGGAACTGGTATCTGTTGGATTTACCGAAGGTTATTACTATAGACCCAGAATAGATATGGAGATTTTAAGACAGCACAGTAAAGGAATTATTGCCCTTAGTGCCTGTATGTCGGGAGTTTTGTCAAGGAATATCCTCTCAAATAACTATGAAGAGGCAAAGAGAAGAGCGGAAGAATTTATAGAAATCTTCGGCAGGGATAATTTTTTTGTTGAAATTCAAAACCATAATATTCCTGAACAGCAAAAGCTTAACAGAGAACTGATTGCTCTTGCAAAGGAACTTGAACTTAGCCTTGTTGCAACCAACGATATTCACTATGTACGCCGTGAGGACGCTGTGTATCAGGACGTTCTTATGTGTATTCAAATGGGTAAAACTGTTGATGATGAAGACAGAATGAAGATGACAACCGACCAGTTGTATCTTAAATCCGAAGACGAGATGACAGAATTATTTGGATATATCCCCGAGGCAATTGAAAATACTCAAAAAATTGCAGACAGATGTAATGTTGAGATAGAGTTTGGTAAATTGCATTTGCCAAGATTTGATGTTCCTGACGGATTAACTTCCTATGAGTATTTAAAAAAGCTTGCCGATGAGGGAATGGCGGAAAGGTATCCCGATGATGATGGAACTGTAAGACAAAGACTTGAATATGAGCTTGAAACAATCAAGAGTATGGGTTATGTTGACTATTTCCTGATTGTTTGGGATTTTATCAGATATGCAAGGGAAAACTCTATTATGGTCGGCCCCGGAAGAGGTAGTGCGGCTGGAAGTGTTGTTTCCTATTGTTTACATATTACAAACGTAGACCCTGTAAGATACGGACTTATTTTTGAAAGATTTTTAAATCCCGAAAGAGTAAGTATGCCCGATATTGATATTGACTTTTGCTATGAACGCAGAGGCGAGGTTATTGACTATGTGAACCAAAAATACGGCGAAGAACAGGTGTGCCAGATTGTTACCTTTGGTACTATGGCGGCAAGACTTGCTGTCCGTGATGTAGGCCGTGCTTTAAATGTGCCTTATGGTGTCGTTGATAACGTTGCAAAACAAATCCCTAACGAGCTTAAAATGACAATCGAAAAGGCACTTGTAGTTAACTATAAGCTTAAAGAGATGTATGATTCAGACCCAACGGTTAAAAGGTTGATTGACACAGCCAAGGAACTTGAAGGTCTGCCAAGACATACATCAACCCACGCCGCAGGTGTGGTTATAACATATGACCCTGTATGGAGATATGTTCCTCTGCAGAAAAATGATGACGTTATAACAACTCAATTTACAATGACCACCATTGAAAGATTGGGTCTTTTAAAGATGGATTTTTTGGGCTTGAGAACACTAACTGTTATACGGGATGCGGTTAATCATATAAAGCTTCAGCACGGGATTGACGTAGATATGGGAAACATTGGCTTTGATGACCCTAAGGTATATGAAATGATTTCCGCAGGTGATACAGATGGGGTTTTCCAGCTTGAAAGCGGCGGAATGCGTCAGTTTATGAAAGAATTAAAACCTACATCTCTGGAAGATATTATTGCTGGAATTTCTCTTTATCGTCCGGGTCCTATGGACTCAATACCTACATATGTTGCAAATAAGAACAACAAAGGAAATGTAAAGTATAAGCATCCGATGCTTGAACATATTCTTGATGTAACATACGGCTGTATAGTGTATCAGGAACAGGTTATGCAGATTGTCCGTGAGATGGGCGGATATTCTTTAGGCAGAGCGGATTTGGTCAGAAGAGCAATGTCTAAGAAAGAAGCCGATGTTATGGAGAAAGAACGCCAGAATTTTATTTATGGTGTAGAAGAGGACGGACAGGTTGTTGACGGAGCAGTTAAAAGAGGTGTTGATGAAAAAACAGCAGCATCAATATTTGATGAAATGATGGACTTTGCATCCTATGCATTTAACAAGTCCCATGCGGCGGCATATGCAGTGGTTGCATATCAAACAGCTTGGCTTAAATGTCATTACCCCACAGAGTTTTTTGCGGCACTTTTAACATCATTTATTGAAAGACTTGATAAGGTTACCCAGTACATAACTGTTGCTAAAAATCAGGGGATTGCAGTTTTGCCGCCTGATATAAACAAGAGCGGCAGACAGTTCACCGTTGATAAATCAAGTATAAGATTTGGTCTTGCAGCAGTTAAAAATGTTGGCGGCGGAGTTGTAGATGAGATTGTTGACGAACGGTTGGCAAACGGAGAATTTACAGGATTTCGTGATTTTTGTAACAGAATGGCAGGACGCAAGCTTAACAAACGAGTTCTGGAAAATCTTATAAAATGCGGTGCTTTTGACAGTATGGGCTTAAAGCGTGCTGTACTTGCAGGGGTGTTTGAAAAGGTTTTGGATGATGCGGTTAACCATCAAAAATCCGTTATGCCAGGTCAGTTTGATATGTTTAGTATGTTTGCTGAAACTGAAAACGTAGCAGAGGATAACTTCCCTGATTGTGATGAATTTGATGAAAGAGATATACTCGCTATGGAAAAAGATTGTATAGGTGTGTATATATCAGGGCATCCATTAGACAGATATCGTGATATTGCTAAGGCTTATGCAACGGCAAGTATAAATGAAATTAATGAAAATGAGGGAAATAAGTTTAACATTGGCTCTAAGGTTCGGCTTGCCGGAATAATTACAAATGTAAGAAATCAGCTTACCAAAAGGGGTGAGATTATGAAGTATCTTACATTTGAAGATTTAACTTCATCAATGGAAGTTATTGTATTTCCTGCAATGGTAAGGCGTTTTGATTCTCTGTTGCAGATTGATAATATTGTTGCCCTTGAGGGAAATCTTGATATGGCAGAAGATGCACCGCCAAAGTTAAGGCTTGAAGAGGCAGGGATGTTAACAGAGGTGTTTAAACCAAAGCAAGAGCCTGATTCAAAGCTTTATATAAGAATTTTTGAAAGCTTACAAATGAACAAGGTTACAGAAATTCTAACCGGCGGAAACGGAAATATTCCGGTGGTTATAAAGGATGAAGAAAAAGGACAGCCTATGATGGCACCGTCAAGATTATGGATAACCAAGGGCGATGGCAGAGTTGAAAGACTGATTGAAAGCTTGGGAGTAGAAAATGTCAAACTTGTTGAGAGAAAGTGATATTATGGACAAGTTGAGTAATACAAAGATTTGCGGTTTCATTAAAGACAAGGAAACTGAAAAAAAACTGATTTTGTTTGATGAAACGGATTCGACCAATAACCAACTTAAAAAACTTGCTCTTGATGGAGCCAAAGATAAAACTGTTGTTATTGCCAATTCCCAAACAGCAGGAAGAGGGAGATTTGGAAAAAGTTTTTTTTCTCCTGAAAATACAGGAATATATTTAAGTATATTTCGTAAATTAGATTTAGATGAAAATGAACTAAGTTATGTTACTCCGGCAGCTGCAGTTTGTGTGGCAGAGGTATTAGAAGAGGCAACAGACACCGAAATCGGAATAAAGTGGGTTAATGATTTATATTATAACCAAAAAAAGATTTCGGGAATACTTACAGAAACTGTTTCTAATATAGAAACAGGCAGTATTATAGGTGTTGTAATCGGCGTTGGGATAAATTTAAATACAGTTTTCCCTGATGATTTGCAAAGTATAGCAGGAAATTTACCTGTTGTTAATAATCCTGATTTGAGAAACCTAATCTGCGGAGAATTAATTAACAGCCTTTCAAAAATTGAGGACTATATTAAGAATAAATCCTTTATCGAAAAATACAGACAAAAATCTGTGTTATCAGGTAAAAAGGTTTTCATTCCTACTGAAAATGACGAAATCTATAATGTTTGCTGTATAGACGAGGAATGCGGACTTGTTTTGGAAAATTCCAAAGGTGAAAGACGTGTTCTTAGAAATGGTGAAGTAAGTATAAAATTAAAATAATTCCTTTAATTGACAAAATACGATTTTAGTGATAACATTATCAAAACAGGGAAAAATGAAATGTGTCAGATTAATAAAGGGGCGATATAAATGAATTTTTTATCTGAATACAAAAGAAAAACACATAAAGGCAGATTATGTTTCTGGAAAGCTTTTGGTGCATTGGGTATATTATTCGGATTATCTATGGCAATTGTTTCGGTAATGCTTAAAAAGAAAAATGATGAATATCTTGAAGCATTAATAGATTTAAGTGACAACTTTTGCGAAGACGATATAAGTGATAAAGATGCGTGGCAGAGTTCACATTCTCCAAACAGAAGAAAAACTGTAGAGGAGCGTCTTTCGGAACAAAGAATTGTTGAAGAATAATATAAACAGGGGGATGTAGCATCAGCTGCATTCCCCTATTTCATAGACTTTTTTAATTGTAACACAAATGTAACAATTAAATTTGATATTTACTGTTGACAACGGCGTGCAACAAGATTATACTATATCTGCACGACAAAAATAAATCTAATCACAATATATGGTGTTTGGCGCAGATTTGAGATATACCTTATCTGTGCTTGTATTTTCTAAAAAACTACAAAGGAGGAGAGATATATGATTAAATCTATTATAAAGCGTGACGGACGCGAGGTTGGATTTAATGTAGAAAAAATTGCTAAAGCTATTTACTGTGCAGCAGAAGCAATTGGCGGAAAAGATTATCAAACAGCTATGGGCTTGGCACAACAAGTTATTACTTATATTGAAGAACAAGGTATTGACAGACCTACTGTTGAACAAATTCAGGATGCAGTTGAGCATGTGTTGATTGAGGCGGGTCATAGCCGTACTGCAAAAGAATTTATTCTTTACCGTTCACAGCGTACAAGAGTTCGTGAAATGAATACCCGCTTGATGAAGGTTTATGAGGATTTGACCTTTAAATCTGCAAGTGAGAATGATGTTAAGAGAGAAAACGCAAATATAGACGGCGATACCGCTATGGGTACAATGCTCAAATATGGTTCAGAGGGTGCAAAGCAGTTCTATGATATGTTCATCCTTGACCCTAAACATTCAGAGGCGCATCGTAATGGTGATATCCATATTCACGATTTGGACTTTTTAACTCTAACCACAACCTGTTGCCAGATTGACTTAAAAACTTTGTTTGAAAACGGATTTTCAACAGGTCACGGATTTTTAAGAGAACCAAATGATATTGCAAGCTATTCAGCTCTTGCTTGTATTGCAATTCAGTCAAACCAGAATGATCAGCACGGCGGACAGAGTGTTCCAAACTTTGATTATAGTATGGCACCCGGTGTTGCAAAGACATATAAACGCCGTTTTACAGAAAACCTTGCCCGTGTTCTTGAACTTAATTGTGATTTAGAAGACGGAAAGGAAGAGGCAAAAGCCATAGTTGACCAAATCGAAAACGAAAAGGGACAAATCCCTTGTTTAGCTAATGCAGAAAGCTATGAAAAGCTTCTCCTTGAAAAGCTTGTTGATAAGGTTGATGATAAAAAACTTGCTAAAAAGCTTTGTAAGTTCATCACAAAGGCTGCTCTTCGTGAAACAGACAGAGCCACATATCAGGCAATGGAAGCATTGGTACATAATCTTAATACAATGCATTCAAGAGCAGGTGCTCAGATTCCATTTAGTTCACTAAACTACGGAACCGATACATCACCTGAGGGCAGACTTGCAGTTAAAAATATTCTTCTTGCAACCGAGGCAGGTTTGGGTAACGGTGAAACACCTATCTTCCCAATTCATATCTTTAAGGTTAAAGAAGGAATTAACTATAATCCTGAAGACCCCAACTATGATTTGTTTAAGCTTGCTTGTAAGGTTTCAGCTAAGAGATTATTCCCTAACTTCAGCTTTTTGGATGCACCTTATAACCTCCAGTATTATAAGGAAGGCCGTCCTGAAACAGAGGCTGCATATATGGGCTGCAGAACCCGTGTTATTGCTAATGCATATGACCCAAGCCGTGAGATAGTAAGCGGCAGAGGTAACCTCAGCTTTACGTCAATCAATCTTCCGAGAATTGCAATTAATGCTCACGGAAATGTGGAATTGTTCTTTGAGGACTTGGGCAGAAAGATTGATTTGGTTATCGAACAGCTTTTGGAAAGATTTAGAATTCAGTGTTCTAAAAAGGTAAGAAACTATCCTTTCCTTATGGGTCAGGGAATATGGCTTGATTCTGAGAATTTAGGTCCAGATGACTCAGTAGAAGAAGTGCTCAAGCACGGAACACTTACTGCAGGTTTTATCGGTCTTGCAGAGTGTTTGAAATGTCTTGTTGGTCAGCACCACGGCGAATCTGTTATGGCACAGAATATGGGTCTTGAAATAATCGGATTTATGCGTCAGCGTATGGATAAAGCTACACAGAAGTACGGATTGAATTTCTCCTTGATTGCAACTCCGGCTGAAGGATTGTCAGGAAGATTTGTTCGTATCGACCGTGAAAAATACGGAGTTATCCCCGGTGTTACGGACAGAGATTATTATACAAACTCATTCCATATTCCGGTTTATCATAACATCAGTGCCTTTGACAAAATCCGTCTTGAGGCTCCATATCACGCATTGACAAACGGCGGACATATAACATATGTTGAGCTTGACGGCGACCCAACAACCAATCTTGAAGCATTTGAAAAGGTTGTTCGTTGTATGAAAGAACAAGGCGTTGGTTATGGTAGTGTTAACCATCCTGTTGACCGTGACCCTGTATGTGGATATACAGGAATTATCGGCGATGTTTGTCCTCAGTGCGGAAGAAGTGCAGACGAACATGGTATTCAGGGCTTTGAAAGAATACGCAGAATAACAGGTTATCTTGTAGGAACTCTTGACCGTTTCAATAATGGTAAGAGAGCCGAAGAGGCAGACAGAGTTAAACATATGAATGTTGAAGAAACATAACACAGAAGGCACGGTTTAAGCCGTGCCTTTAATCATTATAAAAACAATCTTTTTCCCATCTTAAAATATTTGTATCAATATATTCCCATATTTTTATATCCTTATTTAACTTCTTGCTCTAAATTTTCAAACAGTTCAGATTGAAAAAAATCACAAATTGAAATATTCAACCCATCACAAAGCTTCTTTATGGTAGATATAGTTGTACTGTTATTTCT
>JAZUMJ010000028.1:0-13898 GCA_045603605.1 Ructibacterium sp. | reverse complement strand
TAAGGTCTGCGCCTTATTTTTTCTGTCAACTGCCCTGCATCATCATATCCTACATATCCCGGTGGTGAACCGATAAGTTTTGCAACCGAATGTTTTTCCATATACTCAGACATATCAAGTCGAATTAAAGAGTCTTCACCATCAAAAACTTCTTGAGCTATTCTTTTAACAAGCTCAGTTTTACCAACACCTGTGGGACCAACAAATATAAAGGAAACAGGTCTCCTTTTAAGATTAATTCCCGCTCTTTTTCTTCTGATTGCTCTTGCTGCCGCAGATACAGCCTCATCCTGACCGATTAAATGCTGATGCAAACGCTCTTCAAGATTAATTAAACGGTTGGTTTCGTATTCGCTTATATGCTTAACCGGAATTTTAGTCCACAATTCAATTACCGCCGCAATATCATCAACCGACAAATCAATTATAGATTCTTTTTCAAGACAATCAAGCTTTTCATTAATAACACATTCTCTGCTCTTTAAATCAGCCGCCTTTTGGTAAACTTCAATAGCATTATCTTCACCTTCAGGAGTTTCTTCTTCCATTTGAGCCTTTATCTCATCTAACTCTGTTTTAAGCTTTGCAATTTCAACTAATACAGCATTGTTAAGATTTGCCTTTGATGCCGCTTCATCAATTACATCAATTGCCTTGTCAGGTAAAAATCTGTCACTTATATATCTTTCTGCAAGAATAGTAGCTGTACGAATTAAATCGTTAGATATACGAACCTTATGATATTCTTCGTAATAATCTTTTATTCCTTTAAGAATTTCAATAGTTTCTTCAACTGTAGGTTCTTCAACCAGAACAGTTTGGAAACGTCTTTCCAATGCAGCATCTTTTTCTATATGCTTTCTATACTCTTCAACTGTTGTAGCACCAATAACCTGAATTTCACCTCGTGACAGGGCAGGTTTTAAAATATTTCCGGCATTCATTCCACCCTCAGCATCACCGGCAGATGCAATAGTGTGAATTTCATCTATAACAAGTATAACATTTCCCAATTGTTTTGCTTCTTCAATGATATTTCTCAGTCTTGATTCAAATTGACCTCTAAACTGAGTTCCGGCAACAACTGCCGCCATATCCAGAAGATATATCTCGTAATTTAAAAGCTTTGCAGGAACTTCACCCTGTGCAATCTTTAATGCAAGCCCCTCTGCAATCGCTGTTTTACCTACTCCGGGTTCACCAATCAAACAAGGGTTATTCTTGTTTCTTCTGTTTAAAATCTGGATTGTCCTTTCAAGCTCTTTATCACGACCGATAACCCTGTCAACCAAACCATTTTTTGCTTTTGCCGTAAGGTTAACACCATAGTTATCCAACATTTTTTTCTTCTTATTTTTTTTCTTGTCTTTTGCTTTTTTATCATCAGCCGATGAATTATTTTCATTATTTTTTTCTGTTTCTGACTTGCCGCCAAAAAGTTTGCTCATCATTTCAAATGGGTTTTTTTGCATACTTCTGCTCATATTTTCGTCAGAACTATCCTCATATTCATCATCTAAATTATCGCCGCTAATCATTCGCATTCCCTCTTCAAGGTTAAAGTCGCCACCCATTTCTTCCATCATAGCTGACATTTCACGGTTTAATCCGTCCATTTCTTCCGCATTAATACCCATATTTTCCATAATTTGATTTACCGGACCAAGATTTAACTCTTTCGCACAGGTTAAACAATATCCTTCGTTAACAGTTTTTCCATCATTATCTATCTTCGTAATATATACAACAGCTAAATTTTTATTGCATTTGCAGCATAACATATGATGCACCTCCTAATTCGTCAATTATACCATAAAAAATGAAACGTTTCAAGCAACGTTAACAGTTTATTCACAGAATACCCAAATGTTCAAAAAGGATTTTTATACCCATTAAAATAAGAACAACTCCGCCTGCAACTTCTGCTTTTGACTTGTATTTACAACCAAATATATTACCAACCCATAACCCAACAACAGATAAAACAAAGGTTACTGCACCAATAAAGGATACGGCAGGTAAAATATTAACACTTAAAAAAGCGAATGTTACACCAATCGCAAGTGCATCTATGCTTGTAGCGATTGCTAAAGGGAACATTGACTTTGGATTAAATGAATCGTCAATTTCTTCATCGTCACCAAAAGCTTCTCTAATCATATTTATCCCAATCAATGCTAAAAAGATAAAACAAATCCAATGATCCACAGACTTAATAAGTTCTTCAAACTGTATACCAAGATAATATCCTATCAACGGCATTAATGCCTGAAATCCTCCGAAATATAACCCAACAATTAATTGATGTTTTGCACTGATTTTGTTTACAGATAATCCTTTGCAAACGGCAACAGCAAAGGCATCCATTGATAATCCTACGGCAATAGCCAACAAACTAAATATATCCATTTATTTTACATTCCTTTATGTATCGTTTAATACAAACCCAATTATAAAAAGAATATCATAACTTCAAATTTGTGTCAATAAAAAAATGTTAAATTTTACCTGATAAATAATATCAGGGTGTGTCATAAAAAGTAAATCCAACAGCTTTTGTGTAAAAAAACAGGACTGCCTCACTTTTTAGTAAGACAGTCTTTTTTATCAATTATTATTTATTGTTACTCTGAAATTCAGAATACATCTTCTGGAAGTCTTCGCCGGCCTGGTCAACCTCTGTTAAGATATCCTTAACTGAAAGCTTTTCAATAGCTTTTTCGTTAACCTTTACCTTAGCCTGACTCTTAAGATATCCTTCAAGCTCGCCCTGACCTGCATATCTCTTAATGATATGATATCCATATGAAGTTTCAACGATTTCACTGATTTCATCAATTCCTAAAGCAAATGCTGCCTCTTCAAATTCAGGCATCATCTCTCCGGGGCCAAAGGTATAACCTTCTTCTGTTGCACCGGGGTCTTCGCCAAACTCTGCAACCAATGCGTCAAAGTCCTCGCCGCTCTTTGCACGGGCAAGAACCTCTTCTGCAAGTGCTTTCTTATCTTCAGCAGGAGCAGCCTCTGCACCCTCTTCTCCCGCAGCAGCCTGAGTTGAAATCAATATGTGCTTAACTGTTGCCTTTGTATCTGTAGCATAATCATTGAGTGCTGACTTATCTTCAGGATAATACTTATCTGCATTTTCCTCGATATCTGCATTTACTGCAGCAATGTTCTCGGTCTTAACTGCATGTCTTACATTGTGCTTCACTGATGTAAAGCCCTGTGCCTTTGCATTAAGGTCAACCAACTCATCGCCAAACTGCTTAACAAGCTGATCATTTTGAACATTATACATATCTCTGATTGCTTTTTCATCAAAATCAACCTTATTCTTATCGCCTATGCTTACTAACACTGCATCTGCAACTGCTGCCTCAACAGCTCTTTCCTTAACGATATCACCTGCTGTCTTGCCGTCTTCTACTTCTTTGTCCCAATCGTATTCACTTACAGACTTAGTATTCTTTGCATCCTCTGCAGAATTTAGATATTCAGCAGCAGCTTTATAAATGTAGTACTGCATATCAACATCTGTAACCTTTTCGCCATCAACTGTAACTGCTGTGCTACCCTCAGGCATTGCTGAAATAATTCCTGGGATTTGCTGTGCACCAAGTAAAATCAATGCACCGATAACAGCTGTTCCAATAAGTGACAAAACCAAATTACTAAGAGTGATTGTAACCTTCTTAGGCTCTTTTACAGGCTCAACAAAGCTTGCATCATCCCAGCTTGCGTCCTCTGTCATCTCAACTCCGTCAACAGTTTCTGTAGCTTCCTCTTCAACACTTGCTGATGCTTCATCAATTTCATCCTGAACCTCTGCTGCAGCATCTGCAATCTTTGCACTGATATCCTGACGGATTTTTTCTTCTCTGTCCATCTCTTCAGTGCCATTCATCAAATCTTTGTTTTCGTTATCCAACTTACTCGCTCCTTTTAAAAAACTTCTGTGCTCACATATTCGCGAACAATTAAAATACATTATACAACATAATTTAAAATATTACCAGTGTTTTTTTGAATTTTTTTTGATTGTTTACATTAAGTTCATAATCATATATCTTTTTTATTTTCCAAAAGACTTTCTATAACCTCACGAATTGCTCCAAAATATGCAGTTTCACGCCCCTTCACCGGTCTGTCAATCTTGAAATTAATCTTTGGTTTATTGGGATTTGGAGCAAAAATTTCTTTTGGTCTTTTGGTCAAAATCTCAATTAATTTATCTCCCGAAGGCATATTCTCACTGTCAAACCTGAAAATCACCTGAGATGTGCTTCCTATAATCTCGGCTATTCCGCACTTTTCTGCCATAGATTTTATAAGGGCAATCTCCATCAGGTTATGAACCTCTTGTGCCACTGTTCCGTATCTGTCCTCAATCTCGTCATAGACATCATACAAATCCTCTTGGGTTTCGATTGCGGCAATCCTCTTATACGCACTTATACGCTGACTATGGCTTTGGATATACTTATCCGAAATAAATGCAGACACAGGAAGGTCTATTAATGTTTCGGTCTTTTTCTCCTGAGGTAAGCCCTTTTGTTCACGGACAGCCTGTTCAAGCAGCTGACAATACATCTCATAGCCCACTGCCTCCATATGCCCGTGTTGCTGAGCACCGATAAGATTACCTGTTCCCCTGATTTCAAGGTCACGCATAGCAATCTTAAAGCCTGAACCAAATTCTGTAAACTCCTTTATTGCAAGCAGACGTCTTTCTGCCTCTTGTGACAGCATTTTATTCCGCCTGAATGTTAAATATGCATAGGCAAGTCTGTTTGACCTTCCAACCCTTCCTCTTAACTGATAAAGCTGTGCAAGTCCCAAACGGTCTGCGTTCTCAATAATAATTGTATTAACGTTTGCTATATCAAGACCTGTTTCAATAATCGTTGTGCATACCAAGACATCTATCTCTCCCTGGGATAAAGACATCATTATCTCTTCAAGCTCACGTTCATTCATTTTTCCATGGGCAACTGCCACCCTTGCATCAGGTGCAAGCTCTGCAATCCGATTTGCAGCCTTATAAATTCCCTCAACTCGGTTAAAGAGATAATACACCTGACCGCCTCTTGACATTTCTCGGGAAATGGCTTCCCTTATCACATCCTCGTCATATTCCAAGACATATGTTGCAACAGGATATCTCTCTCTCGGCGGCTGATTGATTATACTCATATCCCTGATACCGCTAAGGCTCATATGCAAAGTTCTTGGTATAGGTGTTGCAGACAAAGTCAGCACATCAATTTCGCTGCGGAGTTCTTTTATTTTTTCTTTATGTGCAACTCCAAAACGCTGTTCTTCGTCAATTATAAGAAGTCCTAACTTCTTGAATTTAACATCCTTTCCCAAAAGCTTATGAGTTCCTATAACAATATCTATTTCCCCTGTTTCAAGACCTTTTATAACATCTTTCTTATTTGAACCTGTAACAAATCTGGATAACATCCCAACGTTTACAGGGAAATCCATCATACGCTGTTTAAAATTGTTATAGTGCTGTGATGCAAGGATTGTTGTAGGAACAAGATATGCCACCTGATAACCGCTCATTACAGCCTTAAATGCACCTCGCATTGCAACCTCGGTTTTGCCATAGCCAACATCTCCGCAAAGGAGCCTATCCATAGGATAGGGTCTTTCCATATCCGCTTTAACCTCGTCAATACTTCTAAGCTGGTCTTCCGTTTCTTCATATGGAAACGCCGCCTCAAAATCCTTTTGCCATTCTGTGTCTTTATCAAACACAATTCCTTTTATCTGTGAACGCTGTGCATAAAGAGCAATCAATTCCTTTGCCATATCTGCTGCTGCAGCTTTAACTCGCTGACGGGTATTGTTCCATTCTGTTCCGCCAAGCTTATTAAGTTTAACTCTGCTACCCTCTGCCACCGAATGTTTAAACACCATATCAAGTTGGTCGGTTGGCAGATATAAAATATCACTGCCTTTATAGCTGATTTTCAAATAATCCTTTACCACTCCGTCAACTGTAAGTTGTTCTATTCCTATATACTGACCTATTCCGTGGTTTTGATGGACAATATAATCCCCCTGATTTAAATCGGTGAAGTTTGAGATTTTATCTCCTCTTCTTCCTTTAAATCTTGGCTTTTTCTTTTTCCCACCGCCAAAAATTTCTCTGTCGCCGATGATTGCCAAACGTATCAGCGGATATTCAAAGCCCTTATATATGCTTCCTGTGGTTATTACAATTCCGCCGTGATTAGGAACTTCTTCAAGATGCTCCTGATAAGAACAGTTTATCCCCTCATCTTCAAGCTGACGGAGAAGATTTTTCGCCTTTACTGACGAACCTGCAAGTATTATTGTTCGATACAGGCTCCGTTTATAAAAATCAAGGCTGTCACACAAAAATTCAAGTTTTCCCTGAAAACTGTTTATACTCTTTGTTGTAAAGTTATGAACCCTGACAGGTCTAAACTCAGGAGTACCCCTTGAAATACCGCTCATTCCAACAAAAGAAAATTGGGATATTTTTTCTGTAAGCTTATTATATGGAAGAAAATATTCCCCTTTTCCCTCATATAAAACACCACGCTCTGCAAGGTCGGTAACTTCTTCCGAAAACCGAATTTGACTTTCTTTGGCTCTTTCGCTTATACGGGCAGGGTCATCCCAGAAAACTACTGTTTCTTTAGGCAGATAATCAACAAGGCTTGGCTTTTCCTTGTATATATACGGAATATATTTATCCATTGACGGAAACATAATTCCCTGTTCTAAGCGTTCAATATCACGTCTGAGATTTCTCGTAAGCTTTTCAAGGATTTCTCCCTCAACCTTTGGATTATCCATAAGCTTTTTCAGTTTTTTAATAAGCTTTTCTCTTGATTCTCTATCAAGAATAAGCTCACCTGACGGGTATATTTTTGCAGTCTCCAATCTGTCAACAGTTCTTTGGGTTTCAGGGTCAAATATTCTTATAGAATCAACCTCTGTATCAAAAAATTCTATCCTGACAGGAAGTTCTGTTTCTTTTGCACAGGGAAAAATATCCAGTATCCCACCTCGGATACTGAACTGTCCCGCTCCCTCAACCATCTCTTCACGGCGATAGCCCAAGTCAATAAGTCTTTCGGTTAATTCCTCAAGCTCAACATCGTCACCTACCGAGAGATTAATTAATCCCTCCTCAAAAACAGCCTTGGGAACTGTTACGCTTTGAAGTGCATCAATCGTGGTAACGACATGACATCTGTCGCCCCTTAAAAGCTTGGCAAGGGTTTCAAGTCTTACAGCAGTTATATCTCGTCCCCGTGCCTCTACGTCATAGAAAAGCAAATCTACCCCGGAGAAAAAGATAACATCATCTTCAAAGAAGAATTTCATATCCTCGCATATCCGCCGTGCTTCTGTTTCATCGGCTGTAACCGTTAAGGATGGCAGGTTAAGCTTTTTAGTTACAGAATAAATCAGGTGTGCCCTGACAGAGTCTGACACACCCGGCACGTTAATCGGTGTATGCTTCTTTTTTAAATCGGCTATCAGCTCGGGAAACTCTGCAAGTTCACCAAGCAAGTTTGCATAAACACTCATTTTAACTCACTTATCCATTATATTTATTCATTGCAGATTTAGGGTCATTTTTAATAATTTCTTCCACAGCATCTGCTACCCTGACCACAGATTTAATTAAGATTTCAATCTCTTCCTTTGAGAATTTACCCAAAACATAGTCCTTCATATCAAAATCAGGATGCTCAGGTGCTCCAACACCAATCTTAATTCTCGGAAAAATCTCAGTAGCCAGTTGATATATGATATTTTTTATTCCGTTATGCCCTCCGGCAGAACCTTTCTCTCTAATTCTAACTTTCCCCAAAGGCAAGGAAATATCATCATAAATAACAATTATGTTATCTTCATCAATTTTATACCAATCCCGAAGCTCTCTTACGCTCTCACCGCTTAAATTCATATAGGTCTGGGGTTTTGCAACAATAACCCTTTCACCGCCAATTCTTCCGTCACCAAATACTGCCCTGAATTTCTCTTTGTTCAGCTTTATATCGTACTTGGCACAGATTGCATCAACAGCATCAAAGCCTATATTATGCCTTGTTCCAACATAATCACGACCGGGATTTCCTAATCCAACTATAAGATACATTATTTATTTTTTCTCCTGTTCTATGCTATATCAATATATAGAAAATGTTCGTTATCCAAATACAGAATAACGAACAAAGTATAGCATATTTTCCCTTTTTAGTCAACAACCTCAAAGCCTAATTCTTCCACAACATTGCCTATCTCAGCAATTGTTACCTTTTCCTCATCATAGGTCACAGTGGCAGATTTGTTTTCAAGGCTGACATCAATGCTTGAAACTCCGCTCATTTTTGAAATTCCATCAGTAACCGCTCCTGTACAATGACTACACGCCATTCCCTCAATTTTAATAGTGTCTGTTCTCATCTTTCTATCTCCTTTTAGTTTAAATTTTTGTACGCCTTAGTAATAATGAATTTGTAACAACCGAAACCGAGCTGAACGCCATTGCCGCTCCTGCAAGGATTGGATTTAAAAATCCTAATGCGGCAACAGGAACTCCGATTGAATTATAAATAAACGCCCAAAACAGATTTTGTTTTATCTTTTTTATTGTCTTTTTGGAAAGTCGGATTGCAGATGGAATTAAACATAAATCATCATACATTAATGTTATATCTGCCGACTCAATTGCAATATCAGTTCCACCTGACATAGCAATTCCTATATCTGCACTTGCCAAAGCCGGTGCATCATTTATTCCGTCGCCTGCCATAGCCACAACATATCCCTCGTCCTTAAGCTGTATAGCAAGCCGTGCCTTATTATTGGGCAGAACCTGAGCAAAAACCTCGTCAATCCCTGCCTGTTTTGCTATAAATTCAGCAGTGGCTTTATTGTCACCCGTAACCATAAACACTTTACAGCCAAGGTCCTTAAGCTGTTTTACAGCCTCTGCCGAGGATGGCTTTATTGTATCCGCTACCGCTATTAAACCAAGTAACATATCTCCACGGCTTACAAACATAACTGTCTTTCCTGATTTCTCCATTAAATCAGCTTGTTCTTCATATTTAATGTAATCAACACAATTTTGTTCCATCAGGCTCCGTGTACCTATGGCAATGCTTTCATCTTCTATTTTTGCCGTAACCCCCAAGCCTGTCAGGGAACTGAAATCTGTAACCTTTAAAAATTCTGTATTCTTTTCTTTGGCATACTTGCAAATCGCTTGTGCAAGGGGATGCTCCGAATTGTTTTCAACAGATGCAATCACCTGTAAAAGATGGTCTTTATCAGAATTTACGCTAATAATATCCGTCACCTGAGGTTTTCCCTTTGTTACTGTTCCTGTTTTATCCAATAAAACAGCTGTTATCTTATGGGCGGTTTCAAGATATTCTCCACCCTTTATCAGTATTCCCTTTTCTGCGCCCAATCCTGTTCCAACCATAATTGCAGTTGGAGTTGCAAGCCCCAATGAACAGGGACAGGCAATAACAAGGACAGAAACCGCATTTAATAGAGCAGTTTCAAAACTTTTACTGTATATCATCCAACCGACCAATGTGATAAGAGCAATTACCAGAATCGCAGGTACAAACACTGCCGAAACCTTATCCGCAATTTTTTGTATTGGGGCTTTAACCCCCTGAGCAGACCTAACAAGCTTAATTATTTGGGATAGGGTTGAGTCTTTGCCTATTTTCAGTGCAGACATTTTAAAACTTCCCACCATATTTATAGTTGCACAAAAGACAGTATCTCCTTCTTTTTTATCAACAGGAAGACTTTCACCGGTAAGCATAGCCTCATCAATTGTTGTGCTCCCCTCGGTAATAACGCCGTCTACAGGGATTTTTTCCCCGGGGCGAACAAGGAGTATATCACCTTTTTCAACCTCTGCAAGTTCAACTCTCATTTCAACTCCGTTGCGTATTACTGTTGCCTCGGATGGTTGGAGTTCTATAAGTTTTTTTATTGCATCGGATGTTTTATTTCTTGCTCTGAGTTCTAAGTATTTCCCTAACAGGATAAGCGTAATTATTGTCATTGATGACTCAAAATACATTCCCTCCATTGACCCTTCAGGGATTTTACCTGTTAAGAGATTATATAAACTAAAAAAGTATGCCGCACCTGTGCCTAAAGCAACAAGCACATCCATATTAGGGCTTTTTGCCCTAACAGCAAGATAGCCGTGCTTATAAAACCTCCAGCCAATTACAAATTCAACAGGAGTTGCAAGGATAAGCTGAAACCATGGATTATGAAGAAAATGAATATGAATTCCAAGCCAGCTAAGTATCATTCCCACCATCAAAGGAGTGGTTAATAATGCCGAAATAATAAGACTAAGCTTTAAGTTTCGCATTTCCTTTTCTTGTGTGTTATCCTCTTTGCCCTCAATAAATAACTCTGCCTCAAAGCCTAATTTTGTAATTTTACCTATAATATCGTTAAACGACAATATATTCTCGTCATACTCAACCGTTGCAAGAGCGGTTGTAAGGTTTACATTAATGGATTTAATTCCCTCAGTTTTGGTTAAAACACGTTCGATACGTCCGCTGCAAGCCGCACAGGTCATACCGCCGATTTTCAATTCTGTAGTTGTCAATTTTAATGACCTCCTTCAGTTAGATGCATCTAACTGAAAGTTTATCACTTTTATAAACAGATGTCAAGGCTGAAAAAAATTAAAAAAAAGGGTTGACAATTTATAGAAAAATGGTATAATAAATCTTGTTGTGTAATATAATAACAACATAATTAAATATATTCCTCTATAGCTCAGTCGGTAGAGCATGCGGCTGTTAACCGCAGGGTCGTTGGTTCGAGTCCAACTGGAGGAGCCAAAATGAAAGGTACGCAAAAGCGTGCCTTTTGTTTTGCTTTTTTGGATTGAACCGAACCAACGAGCCTGCGAGCCGCTTGCGGACGCAGGGGACCGAGCAGCGACCGCGTCCAGTGGACGAAATGATGTTATCTTCGATAAATTATATTACACCGTTGGTATCAACATATAACTGTATCAAGATAAAAAAGGTTCGTTGGGGTGCGGTGATTGCCACCGGCAATAACCACCCCCGACGAACCAAAAAAGAACGTTTATGCATCCCCTATTTTAATCTTATAAGTGCAAAACCAAAGCCGTTAAACTTGGTTTTAATTATTCCGTCTTTATAATCTATTGAACTATCCGAAAAGCTTGAAACAAAATTCATATTCTTATCTGCAATTTCTATAGTTACATCCAAAGGCTCATTTTTTACATTTGCACAGAAGAGAAGCTTTTCGCTTTCTGTTTGATAATAACTTACCTTTACATCATCAGAGCTTGATTTTGCAAATACATTTCCGTCATAATATGGATGCCACTGAGCATCTTTAACAGGGAAATCATCAATATAACTCCAAATTTTTGACATATATTCAAGTTCTTCTACTTTACAGGGCTTTGGCAAAATTCCAAAAGGAACTGAAACAGCAACACCTTGGGAGAACGACCACTTTGGCGGATTTGAATAGCAAAGCATATTAATGGGAACGCCATAGTTTCTGCCTGTAAATACACTTCTGAAATGTTCTTCAGGAAGCTGATTAATCTCGCCGTGCATAAATTTGGATTGGATAACCTCACCCTCCCATATAGAATGGCAGAATGACAGTGCACTCATATTAAATGCAGCACCGCCGTGGTTATTTATAATACCCCCTCTGCCCTCAATCTTTTTATACAGCCGTTTCATCATTTTTCTGATTGCCCAGATTGGGTATGTAGCATGAAGCTTTCCGTTCTCGTCCCGATAACCGCAACCGTGTTCCTCGTTCATACAAAAGCTTGGGAACATTGTTCCGTCAATATATATTCCGTCGAAATCATACTTATCAAGAAGATTTTCTATTCCCTCTGCAAAGATATCCTGCCATGGGGAATTATAGCAGAGATACATTGCTCTTTGGGCTGGCTTACGATACCATATCCAAGTATATGAATGGTTTTCTTCGTGGCCAATCCTCATTATTTTTTTGCCATACTCTGCCCAATATGGTGAAAGAGATGATATTTCATAGCCAAAATAGGGAATAACCTTCATCCCCCTGTTATGTGCTTCCTTAACAATTTTTATAAGTCTTGCTTCTGTTTCTTCTGTAAGGAATGGAGAGTTTTGAATATCATTCCATGCCTCGTGAATATACAGAGTGTTTACCCCAAGACGGGCGATTTTATCTATTAGAATTTCATTACTGTCATCACACTTTGAAAAGAGATATTCAGCATAGTCATCTCTGGTTATTAAATGAATATTTTTTTCATCGTAGGGATTTTGAGGAAACTCCTTTATTGGTGTTGCAATCCATCCAAACCTGAACGTAATGGGATATAAATCCTGACCGTTATCTGTACCCTTTTTTTTCCACTGACTTGGCTCACTGTCAAAAAGTCTTATTCTCAAAACAGTTGTATCACCTTCGGTAATACATTCAATGACCCTGTTTTCACTTTCTGTCTGTATACCTTGGTCACTCTCGCCGAAAAACGCAAAACCTATCTTATCATTGCTAAGGTAAATCTGTTCCCTGAATGGAATTGCAAATTCTTTGGTAAGTGTTCCTGCCTGAGTGAAAACTTCTTCCTCTCTTACGCCATCTTCTGTAATTATATCTGCTCTGGGATGGATATGATAATACTTTGCAACACTGCTTTTAAGCGGAATTTCAAGCCACAGCCTTGTTAAATTAAAATGAGGTTCTTTATCTGCGGCAAAACCAAGGTTTTGCTTTGGGTTTCTTCCAATTGGCATAATTGAAAAGGACATATCAACACAGCCGTCAAACTCAGTTTTAAGACAGGTATTAAGAATAAAGGCATCACTCTCTGCTGTTGAGCATACTGTCACTTCTGATTCATCAGAGCCTGTCATAACCATATTTTTAAAATTACCCCAAACTATCTCTTTGCCGTTTTCTGTACCAACAAATCTAATGGGAGCGTTAAGCAACTCTTCTTCCTGAGATATAATTGATTCAATAAAAGACTTTTCTCCGCAAGAATACTTTCTGCCCCAAAGCTTTATAGAAATATTATTATTTTCTTTTTTAAGATTTATCGGTGTCCACGGACTTAAAACTTCCTGTTTTGACATAATGATATCCCCTTTATATTCAACAGTGGTATTTTATATCATTATACAACATCCCAAAATTTTTGTACAGTTATCTAATTTGTAAACATTTTTTAATTATTCTTAATTTTTTTGCATTTAAAAATATAAAATGTTTACAAAATCGAAACTTAAAAAACTATTTATTCTTGATATTTTCCAATAGAGAATCATATATAGGCTCCGAACCCAAAAATTCTGCTGCTAAATATGCAAACAAAGCAACAACAGACAAAGAAAGCAGCTGGGTTATTGAACCTGACATTTCAACAATAAGAATTATACCCGTTAAAGGAGCACGGACAATTCCTGTAAACATACCAACCATACCTAAGAACAAGAAGTTAAGATAGAAAACTTCACTAACTCCAAAACATTCAATTGCAATATATCCGAAAATTGTTCCAACCAATGCACCCAATACTAAAAGAGGGAAGAAAATTCCGCCCGGAGCACCGCTTCCAAAACTTATCATTGAGAAAACAAACTTTGCCAAGAGCAATATAAGAATATATGTAAATACATATTCCCTATTAATTAAAGAAGAAATAATTCTCCCACCGCCCCCTAAAATATCAGGCATAAAAAGTCCTGCAATTCCGGCACACAAAAATGGAATAATCATAACAAATTCTGTATGCTTTGTATTGATTTTCTTATAAAGCTTTTGTGTACCTAAAAGGGTTTTATTAT
>JAZUMJ010000027.1:0-8342 GCA_045603605.1 Ructibacterium sp. | reverse complement strand
GGATGAAAAACACCATTTTTTACACCCCTTGCATGAAAAACTCCTCTTCACTCTTATAATAAGGAGCAATTTTTTTGAATTTCACCAATAAAATTTTTTCGTTTTTAAAAGTCCTCTCATAAGTAACCACAAAAATCGGTGATTTCTTAACCCCCGTTGGTAAAACTCTTTTATACCCCTTCACTTAATCGTAAGAAAATGCTGTTTTCTACAGGCTTTTTTCAAAAATGAATTTGGAGTTATCTTTTATCGTCTGACTTTTATTTTCTAAAATCATTATATTGGGGAATTGACATCTTGACAATAGTTTTGTATAATAATTATTGGAGTTATGTAAATTCTCTAATTTTTACATATTTTTAGATTCTCCAAAATTGAGGTGCAATTATGGCAGATAAAGAAAAGGATTATTCTGAGTATAAAATGGATAATCATGAGCGTTATTACTCGCTGAGAGCAAACAATCAGTATTTGAAATTCGATTACTTTTCAAACCAGGCAAGATTTGATGAGATAAAAAAATCAATTCATTTTTTCATTGATAGCAGCAGAGAAGATTTTGCTATGCAAGATGAAATGGAAAAGAGCGATTTGCAGCACGGACGTTCCCATGACGATGATTTAACACCGCAGGATATAGCTGATTACGAAGAGAGCGATGCGAAGCAGAGAGAGAAGAATGAGCAGTACAGGGAAAATTTCCGCAAAAAACACGGTATAGATTTTGATAAAAGTGAGTATATTTGTCAGAGCGAATCTGATGTACCTTTTAATAATATTTTCTGCGGCAGTAAATTTTCAATTAGTGTCGGCGAGGGGATTTTGGATTTTATTTACGCCGATTTCAACACTTCATACAAGGAAGAGCAACAGTTTGCTTATGCTATGGAATTTTTATGGCCCAAATTAAGCGAAGAACATCCTGATGAATATCAAGAAAAGTTAAAAGAGGAAAAACAATATGCTGACATTAAAAGTGAGCCAGTAAAGGTTCTCAGTATTGAAGATGAAATATATGACGACTATATTAAATTCAAAGTTGCTATGAGCCAGATAGGAGACATAGCATATGCTTCTCTTTATTCTGCAATTTGTCCGCCAATATTCAAAATGGAATATCATAAGGGATATTCTACTATGAGAGCATACTATCTGTATCTGAAAAATCTCCAAAAAGAGTTTTTAGATTTAATTGAGTTTTGCTTTGATGATGAATACTATCCGGAGATTTTAGGTAAAATGAAGCCTTACGAGCGTTTTTATATATACCGAAGTCTTAATGACATTCCATGTATATTTGATCGAACAGAAACTTTTAAGACAACAACTTTCTATACGCATAATGACAACATTCCGGTATGGTTAACAGACAAGGGGTATCTGAAAAGAAACAGCAGGAAAATAAAAACAACCCCGGGAATAACGGAGCTTGCAGAAAAGTTCAACATTACTCCTGAGAAATTGAAGGAAGAGCTTGTAACCCCGGTATATTTAGACACATACTACCATTTTTCCACCGTTGCCCAAATTCTTGAGCTGGAATTTACAAAAATGCTTGAAATGGATATTAGCTTCCGTAAGTGCAAATGGTGTGGCAAGTATTTCATAGTTAAGGGGAACCACGGAACAAAATACTGTGACAGAGTTCCCGAAGGGAAAACACAGTCTTGTCAGAAGCTTGCTGCTCTTGATGAATATAAAAAGAAAAATGCCAATAATGAAGCGAAAAAGGTGTATGACAAATACTATAAGCGCTATCATGCGAGAATTGCCACAAGGCAGATTAAGGAGCATGAATTTAACCAATGGAGATATAAAGCCATTACACTTCGTGACGATTGTAATGACGGCAAAATAACGCTTCAGAAGTATATCGACTGGAACGAGGCATACTTCCCGAACAGAGCAAAGAAAAAATAAATAGATAGGGCATTGCTTTTGCGAAATGCATCGACAATGCCCTTTATTTTGCATAAAAAGCAGGTAGAGTGTAGTTGCCCTACCTGCATGAGTTTTGTGCCACACAGGGCTTTTTAAGCCCTTATATTGTGGTGATATTTTTGATTTATTCCATTGTTCCGACCCTTTTATTTATGTCACCGTCTGAGTCTACGATGATGGTTTTAGTTTTGCTTGGTGCTACATAGCCGAAGCCTTCAATGTAGGCTATATTTTTTTCTTCTATGATTTCAGCCCTTTTCGCAGTTTCTTCATCTGTAAGGTAGCAAGTATCTTTTGCCATAATTTCATCATTTGGATTTATGGGTTCTTCCGGATTCTTTTCCCATTTCGCATATAGGACATCAGGTTTTGTGAATTTGAATGTTGTTACCTGATTCTGCTTTGTTCGGGGGTCTGTGAACCATCCCTTGAATGTGTATCCGTATTTTGTCGGGATGTAGCTTTCAATGCTTATGCTTTCGCCGTATCTTTTGGTTATTGGCCTGATAAAGCTACCGCCATCAGATGCGAATTGCAAGGTTACATTTCCCAAGAATTCAATTTCGCTATCAAATATAAGCTGATTTCGCCTCATCTGCCAGGGTGCCGCCGATGCCGTTTGTGTCAGCAGTATGGTTACTGCCATTGCCGTACATAATACTTTTTTCTTCATAAAATTCTTCCTCTCTGATATTTGTATTTACCTTTCGGCAACACAAACATACCACACAAGAGATGGAAAGTCTACGAAGTTTTTTTCAAAGTCCTTTTCTTTGGTTAAGGTGTATCATATTTTGATATAGTAAACCACTCTGAAACACAATTGCCTCAGAGGGGTTTATAAAAGGCTTTACACAATTATTTAATTACTTTTTATCCAATGTAAGTATCTTTTGGATCGGCACCGTAGTTGTTGGCACCGATTGTTCCGGGCTTTAATGAGAACACCAAAAGGATGATTGCTCCAACAACGGGAACAAATGCAATTAAAAGCCACCATGCCGATTTATCAATATCGTGCAGTCTGCGGAATGAAAGGGAAAGTTCAGGTATCAATATAAACAAGCTGTATAAACTTGTGAGAAGCTTAATACCGATTATTCCGTCAATTATTCCTAAAACAAATACGATAACGGCACTGATTAAAGCAAACATCCAATATTCTGTTCTCCTTGCTCTGCCGCTGAAGTTACAGTAATTTTTAATTGCCTGTATGTACCAACTCATAAATTTGCTCCTCTATTAATATTCAACTTCTGAACCGTGTTCCTTAGCAAGTTCTTCTAAAGCCTTGTTGTATTCGTCAAGCAAGCTAACTGCTTCTTCAAGTTTTTCTGTTGCTGTACTGATTGTAGCTTCGTCCTGAGTTTCACAACCTTCTGCAAGAGTTTCAAAAGCAACCTTATAAGTATCCATTACTTTAACATACTTATCTTTGATAGCTTTAACTTCTTCTGTTTCAGGATTGATGTCCTTAAGAGCAGTAAGGGAAGCTTCAACAAGAGGAAGAAGTGTATCGTTAACACTTGCCTTAATAGCATTATCATCTTCGTATGTTTCCCATTTTCCAACTTCTTCTGTAATCTTTGTATAATCTGCGTTAACCTGCTTCATTTCAACATTCAGGAAATTTTCTAAATCGTCATAAACAGGATCAGAGCAACCTGCAAGAAGTGTTACTGACATAACCACCATAAGTAAAAGTGCAAATATTTTTTTCATAATAAAATCCTCCAAATTTTAATTTTTGCTAAGTGTAAAGCCGTTTTTAAAATTATATTAAACCTTTTGAAGCTGCACGCCAGAGGAAGGTTACAATTTCCGCTCTGCTGCAGGTTTTTCCGGGACTGAATGTTGTTTCACCTGTTCCGTTTGTAATTCCATTTTCTACCGCCCATGCAATAGCTTCATAATACTTTTCGTATTTTGGGTTCTGTGTGTCTGTAAACTCAAGCGGTGTTTTGCACTCAGGTTTTCCCGCCGCGCACCAGATAAAATATACCGATGTCATACGATTGCTCCATGTATTCGGGTATAGCGCTCTTTCAAATATGCCAAGGCTTTGTGCCCAATAGCCCGCCATGTAGTAATAATCACCCGGATTAACATCGGCAATTTTTGGACTTGTGTTTACCTGCGGTTCTCCTGCCGCTCTCCAGAGGAAGGTAAGAATCTGTGCCAGATTGCACTCAGCATCAGGTGAAAAGGTACTGTCAGATGTTCCCGATGTGATTTTGTTTTCAAGTGCCCATTTTACAGGCTCCAAATAATACGCATCGTGGGCAACATCCATAAACTGCGTAGGCATGGATGTGTTTCTGTTTATTACTGCGCTCGGTTCTGCCGCAATATCAAGATATTCCTCGTCTGCGGCAAGATTGCCTGTAATTTCTCCGTCTCCTTCAAAATTAAGTATGCCTTTTACATAAGCACCGCCACCTGCTCCATGGCAGTAATTAAGAACAATACCTGCTGTGCCCGCAACAGTAAACTTAGCCGGAACCGGTTCGCTTGTTTCGTGTTGGACATAGATGCCGCCGCCTGCCAGATATGCCTCATTTTCAGCAATAACACCGCCTGTCATACGGAAGTCACTTCCGTTAGCACACCAAACACCGCCGCCTGCCGCCGCTTTGTTGAAAGTGATTTCTCCGCCCGTCATATGGATAAGGGCATAACCATTATTCCAGATACCGCCGCCTCGTCCGTCGGGGTCTTCATATGGATTGGAAGATGCCATGTTTTTTGAAATATTACCGCTTCTAATCTCTAAAAGCCCTCCGTTATTCCATATACCGCCACCATACGATGCATTATTTTCAAGAATCATACTTCCGTCAAGCACCACATTACCACTATTGTTCCAGAGAGCACCGCCGTAACGCGCAATATTTTTGGTTAGTGTGCCACCTTTAAGGAGCAGATTTGCGTTGTCATTGTTATAGATACCTGCACCCGTGGAAGAAGTATTCATATGTATCATTCCTTCATACATAATGAAGTTGTATTTTGTGTCGTTGTCGTTCCATACACCGCCACCGTGAATAGCTTCGTTGTCATAGATGTCTCCGCCATAGAGGGTGAAGTTTGCATTGTTGTAAACACCGCCACCGTAACCGCCTTTGTTCTTGGTAATTACACCGCCGTACATTTTAACCGTACCGTTATTGTGGATACCTGCACCGTATTCCGCACCACCGTTAGTAATTTTCGCATTTTCTGAACGGGTGCAATCGCAGATGCGAAGCTCACCACCCACATTAATATTGATTACACGCTGATCCTGATACCTCATCGCAATAGTGTTGCCGTTAAGGCAAATAAAAAGTGTTTTATCTCCGCCTACATTAAGTGTGGAGTCAAGAACAACTGTATTTTCAAGATAAATGTATGCCACGCCTTTGCTGTTATATGGAATTTTACTTTTACCGTCCCATCCACGGAAAGTTACCGTCTCGTGAGAAGTATGGTCGCCGACATTAATGTAGCCTCCGCAGTAGCAATGTTTATGCTTTGCAGCCTCATTTTCAGCTTTTGAAGCAGACGCCCCTGTATTGGAAGCAGACGCCTCTGTATCGGATAGTTTTAATACAAAATAAAGTTTTACTGCTCTGAGATTTGACTCCATTGTGACTTTGTTCGCCTTCTTGATTCCCGAATACTGCAAAGCATCCACAGAAAGGTCCTTTAGGTATTTTGCATCTATTCCTCTTTTTATCTTAACAGTAACATTGAGCACGTAACTTACTTGATTTTTGAAGGTGCCGTCCTCTTCCATAGTTCCAACCCACGACACCTCACTGATTTCAAGTCTGTCATCAGAAACCGTGAATTTAACATCTTCTTGTTTGCCACCACCTTTAAAACCACTCATCATTATTCCGAAGGTGCTTATTTCATCTGTGGCAAATACAGTGATATTAAAAGCGGCAATAAGCATACATAAGCATAAAACCATACTTAATAACTTTTTCATTTTGTTTCTCCTTCATTTATAGTTTATTTTCATCGTGAACCGCCGCCATGTCCGCCGCCGGAGAAGCCTCCGCCGCCACCAAAGGAAGCACGACCACCGCCGCCGCTTGCACGTTTTGCCTGCATTGCTCTTTGTGCTGAGCGGTGCATACTGTGATAATAACTGTGGGCGATAATAACATTTCTGTTATAAGTTTCAAATTCAGGTATCTTTTCGGGATAAACCTGCTTAAACTGATTGATAACCTTATCCGCAATTCCGAAAAGTGTGGCGTAAATCATATATTCTTTCCAGAGACTCACTTCAGTTATTTCTCTTTCCGCAATCAAGGTAAATTCATCAAGATATTTTTTAAGTCCAACCACTTCAGAAAGTTCTTATTTACCTTTATCGCTCAGATTCTTGATGCAGTTTCCAGCACCTTTTATAAAACCGCCAAGAGTTATAAATTCCTGTTCTCCGGCATTTCTTATGCTTTTAACAATATTATTTATTTTTTCAGGGTTCTTGTAGGAATACTTTTCAAGTTCTTTTTCCTGTAGTATACCGTCTTCTCCTGCTGATTCTAAAAGCAGGTTATACATTGTAAGTTCTGCCACAGTATCCGGTTCTTTTACAAGTTTTAGATTAACACTTTCTTTAACCTTACCGAAGAGACCGACCTTTTCCTCTTTTTCAGGCTCAATGCATCCCTTGTTTATCATAGAGAGGATAAGAGCACCGATGATTAGACTTTCGTTCCCCGCTACATCAAAGTTTTGTGCCAGATAGTGAGAAACTTCTATTTTTCCGCCGTTTGGAACATCTCTAAAATATCCGCACTCTTTATTAAATTTCTTTATGGCTTTCTTTCTCTTAAAAAAGAAAGAGATAAACCAAATAATTCCGCCCCAAAAACCAAACATAATAATAAAGCCGAGTATTGTTTCAAGCAATGTTGCATCGCTGTATTCTTCATCGTAGTTTTCGTAGTCGCTGCCTTCAAAGGCTTTGTCTTTTTTAGTTTCAAAAGAGGCATCAATTTCTGTTTTGGGACTAACAATGCCTTTGTTCATTCTGAGCATTATAATCATCGAATGTGCCATTCCAGTTCTGAACGATATATGCGCTACCGTCATCCCGTATGGTAACATCAATATCAATTTCAGATACATTGTTTTTGGCAAAGGCAACTGAGGAACACAGAATCAATACAAAAGGTATTGTTATCAGTATTTTCTTTATATGCTTCATAGGTTTTACCTCATGCTTGGCATATCTGCTTTTTTCTCTTCTGCTTCCAAATAATCACGGCTCTTGATACCAAGTACGCCTGCTGCAATTGATGTTGGGAACATTCTGATCGCACGGTTTAATTTGGTTACGCTATCGTTATATACAAGACGGGATTTTCTTACCATTTCTTCATAAGAATTTACGCTGTCCATTGTCTTGATATAATTTTCGTTTGCTTTAAGTTCAGGATAACCTTCGGCAACCGCCATAATTTTGCCCATAGCTTCTGTCAACATATTTTCCTGTGCGTTTACATCTGCTGCTGTGCTTTTTGATGTGATGGATGTTCTCATTTTGATTGTGTCTGAGATGGTTTTGTACTCATGCTCTGCATATCCTTTTGTTAAATCCAAAAGGGCAGTAAGTGCATCCCATCTTGAAGAAAGCTGAACACCGATCTGGCTCATTGAATTGTTGATGTTTTCGTCCATTACAACGAGCTTTCTCTGTACTGAAATAAACCATAAAACCACGATAGCAATAATTGCTACTAAAACGATAATTGTCATAACAAATGACCTCCTTAAAAATATAAAGTTTAATTTTTAACTTATTTAGATGTCAGGCGCTTTGCAAATTCCTTTGCCTTTTCTTTTCGCTTTTTATTAAGCTCAATTTGAAGGCATTTAGGACATCTTGTGAGTGATTTCGCACGACTTCTTACCTGAGTCTGCCATGAATGACCTTTTTCACATTTCCACCATACGGGAACTGTGCTTCCGGAACTGACATTTTCGGGAGTAAAAGGCAGGTTTTTTTCATCATCCCATTCTTCCAACAAATACGCCTTTTTTTCCTTAATGCAATAATCTTTCAATGTCAAATGTATCACCCTCCATAACGTAAAATTTTAAACGAAAATTTTGTATTTCATTAACTCCTTTTGTCAATAATTGTTTTAAGTTTGCCTGTTCTTGCATTATATTCAAGATCTGACATCTTACACCATACAATTTCAGGCTCAGATACATCTTCAGCATCAACTGCATCCTTGAGAAGAGGTCTTTGAGTATAGAGTGCATTTACAAAAGCTTCTTTGTCTACGGAGTCAGGGTCTGATACTGCTATTTTGAATGTAAATTTATCTTTCATATCATGGGTTACAATAATCTGATATGCATCATAAGTAATTGATGCACACTGGAGCACA
>JAZUMJ010000026.1:0-7006 GCA_045603605.1 Ructibacterium sp. | reverse complement strand
CGTAATAGCTATAAATATCGACTTTAAAAAGAAAAAAGAGCATCTTGTAATCGGAGATTTTGATAATGTAAACTCGTTCATCAGAGGTCAAAAAGATGTTAAAATAATTTTTGTGAAAATTCGCCCACTCGGTTCATTTTTGCTTGACATTATCACTGAACCGGAGTATTTTGCTGATGTAAAAGCTAATTTCTGTGAAACTTCTAAAGAGAAATATGCAGAAAATTTGCGAGTAGTTGAAGGATTATATGAAGCAGATAATCCAATTTTGAAATTTATTGCTTTGTCTTTATGGAATGAATACGAAAACGGTTTAAAAGCGGACAAAGAAAAAGACGAGGAATACCCCGTCTTAGAAAGAATGGAAGATTTAACCCTCCCATTTAGATATAGCCTGATAAATAACATACTGTTTTGGCAGAAGCATAAACCTTTTAATCCGCTTATGGATATGCCTTCCGAATATTACAGATACCCTGCATTAACTTTGGTTATACCGCAGGCTAAAGGAACAACGGAATATATCGCATCTGATTTTACTTTATTTCCGCTGATTGTTTATTACCTGAGAACCATATACGAGCACAAGAAATATTTCAGCTACTGCAAGGTATGCGGCAAGCTGTTTCTTGCCCCGGATAATAACAAGACCTTTATCTGCTCTGATAAGTGCAAGGCGAAGCAGCAGAAGATGAATAAGAAGAAATACGATGATGCACATAAAGGAGATTCTGCCGAAAAGCTTCATAAGGATGAATATCAGTATTGGTTTAACCGTCTTGCAAAAGCAAGAAGAAAAAACCATACCAAGGCTATTACAGAAATAGAAGAAGCATTTTATATGTTTAAAGTACGGTCTTTGTGCAGAAAGAATCGAGTGCAAGAAGGTTTATTTTCCTATGGAAAATATAAAGAATGGTGCATCGAAGAGAGAAATTCAATTGACGAAATTATGATATATCATGGTCTGTTTGATAGAGGATAGTTTACGCAACCACATACACCATTTACCGACTCCACAAATTACTGCAGGTCTGACCGTCTGCTAATATTACGGCAGACGACCATCCCTTTGTAATTTTGCCGTCTGCGAAAATATGTTGCTCAAATACGGCGAGCAACATATTTTCACACCCGCCCCGTCGGCAAAGGTGTAACACACTACACTTTGCAGAGCAAAGAAGTGTGCCAAATGTTCCCTTTGGATTTCCTAAAAAAGAGTATATATCTGCAATCACAGCGCAGTTATATACTCTTTTTTCTAATCATCACAGAGGCATCGAACCTTGTGATGATTACATAGTAAATGTTGTTAGAATACAAATTTTCTATTTGCGTTTATCCTTATATAACATAAGGATAAACAAAAAAACGAGTTACCCTATAACAATTAGGTAACTCGTTTTCAGCTTATTCTTCAGTTAGCATTTCTGCTTTGAAAGTAAGAGGAATAACCGTTTGCACAATCCAGTCGTTCTCTTGTCCGTCTTCCATTTTTCTTCGTATAAGAAGTTTAATTACAAATCTTTCATTGCTATTCTTTTCAGGAAGGAAAATATCCTTGTATAAGCCTAAATGTGTATAATTAAAAGTGTGTCGACAGATTTTTTTACATGTACCCAATTCTCATAACTGCTTATATCAAGAGAAAATCCGTCATCAAACCGGTATTTTTCAACTATGTTTTTTTACCTTTTCAAAATTTCTCGCTGCTATAATGACAATATCTCCGGCTTGCTTAAAACGTTGTGCGGTTTTAAGACCGAAGCCGCTGGTTCCGCCGGTAATTAATACCACTTTTGATATGACAATCCCCCTACATCAGGCTGTAAATTATATATCTTTGTACCGCTATCTTTACTCTTCTGCAAGTGCGTCTGCAGGTGCATCTTCGGGAAGCCAACCGGTAAATCCCATTTTCGGAAGGTTAGCAATTATTGCCATATCTTCGTCAGTAAGCTCAAAATCAAAAATCTTTGAATTTTCCGCAATACGTTCCGCCTTAACGGACTTTGTCAGGGGATTAACACCGCACTGAAGAACAAAACGAAGTGTTATTTGAGATATTGATTTATTATATTTCTCCGCGATAGCTTTCATTGTTTCATTCTTGAATACTTCTCCGAGGGCTAAGGGACTGAACGCCTGAACCAACATTCCTGCTTCCTTGGAATAATTCACAGTATTCGTTTGTAAATATCCGGGATGAAATTCAATCTGATTAGCCATAGGCTTAATTTCTGCCGTTTTATTAAGTGCGTCAAGGTGCTTTTTCTGGAAGTTACTTACGCCGATAGCACGAATTTTACCTGCTTTATAAGCCGCTTCCATACCTCTCCATGTTTCTGCATTAATTTCTGCCCACTGTGGTGAAACCTTTTCAACGCAGGGCCAATGAATGAGATACATGTCCATGTAATCCAATCCAAGATTTTTGAGCGATTCATCAACTGCCTCAAGCGTCTTCTCGTAACCTCTGTCAACAACCCAATGCTTTGTTGTAACAAAGATTTCATCACGAGCTATTCCGCATTCTCTGATTGCATCACCGACGGGAATTTCATTTCCGTAAGCTTTTGCCGTATCAATATGACGGTATCCGACCTTAAGTGCTTCCAGTACCGAAGCTTTTGTTTCCTCCGGGGGCGTAAGATAAGTTCCGAAACCAAGGCAAGGAACTTTTACATCATTTGCAAGTTTAAAAGAATCTGTAATTTTTTTCATAATAATTTCCTCCGTAATATATTTTTTTAATTTAGTTACCAAAATAAAACCGGGTTTTCCTTTAGCTTTAGCAATGCCTCTATGAAATAATAATCTCCATAGACCAAAGAGAGGTCACGTACGTATTCTCCGCCATGATACCTTTCAGATGAATGCTTGACAATAAAGTCGGTATCATCTGTAAAATCGGTGCTGTGTTATACAGTTTTTTCTCTGTTATTTCCCATAGAACGTCAACCAACTACTATCAGTCATTTTTACACCTCAGCATATGATTTTTTTCTTTGTGATAATTCTATCTGCGTATTCCCTGATTTTCACTCTTGAAACATTTTCGATATTATCAAGCACCGTTTCTTTTCCGATATGTAATCTTTTTGAGTTTCCCAATGTATGATACGGCATAAGATTAATTTCTTTAATCGAATCATATTTGTCGGCAAGCTTACCAATTTGCAGTAAATGCTCTTCGTTATCATTAATTGTCGGAATGATTGGACATCTGAGAACAACTAAGGCACCGTTTTTATCCAGCACTGAAAGATTATGAAGTATAAGCTCGTTTGAAACTCCGGTATATTTGATATGTTCTTTCTCATTTGTAATTTTATAATCATAAAGGAATAAATCAATATAATCCTTTATTTCAAGAAATTTTTCAGTAGGTGCATAACCTGAAGTTTCCAGACAAATATGTATATCTTCCTTTTTTAATTTTTTCACCAAATCCAAAAGAAATTGAAACTGCATCATCGGTTCGCCGCCGCTTAGGGTTACTCCGCCGCCTGAAGATTTATAAAAAGCGGCGTCTTCCTTAACAATATCTATCACTTTTTCGCTTGAGTAATCTTTTACACTATATTCCAGAGCGTCACAGCCTGTTTGAAGACATTTTCCGCAGGCATTGCAATTCTCACGTTTAAAAACATGTCTGCCGTTTTCGATAACATGGTTTTTACAGATGTTGGTACATTTTCCGCAGGAAACGCATTTGTCGGGATAATAAAACATTGTGCCGTTCAGGCTCCATGTTTCCGGATTGTGGCACCATAGGCATTTCAGCGGACAGCCTGATAAAAATACTGTTGTCCTTATACCGGGACCGTCATCGATACAAAATCTCTGTATGTTTGTAATCTTACCCATTTTCTCCCTGCTTCCTGTATTTTTTTCTGTATTCACCCAGAGACATTTTCATATTGTTTTTGAACGCTCTTGAAAATGTATGAATGCTTGCAAATCCCACTTTTTCAGCAATTTCTTCAATTTTCAATTCTGTTTCAACCAAAAGCTTTTTCGCCTCGCGGAATCTGACTTTTAATATATATTCCAAAACGCCTATATCAAAAGCATTCTTAAATACTTTTGTCAGATAAACAGAATGGATTCCGAATTGGTCTGCAATTTTAGTTACCGACAATTGATTATCAGCATAATTTTCTTCAATACATTTTTTAATTTGCATTTCACGGTTTTCTTTTTTTAGATATTCTTCATTTTGCACAACCTTGTTCAGGAAGAAATAAATCTTTTGTTTTAGGTTGGCGAGAGAATCCTCAATTTGTTTTTTTAATTAATGACGCTATAAGCTGTTTTTTATTCATCAATGTTATTTAACAAATCTTGCAAATGTTCATTTCTTGCAAATTCGGAAGCAGTAACAATAGCGTCTTCGACACATTCTTCAAAAATCTCCTTACAGTCGGATAAAGCATTTTCACTCATTATAATAACTTGTCTTGTTATTATTTTATTCATTGAATATGTGAATGGAAGCATAAAGAGCACTATACAAATACTGATTACAGCGTATGATACTAAAAACGGCTTAATTAAATTATCTTTTCTTGACATAATAATTACACGCTCATACATGAATTGTTATTTAGAGTATATCACAGTGCTCAATTGCTTATCAAATTTAAAATATGACATATAAATTAAACTTTTCCATATCATAAATCAATGGTTGTACGCTTTACAATATTTTCTCTAAGTCCCTGTGAAAGCCTAATGAAATAATCGCTGTACCCACCGACTCTGACTATAAGATTCTTATGTTTTTCAGGGTTTATAAGTGCATCTTCAAGCTCTTCCCGACTTACAACAAAAGGAGATATTTGTTGTCCGCCGTTCTCAAAAAACACCTTTAACAAGTTTTTGACAGCATCGAATCCGCGTTCCTTTTCAAAAAGATTTTTATTGAATTTAAGATTTAGCACAAAGCCGCTTCCGGCAAGTGAATGCGGATATTTAAGAACAGAATTAATAAGTGAAGTTATTCCGTTTACATCCTCTCCCGGCACAGCTCCGATGCTATCTGCTATAAGTGAATCATTCGCTCTTTTTCCATTTGGCATAGCCTTGACCTTTTCTCCGTAGAAAGCCGCTCTGTTAAAGGGACTGCATCCTCCGGTATATATTCCTCCCCGAAACACCTTTTTCGTTCTTAAATAGCGGAAAAAGTGCTCGACTATGTCAATGCAGATACTGTCTACATATTCATCATTATTACCGAATTTTTTAAATGATGAAAAATCATTATATAGCTCTTCATATCCCACAAAATCTGTATTAAGTGCGGCTTTCAGTTCTTGCATAGTATATTTTTTTGTTTCATATATATAATACTTAATTGCCGCAAGGGAATCAGCAGTATCGGCAATACCTTCTGCCAGTATTTGTCCGTTATTATAGAGCGGACCTCCGTTTTTATAATCCCTACCTCTTTCAATGCATCCCTGAGTAATTGCAGAACGCAACGGATTCGGAGCGAAGTTTGCATAAATCTCCTGTGCTTTATTAGCCATTTTAACCGTAATGTCGGTTATATATTCAACTTCTTTTTTATATGCACTCAATAAAGCAGAAAAATCTTCAAACTCTTCCGCCACTCCCACTTCAAGTCCGATTTTTTCATTTGAATATTGGCAAATTCCGTTAAATAAAGTAAACTCAAGAGCTTTTATAAGTGATACCTCACCATCTTCAAGCCCCATATGAGACTTTCCCATTATATCAATCTGATTGCATCCGTTCATACAATAATCGTGTGCGTCCGCCTTCTCAATGCCCAATTGTTCAAGCATCGGACAAACACATTCATCATTATACATAACGGGCATACCAATACCTGTGCTAAATGTCTTAATTGCTTCATCAATGAGTTTTGGCGGTGTATTTTTATGTACACGCATGGTCAAATTGGGAGTATTGTATTTGTATTCACATGCAAGCTTCAAAATAAGATACGAAAGCTCGTTTGTCATATCTTTGCCGTTTTCATCACTGCCGCTGATACATAAATTCCACGTACGTGTATTATGAAATTCTTCCCATAGTCCACGCATGCATTCTTCGCAGTCTTCCTTATCCGAATTATTATAATACGGCAACATAAATTGGTCAAATCTACCGGGAGAGTCCACGCCCATACATACAAAGCACAGCCAAAACATCTGGCAGGCTTCAAAGAAATCTCTCGGAGAATTTTTCGGGCAATGTTTAAGTGCGTCGGATATTCTGAGCAACTGTTTTTTCTCTTTTCCTTGTGCATAAAACGCTTGTTTATGTGCAAGCATACTGTACCTGTCTGCAAGCACTTCAAGAGACTGCATTGCTTTAATCAGTCCAAGGTAAAAGCCCTCTCTGTGAGGATTAATTTCTTTATAATGATTTATCTTTTCAATTATTCCGCTTGTTCCAAGGCGTAAAAAGGTCTCATAATCAGGATTTGCGTGTCCGCCCCAATCTCCGCCCCAGCAAGCACGCATTTGTGTGAGCTTGCTTTCAAGAGGGGTTTTTGTGTTTTCGACAATCCTTCTTCCGTCAAGCGGTGCCATTGTATCATAGATATATTGAAGCTGCTCTTTATAATCGGGAAAAGAATTTATTTCCTCCTTCAACACCTCATTATTCACCCAGATAGTATGACCATAATGCGATTTCACTCCACAATCTTCAAAATCATATTCACCGGCAAAAAAGGCATTATCTTTTAAGGTTATCGGCATATATTTTGCCTGATTTAAAAGACCGCATCCGATTTTATAACCGACATCATCATATTCGTCTGCGTTTAAATAACCTACGGCAAATGGTTCAATTATATTAATATCATCGATAAATAACATTATACTACCACTCCTTAAAAATATTTATTTTTGACAAATTGTACTTTGTCTTTTACATTGATTATACCACTAAAATATAGTAAAATCAAGTAGAAATATAGATTTTACGGAGGTAAATTTTATGATTGAAAGAAAAACAAAAAGAACAG
>JAZUMJ010000025.1:0-5890 GCA_045603605.1 Ructibacterium sp. | reverse complement strand
GTTCAAAGGATGCTACTTTAATCGGTGAATTTCCCGAAGGAAAATACTCAAAATTTTATGGAAAAATTGCAATTCCTGAAAATACCGAGATTACAATAAAGATGACGGAGTATTATGACGAAGATGGAAGCGGAGATCTCTCTGAAGATGACGATATTTGGGAGACTTCAAGTGTTTATTCAACATTAACCGAAACAACACTATCTCTTTATCTTCCGGAAGAATTCCCAACATTAATTTCAGGAAGTATTAACGTAAAAAACAATCAAACTGTTTATTTCAGGAGTATAATTGCGTTTGAAAATTTAACAGGTGAGGATATAGTATATACCCCAAACGGTGCAACAGTTACATTAAAAGGAGATAAAAAGGTTTATTATGAAGGATGCGAATACTCCAATGGAACAGCAACCTTTGGTGTGTGGTACGGAGGCGGAGGCGTTCAGCTTCAGGAAGGGAATTCCATAATTGCTTATGATGATTACAATGAACAATATTTCACCTTTACCGGTGGAACAGATTATGGAGTTTTCAGCTTACGCATTAGCAGAAACTGTGTATTTAATGTAAAACAAGGAACAATTGTGTACAAGAATGTTTCATATTCTCCCATAAATTCAGAGTCAAATGCATCTATGTACATTTATGATGAATATATCACATTGTACGCTAGTGAAGTTGCAGTTAATGGAGTTATCTTTAAAGACGATAATATAAGGACCGACCTTTACGTTAACCAAGACGGGAGCTACACCGTTGACGGCACTGTTACTGTAACCCTTGATAAAAATGAAACAGCCGTTATTAACAACCATTCATTCAATGGCGGTGCATACGGTAAAAGCTTTGTTGTAGATAGTGAAGGTATGGAATATTTCAGGATTACCTTTAATGTAAACCGAAGTGATACAGACATCACACAGCTTAATCGTGATTATCCTGCAAATGAGGAAAAAATTGCCCCTCATAATATTTTTTCAAACTATATATCGTATAACACACATATTATATTTACCGGTTGGAATACGAAAGCTGACGGAAGCGGAATATCTTATTCACAAGGAGATATTATGAATATTAATTCAAATATTTCTCTTTATGCACAATGGGCTAAAATGGTTATTGAAGAGTATAATTCAGCAAATAGACAAATAACCGTTAATTCCGCACTTTCTTCCGAATACATTGTTATTTTTGCAAATTATGAAAACAAAATTCTAAAAGATATAGATATAGTCCCATATGAATTTACGGATGGTAAAAATACAATTTCTCACAAAGATGGACTTACGCTTAACAGCGGTGACAAAATTATAATTTTTGAAAATAGCGGAAGTATAAAACCCATATGCAGTTCTTATATAATTAAATAAAAGTATACACAAAAAGCAGAGGTTAAAGCACCTCTGCTTTTTATCTCTTTACTTACAGGTAAACCCATTTTCGGTGGGAACAATCTCAATTTTATCCCCTTGTTTTACCTTTCCTTCCAGCATCTCTTCCGCTATCATATCTTCTATCTTATTCTGGATCGCACGTCTTAATGGTCTTGCACCATAAATTGGGTCAAAGCCTTCTTCTGCGATTTTCTTAACTGTTTCAGCTGTAAAGGTTGCCTCAATCTTATTATCTTCAAGTCTTTTAGCCAACTGCGAAAGCATCTTCTCTGCAATCTCTTCTATTTCTTCACTGCCAAGCTGATGGAATACTATAAGCTCGTCAATTCTGTTCAAAAATTCAGGTCTGAATGCTTGCTTAACCTCATTTAAAACCTCTGTCTTGATTTCCTCATAATTACGTTCCTTCTCATCTGCCTCTGCTGCAAAACCAAGACTCTTCTTTTTTGCAGTAATCTGCCTTGCACCAAGATTTGAAGTCATAATTATAACAGTATTTCTGAAATCAACACGTCTGCCCTGAGAATCAGTAAGAATACCATCATCCAGAATTTGAAGAAGAATATTGAATACATCAGGATGTGCCTTTTCTATTTCGTCAAATAATACTACGGAATAAGGCTTTCTGCGAACTTTTTCCGTAAGCTGTCCGCCTTCGTCATAACCAACATATCCCGGAGGTGAGCCAACCAATCTTGATACCGTATGCTTTTCCATATACTCTGACATATCAATCCTGATTATTGACTCCTCATCGCCAAACATAGCCTCAGCTAACGCTTTTGAAAGCTCTGTTTTACCAACACCTGTGGGGCCTAAGAATATGAATGAACCTGTGGGGCGTTTTGGGTCTTTAAGCCCTACTCTTCCTCTGCGAATTGCCTTAGAAATGGCAGAAACCGCCTCTGTCTGACCAACAACCCTTTGATGAAGAATTTCTTCAAGTTTTAATAATCTTTGGCTTTCGGTTTCTTCCAGTGTTTTAACAGGAACCCCTGTCCACATTGAGATAATTTCTGCAATTTCTTCTTCGGTTACAACCGCCTCGGTTGAAGTATTGCTCTCTTTCCAACTGTTTTTCATTTCCTCAAGCTGTGAAATGAGATTTTTTTCTTCATCACGAAGCTTTGCGGCACGCTCATATTCCTGGACTGTAATAGCCGCCTCTTTCTCTTTCTTAACTTCGTTTATCTTATTCTCAATCTCCTTAACATCAGGGGGTGCAGTAAGACTCTTTATACGAAGTCTTGATGCCGCCTCATCAACTAAGTCAATTGCTTTATCAGGCAAAAATCTGTCGGATATATATCTAACCGAGAGATTTACGGCTGTTTCAATTGCCTTATCGGTAATCTTTACTCTGTGGTGTGCCTCGTATTTATCCCGTATTCCTTGAAGAATTTCAATACTCTCTTCAGGAGTTGGTTCGTTTAATGTTATAGGCTGAAATCTTCTTTCAAGGGCAGAGTCTTTTTCTATATGCTTTCTGTATTCCTCAAGAGTTGTTGCACCTATTACCTGGAGTTCACCTCTTGCAAGTGCAGGCTTTAAGATATTCGCCGCATCAATTGCCCCTTCAGCCGCACCTGCTCCGACAATTGTATGCAATTCATCAATAAACAGAATAATATTCCCTGCCTTATGAATTTCCTCTATTGCCTTTTTCAAACGTTCTTCAAACTCGCCCCTGTATTTTGCGCCGGCAATCATCGACGACATATCAAGTGTAATAACTCTCTTATTTTTGAGAATTTCAGGCACCTGACCTTTTACAATCTTTTCAGCAAGTCCCTCTGCAACAGCGGTTTTACCTACACCCGGCTCACCAATTAAACAAGGATTATTCTTTGTTCTACGGCTTAAAATCTGGATAACTCTCTCTATTGCATCATCTCTGCCTATAACAGGGTCAAGCCTGTCTTCCTTTGCCATTTTGGTCAAATCTCTTCCGAATTTCATTAATGTGGGAACTTCTCTGTCTTTGCCCCCTCTTCCTGCTCTTTCAGCAGTCGGCTGTTCATCATTACCCATTGCTGAATTTTCGTTTAGAAGTCTTAATATATCATTATACAAATTTTGAGGTTTCACACCTAAATTGAGAAGTATTCTTACTGCAACACTTTCCCCTTCACGAAGGAGAGCAATAAGCAAATGCTCTGTTCCTATATAATTATGCCCAAGTCTTTGCGCCTCAATGTAGCTATGCTCTAAAACACGTTTTGAACGTGGCGTAAAATCAGGGCCTCTGTCATCCCCATCTAATTCAATAGGGTTTCCAATACCAATCAACGCTGCTATTCGTTCTGTGACATTTTCTTCATTTAATCCGTTGGCGTCAAGAATTTTACCTGCAACACCTTCACCCTCACGGATTAGACCAAGTAATAAATGTTCTGTTCCAATTCGTGTATGTCCAATTTCAAGAGCTGCATCTCCGGCATTTGCAATGGCAATTCTTGCACATTCTGTTAATCTATCTTCAAACATATTTATCCCATCCTTTCTTTAACAATCTCAGCACGTTTCAAATCTCTGTCATTTGCATCCTCGAGATTATAGTTCTTCACGATATTTGCAGGTAACACCTCATATGTTACTGCATTAAGTTCTTCAAGCTTTACATTCTTAATTAATCCCAATTCCACACCAAATCTAACATCCGACAATCTTTTCATCGCTTCATTTGATGACAAAATAACAGCGTTTGACAATATCCCGTATGACCGCATTAATCTGTCCTCGAGCTTGAATTTTTCGGTTTCGTATAATCTTGTCCTTAACTCTCTTTCCTTACCAATAACCTCTCCGATAATCTGCTTGAATTTATCCAATATATCCTCTTCTGCTGCACCTAAAGTCAACTGATTTGAGATTTGATAGATATTCCCCACAGCCTTTGAACCTTCACCAAAAATACCTCTGACTGTAACACCAAGCTGTGCAAGGGAATCTATAATCCTGTTAATATTACCTGTCATCGTCAACGCCGGAAGATGAACCATAACCGAGGCTCTCATACCTGTTCCTGCATTGGTAGGACAACAAGTCAAATAGCCTATTCTTTCATCAAAGGCATATTCAACAGTTTCTTCCAGAAGGTCATCAATGCGGTTAGCTGTTTCAAAGCAACCATCAAGGTCAAAGCCTGCCTCCATCGCCTGAATACGAATATGATCTTCTTCATTTACAAGAATGCTAAGCTTGTTATCGTCGCTTAAAAGCAGTCCTCTTTTTATACTGTTATCCATCATCTGCGGACTTATAAGGTGTCTTTCGGCTATGGCTTGTTTTTCGTAATCAGCCATTGCGGATAAATCAATATACTTAACTGTTTCACTTAAGGCTGAATTATTATTAATTGCTGCATCTTTAATTTTATCTATTATAATACTCTGTTCTTCTTCATTGGTTCTTGCCGGAAAAGGAAAACCTTTCAGGTTTCTTGCAAGACGTACTCTCGATGATAAAACAACATCACTTTCTTTACCACATTCTGTATACCACATAATTTCCCCTCCTTTACTCTGATTCTTTAATCTCTTTGATTTTGTCACGAAGTTCTGCAGCCCTTTCAAAATCCTGTTTCATAACCGCCTCATTTAATTCTTTTTCAAGTAAATTAATTTGTCTGTCACGCTTTAAGGTGCCTCCCATTCTTGAAGGAACCTTTCCCAAATGTTCACTTGTTCCGTGAATTTGTTTTAAAGGTCTTTCAAGCTTAGTTCTAAATGTTGTGTAACATTCACCGCAACCTAATCTGCCCTTTCTTAAAAATTCTTCAAATGCCATTCCGCACAGAGGACAAACTCCATTTTTAACACCACTGTCACCGTTTAATGATTTTGCTTTACTTCCGCTGAAAATTCCACCTAAGAAATCTCCAATCCCAAAATCAATCCCCGATTTTATTTCCTGAACCATAGGTGATTGCGCCGCACATTCAGAGCATAAATATAACTCCTGTTTTTTTCCGTTACGAATTTCTACTATATGTTCATTTGCTTCTCTTATTTGACACTTTTGACATTTCATAAAACTTCAATCCTTTCTGTTTACACAAGTGTAAGTAGCATATTTTTCAAAAGCCCCGCTCTTAAAATATCCTGCTCCGGTTGTTTTATTGGAATAGAGCGTTCACTTAATGCCGCTATCATAATCCTTGCCTCTTTTTGTGTAATTAAATCATATTCATAACAATTTTGCACCAAAACCCTTGCATCTGCATACGAAAGTCTTGAACCTATCATATTAATAACGTGCATCAATCCATTCCCGGACTTTGGTGAAACCCTTGTTATTTTTATATACCCTCCGCCACCTCTTCTGCTTTCGACTATATATCCTCTCTCAGGTGAAAAACGAGTTGAGATAACATAGTTTATTTGAGAGGGAACACAATTAAATCTTCCTGCCAATTCATTTCGCTTAAGTTCAATCTCTCCGTCTTGTTGGGTTATCATCTCCTTAATCCATTCTTCGATTAAATTACTCAG
>JAZUMJ010000024.1:0-5095 GCA_045603605.1 Ructibacterium sp. | reverse complement strand
TTAGTCTCCTATCCGTCATGGTTTTTGGACAATTCCATTTTAACGGATTTTAGCTAAATATGCTCTACTTTTTTTGATTTTTTTCTAATTATTTTTTTGTAGGCTCTATTTCGCTACCCCAACATTTATTATAGAGCCACTAAGGTTTACGAAACCAAACAGCCTATCACTTCTTAGAGCGATAGGCTGTTTGGTTAATTGCAGTCATTTTCACAACCATTGTTATCATTAAAAAATTAAATTTCTTCATAATAACCCCCCATATAAAAATTATACTATAGCATATAAGGCTGTACTACATTATATGATTTTTCTTTATGACACTTATGTTAGTATGATACATCAAATAAACTGTTTGTATGGTCTTTGACCAAAACTACATTCACCATTACTGATAGGTGCAATATCTCCCAAAATACCCTTTTTAGAATGGTGTTTTTAAGAAATATAATTTTTGCTGAATTATACATATAAAATCAGGAAAATTTGTTAAAATATATATGGACATTTTGTAAAAAAGTGTTATAATATCTTCAATAGCTTTATTGAATATAAATGGAGTGAGTATATGGAAATTATTATTGTTGGATGCGGTAAGGTGGGAAACGCTCTTGCTGTTAAGCTTATGGATGAAGGCCATAGTATTACGATGATTGACACCAACGCAGAAAGAATACATGATATAACAGAAGACTTGGACGTTATGGGAATTGTTGGTAATGGTTCGTCTATAACAACCCTTACGGAAGCCGGTCTTGAAGATACAGATGTTTTGATTGCGGTGACAGGCTCGGATGAGCTTAACCTTCTTTGCTGTATGTTTGCAAAAAAGGTAGGTCATTGTAATGCAATTGCAAGGGTTAGAAACCCTATGTACAGCCGTGAACTTGATTTTATTAAACAACAGTTGGGAATTTCATCAATTATAAATCCTGAACTGACAGCGGCAGAGGAGATATCAAGATTACTGCGTTTCCCTGTGGCGATGCAGATTGATACTTTTGCAGATGATAAGGTTAGGCTTATTAAGTTTCAGCTTACCGAAAGGCAACAGCTTGATAATATAAAGATTAAAGATATCCCTTCAAAAATTGGCGGAGATATTCTTATTTGTGCTATAGAGAGAGGTCACGAGGTTGTTATCCCCGACGGTGAATTTGTAATTAAATGCGGAGATGTTTTAACAATTCTTGCAACCCGTGAAAATGCAGTTGAGTTTTTCGGTAAAATAAATCTACCTACCAAGCCTGTTAAAAATGCCCTTATTGTAGGCGGTGGAACAATGGGATATTATCTGGCAAAGGATTTGATTGCACATAATATAAAGGTTCGTATTATCGAACAGAATGGACAAAAATGCGAAAATTTAGCAGAACTTTTGCCTGAGGCAACAATTATTCACGGTGACGGGACAGACAGAGAATTGCTTATGGCTGAAGGACTTAATATGGCGGAGGCATTTGTTTCCCTGACAAATCTTGACGAAGAAAATGTATTTCTTTCAATGTTTGCAAAAAAACACAGCAATGCCAAGATTGTCACTAAGGTAAACAGAATTGAATTTGATGATATTTTAGATGGCCTTGATATAGGAAGCTCGGTATATCCAAAGTATATAACCTGTGATTTTATACTTCAGTATGTTCGTGCTCTCCAAAACAAATCAGGAAATAATATAAAGACATTATATAAAATTCTTGATGACAGAGTTGAGGCACTGGAATTTACTGTTCACAAAGATTCGGCAGTTACAAGTGCGCCCCTTTCGGAACTTAGATTAAAACCAAATCAGCTTATTTGCTGTATTAACAGAAATGATAAAATTATTATTCCCAGAGGTAATGACAAACTGCAGATAGGTGACACGGTTATTGTTGTTACATTCCAACAGGGATTACAGGATGTTCGGGATATCGTTGACAACTGAGGAGGAAGAGTATGAATTTAGCGATTGTATTTAACCTTCTTGGGAAGGTTATTTTGTGTGAAGGTGCATTGCTTACATTGCCGATTGTAACATCTATGATATATGCTGAACAAAACTGCACAATGTCGTTCTTGGTTACATTGTTAATTTGCGGAGTGTTTGGGGGGGCTTTAATTGCGATCAGACCCAAGCAATCAGTTTTTCATATTAAAGAGGGATTTGTTATTACAGCTCTCAGCTGGATTGTTATAAGTATAATAGGTTCATTGCCATTTATATTTACAGGTTCAATAAATAACCCTATTGATGCACTTTTTGAAACTGTTTCGGGATTTACAACAACGGGCGCAAGTATATTGCCCGATGTTGAATCACTTCCCAAAAGTGTATTACTCTGGAGAAGCTTTACACATTGGATTGGTGGTATGGGTGTTTTGGTTTTCATCTTAATGATTAAACCATTAAACGGAGGTTCCCATACCAATCTTATGAAAGCGGAAAGCCCGGGACCTCAGGTTGAAAAGCTTGTGCCAAGACTTCATTCCACGGCTAAAATTTTATACGGAATTTATATTGTAATGACAGTGGTGGAAATGATTCTCTTAGTCGGTGGAGGAATGGACGTGTTTGATGCTATAACACTTTCATTCGGTACTGCGGGAACCGGTGGCTTTGGCGTGAAAAACACAAGTATATCGGATTATTCGGTATATTCACAGTGGGTAATAACAACATTTATGATACTTTTTGGTGTTAACTTTGGTTTTTACTTTCTTGTTTTGCAGAAGAAGATAAAACGTGCGGCTTTACTTGAAGAGGTTCGTTGGTATTTTATTGTAATTCTTTTTGCATCGGCGATAATCTTTCTAAACATAAGAGGTGATTTTTCAACTGTTGAGGAAACTGCAAGGCATTCATTGTTTCAGGTCGGTGCTATCATTACCACTACAGGTTATTCAACAGTTAATTTTAACTTATGGCCTGCGTTATCAAAAACAATTCTTGTTATATTGATGTTTGTAGGTGCTTGTGCAGGAAGTACAGGCGGCGGAATAAAGATATCCAGAATTTTAATGCTTTGTAAAACAGTATTTAAAGAGTTTCATCAATTTTTGCATCCAAAGAGCGTGAAAAAGATTTCTATGGATGGAAAGGTGGTTCCTCACGAAGTAATCCGCTCGGTGAATGTGTATATGATTACCTATTTGCTGTTGTTTACAGCATCAGTTTTGTTGGTATCTTTTGATAATTACGATTTAACAACCAATTTTACAGCAGTTGCGGCAACGTTTAATAATATAGGCCCGGGTCTTGAATTAGTCGGTCCGGTTGAGAATTTTGGATTTTTCTCAAATGGTGCAAAGCTTGTGCTCATATTTGATATGCTTGCGGGAAGATTGGAATTATTTCCGTTATTGATGCTATTTAGCAGAGAAACATGGAAGAAATTTTAAAAAAGGGGAGCTGTGTAAAAATACGACAGCTCCTTTTGTTATATACTTGCATTTTTAGTAAGTTTGGTATATAATAAGTATAGAACGTAATGAGGTGGAAGAGAAGGATGAGAGAATTATTATATCTTTTCTGGGCATTTTTTAAAATAGGCAGTTGTACCTTTGGGGGCGGATATGCAATGCTCCCTATTATCCAACGTGAACTTGTTGATAAAAAGGGTTGGCTTACCAATGATGAGGTTATGGACTATTACGCAATCGGGCAACTTACACCCGGTGTTATTGCTGTGAATGTGTCAACCTTTGTAGGGACAAAAAGAAAAGGCATATCAGGTGCAATTTTTGCAACTTTGGGAATGATAACGCCATCAATTATTATAATTCTTGTAATTGCATCTCTTCTTTCAAATTTTGCAGATATGCCTGTTGTTATCCACGCATTTGTGGGGATAAGAGTGGCAGTTCTTGCAATGATGACAAAAACAATTATTACTATGGTGAAAAAAGGTGTTAAGGATATTTGCACTTTAGTTATCTTTTTAATGGTATTATCCACACTGTTTTTTGATGTGATACCAACTGTTATTGTTGTTGGAGCGGCGCTTATAGGAATAGCATACAGAAGATGGGTGGTGCGTAAAAAATGATGACAATAATCACTCTTTTTCTGGAATTTTTTAAAACAGGCTTGCTTGCTGTAGGCGGTGGTCTTGCAACTTTGCCATTTTTACACGATTTAGTGAAATATGGTTGGTATACAAAAGAACAGCTTATTGATATGATTGCGGTTGCAGAATCTACCCCCGGACCAATCGGGGTTAATATGGCAACCTATGCCGGCTTTAATGCCTCAGGCTTATTAGGCGGAATTGTGGCAACATTTGGACTTGTTACACCCTCGGTTATTGTAATTATACTTGTTTATAAAATATTGGAGAAATTCAAAAGCTCGGCTATTGTTGAGGATGCCTTTTACGGATTACGTCCTGCGGTTGCCGGTTTGATTTCGGTTGCTGTTGCGGAGCTGTTCAGACTTACACTGATAAAAGATAAAATCGTTATGGCGATTGACGGAATATTTGACTTAAAGGCACTTTTAGTATTTGCGGTATTAACATTAGGTGTATTTAAATTTAAAAAATTACATCCCCTTGTTTTTATTCTGATAGGTGCGACAGCAGGGATTATATTTAAAATGTAGAAAGGATAGTGAGAGTTATGAAAAGGATTATCTGTCTTTTAATTACGGTATCGGTTCTATTGAATGTTTTGCCTGTTTTAGCAAAAGAGGAGATCTGCTACTCAAAAGCAGAGCTTATTCAAGCAGGAGATTTTGGCGGAAGCCAAATCATCCCTTCCAATAAAACTGAAATTCAGCTTTATTCTGCGGAGGACAGCGTTTATCAAGTACTTTATGAGGGGCTTAAAAATTCTCAGGCTGAAATTGATGTTGAGAGGTATGGGCTGAAAGTGGTGGATTTTGCATCTATATTATCTGCTGTTGTAAATAGTAGCCCGGATTTATTTTATGTAGGAAATCAAATTTATTATTATCCTGCAGAGGATGAAAGTTATGTAGGTGTATACATTCCAGAATATCTTGAGAAATATAATACAGATGAATGTAAGGAAAGGTTTGAAACTGAGGCAGACTATATTATAAGTGACATTATTAAAGATGGTATGACGGATGAGGATAAGGTCTTGGCACTTC
>JAZUMJ010000023.1:0-18432 GCA_045603605.1 Ructibacterium sp. | reverse complement strand
TATACCGCTTGAGCCGCACGGTCTGCGTGGCTCAACCCAGATTCCTTCCCAGGCCAACGAATTTGAGCAAATACCAACTCAATGAACTCTCCGCAATGAGGGCACGGCACAAAATAATGCTTTTCAACATCGGCCGCTTCTTTCATCTTCCAGATGTGCCCGGAACGAAGTGTCGGTGTTGAACAGCTGTAAATTTTTCGACCTCTGAAAGTCTTTGTTCGCTCTTTGGCAAGGCTTATCGGGTCGGCTTCTTTTGTACCAGCAGGCGGATATTTATCTACCTCATCAAGGAACAGATATTTGATGGGCTTCGATGCAAGACCGCTCGGAGAGTTGGAGCCTGCAATGGATATGTACATATTGTCAAATTGCAGAGCATCCTTCTGGCTCTTATACTTGAGATAGTGCTTTGCCAATGTCGGTGATGATTCAAACATTGGCTGCAGACGATTCTCACTTGTTTCCGTTCCGAGTTTATCGGTCGGATATACAATCATCGTTGGTGCAGGATCTTCGTCAACGATGTAGCCAAGTGCATTCTGCAAAGATTCGGTACCGCCGACCTGCGTAGGCTTGACGAACACAATTTCTTCCGTTTCGTAATTATTGAACTCGTCCATAATTCCCACGAGGTACGGTGTGACGGAGTTACGCCACAGACCGGGCATCGCCGATGACTTCTCGTCAAGCACTCTGTATTTCTCCGCCCACTGCGAAACTGTTAAATCCTCCGGGGGCTTAAGAAACTGAAAGGTATCAAGGATATATTGCGGTGCTTCGTATTTTGCGAATTTAAACGGTTTATGCTTCACTTCTTATCACCGCTCTCACCGGCAACAATGAAGGTACGGAGCATTTCATCAATCTCACGCTTCATATCTTTCTCAATGCCTCTGGCAACAACGGGTTCAACATACCCGGCAACAATTCCGCCGATACGGCTCGGAATCGCCATTGCAAATTTCTTAAACACAACAAAGAAACGTTGATAATCCAACTTGACATCTTCCATGTCAATATATTTGCCTTTTGCAATATCGGTCTTGATTTGCTGCATTTCGACTTGCAGTTCTTTAAGAGCGATATCGGCCTGAAGTTTGTCATCCTTCAGTTTTGAATTCTCTTCCGTCTTTTCCCTGCCGTGTGCTTTATCAGAAAGATATTTGATATACGCCTGGATTGTTGATACAAGCTCATACTTACGACCGCCACCGTTTGGATCCTTGACGGTTTTAATGATGCCTTCCTGCGTGAGCTGCTGAACCCTACGAACAGAAATCCCGAAAAGCTGTGCGATTACATCAGCTTTATGGAGATTGCTGGGTCTGTACTCACTCATTCAAACGCACCGCCTTCTGCCCGGTGAATTCTTCCCACCTGCGAATGATTACTTCACAGTAAATCGGGCTATATTCCATCAAGAAGGCTGACCTTTCAAGCTGTTCTGAAGCAATGAGTGTCGAGCCACTACCGCCGAATAAATCGAGCACCGCCCATCCGGGACGGCTGCTGTTTCGGATAAACTTGCCGACAAGCTCAACAGGCTTCATTGTCGGGTGCATATCACTGCGATGAGGTTTGTTTTCGTGGATTACACTTGTGAGGTCGGCATTATTTCTGTAATGCTGTTCAATCCACGCTACCAGCTGAGGCTTCGTCATTGACTCAAAGTCAATATCGTCCTCATACAGAATGGTGTCCTGCGTTCTGTCATTGATGAAGTAATGCCCGGCACCTTCTTTCCATCCGTAAAGGACGGGTTCGTGTCGCCAGTGGTAATCCTGCCTGCCGAGAACGAAGGAGTTTTTCTCCCATATCAGGCACTCGGCAACCTTGAAGCCTGCATCAGCAAGAGCCGTGCGGAAATTGATTGTTTCAAGGTCGGCGTGGAATACATAGAACGCTGCTCCGGGTATAACCGCAGAGCACATATTTTTAAACGCAGCGAGAAGAAAGCTGTAAAACTGTTCGCTGCCCATATGGTCGTTTTCAATGTGGTTTTCTTTTCGGCTGGATTTCATTCCTGCACGGTTGAGGCTCTCAACCTTTTCCTCATAATTGATGTTGTAGGGCGGGTCTGTAACAATGAGTGAAGCCTTTTTGCCGCCCATCAGTCGGCTCACATCGTCAGCAGAGGTGCTGTCACCACACATCAGACGGTGACGGCCAAGCTGCCAGACTTCTCCGAACTGCACTCTTGATTCTGTGACTTCATCAAGAACCTCGTCTTCGTCAAAACCGTCATCAGATGCAGTTTCAGGAATAACAACATCCGCCATAAGGTCAGACAGTTCGTCCCTTTCAAAGCCCGTGACACCGATACCGAGTTCTGATGCATCAAGTTCAATAAGAAGTGCGGCAAGTTTGTCCTTATCCCACTCGCCCGTGATTTTATTCAGAGCGATGTTGCAGGCTTTCTCTTTGTCCTTGTCAAAATCAACGACAACAACCTCTGCTTCCTCATATCCAAGGTGTGACATAACAGCACACCTCTGGTGTCCGCCGATAATTGTGCCGTCCTTGTTGACGATAATCGGGTCAACATACCCGAATGTTTCAATGCTTCGGGCTATCTTTTCAAACTCCGGGTCACCCGGCTGTAAATTCTTCCTGGGGTTATACTCGGCAGGCTTCAGCTCCGCCAACTTTCTTACTTCAAAACGCAACCGTTTCACTCCTTTTTTCTTCGTTTGCGTAACGAAATGCGAATTTTATTTTTAATTTTTTGCACAGAACTTCCGGACCTTCCTTGCCCCGCAGCATTTTTCGGGTCAGACAGTACCTTTTTGTTTTTTTAAAGAAAATTCCGCACATTGAGTGGTCAATATGCTCATATTGCCTTCTCATTTGCTTTCTTTTCCGTTCTGGACAAAAAGAAAACCCCACCACTTCATTAAGTGATGGGGTCCATATTGAGGAATGAGCGTAATGTCAAACCGCCCAAGCATAGGCATTGCAGAGTGGCATAGTGTGTGTTGTGTTGAAAGAGGAAATCATTCAGGAGGTCACCCAATGACAGAGACACACTATGTTGCAGCCTCCTCTCTGCTAATGCCCACGATAACATTGTAATGAATTCTATAGGATGAACAAGTGGTATAGGTGTCTGTTTATGTGGGATATATGTATTTTTAAGTGGTAGTCCCACATATAAAATAGGTCTGTCCCACACAAAATCCCACATAGAATAGGGCTTAAAACCCTTGATAAATATAGGTGTCCCACATTCCCACACGATTACCGCATACTCACACACGAATATATATGTGTGATAAAATTCGCATTGAGAGATAAAAACACATGAGAAGCGTACGGGGTTTATGTGGGAATGTGGGACTGTAAAAGACTATTATTTTTATTATATTTTAATATTTTAAATATTAATAAAAGAGATATGTATTTTTTCTTTGTCCCACATTTTGTCCCACATCAGTCCCACATTTTCAAAAAGGTGGGCTAAAATGGGCATAAAAAAAGAGCGTACCAAATGAATGATACGCTCCGTGAGTTATTCGCTTTTTTTCGACTGCTCTGCTGATTTTATCCTTGAAATTCCCGTATTCAGCATTTCCAAATCGACATGGATATAGGTTTTCTCCGTGACATCAGCTTTTGGTGAGTGTCCCATCAGCTTCTTTGTGACCAGCGGGTCAACGCCTTGTTTGTGGCAAACTGATGCGAAGGTGTGTCGGGTGACATGGGGTGTGAATGGTTCTCCGTCTGACTGTCTGATTCCGAGCTCGTCAAGAGTGTCGCCGAACATATACCGTCTGAAATAATTCGGTGTGATCGGAACAAGCTCCGTGTACTTGTTCGGCTTTCGTCCTTTTTCAACCTCTCTGCAGACGAGCCTGGGACCGTTCTTGGCAAGCAGCTCGTCAATGTATCCTTGGATATGAGGATGAACGGGAACAACTCTGTTTTTGCCGTTGTCCGTTTTAAGACCGCCTGTAAAGGTCTTATTTACAGCATCGTAGTCAGCTGCGGTCAGATTAAGAAACTCGCTGATTCTCCACCCGGTGTAATTGAGGATAACAATGAGCTTGGCGATTTCGTTGCCTTCTTCGGCCGCTTTTTCAAGCGTTTCAATTTGCTCCGTGCTGAATATCTCTTTTTCTTCCTCTGGCTTTTCAGGCAGCACAATAAATTCTGCGTAGTTTTTTTCAATGATATCATACTGCATCGCATATTTTTCAAGAAGTCCAGCAAGGATTTTGATGTTATGCAGAGTTGAATATGATTTGACACCTTCAAGGCCGTCAATGATTTCTTGAAAATGCCCGGTGCGGATGCTTCTGACCTTCAATCTCTCAATTTCGGCAAAGTGTTTCCAAGCGGCTCTGTAACAATCTGCCGTACTCTTTGAGATTTTTTGAAGTCCTTTTTTACTCCAATCCTCATACAGTTCTTTGAGTGTGTGATTGATTTTGGAGCTTTTGCCCTTACGCCAAGCATATAATGCTTCGTCAGCTTCTTCGTATGTGGGGAATGAGCCGAGATAGATACGCTCTTTTTTGCCGTTTACTATCATCGGTGCAGTAAATGCCGCATAAGGCTCTGAACGGTTACCGTTTTTGTAATGTCTGATAATACCTGTGCCGTTTGGTCTTCTTTTCATATAAAAATACCTCCGTAAACTTGACTTTTTACGGAGTAAACTGATATAATGAAATTACCAGTGTTACCCCGTAAGAGTTTGGTCGCTCCTATTGGTGGAATATTGGTGTTGGTTTGGACTGTCGGGGTGGTGCCCGGCAGTCTGTTTTTTTTATACGATGCCAGTGTAATTCTGGCACTTTTTACATTTTCGATAGCCTTTTTGTATCGCTTCATCCTCAGTCATTTCTTCGGCCTCGTTTCCGTAGCTATAACTGCATTCCCAATCAAGGTGATAAACCTTGCTTCCGGGATAAACATAAACTTTTCCGAGAGGATCCTCGGGTTCGGCACCTGCATTGGTCTGTGCAGGTGCTTTTTTCTTTTCTATAAGCAGCATTATGGCTCCAACAAGAACGAAGATGCCGCCAACAAAAATAGACTGTCCGATGGTCATTGTGTTTTCGCCTGTTTGTGAGACTATCATTGCAAGGACGCCGAAAATAACAAGGCCAAGTCCGATTTTTGATTTTGTTGTTTTGAACATTCTGCCACCTCCTATCTAACCCAGCTCATAAAGGCAACAGCTTTTCCGATGATACGAATATTTTCAAGCTCATCCCCGGAGTAAATAAAATCATCATACATAGGATTGCAAGCACTCAGAACAAGCTTGTTGGGATATTTGTGTACTTTCTTGAGCGTTGCTTCATCACCAATGAGAACAGCTGCAATCTCACCGTCATCAACATCAGGTTGCTGTCTGATATAAACAACATCCCCGTCAAAGATTCGGGCATTTATCATACTATCGCCTTTGCACTTCAATGCAAAATCGGCAGGAATTGACTCATCAACCTTGATAAACATCTCAATATTTTCCGTTGCAAGAATAGGTTCCCCGCAGGCAATTGTGCCGAGCAGAGGAACCTCTTTTGTTTTAGGCAGAGGGATTATTTCGCCTTTTGCAAAAAGAACATTTTCAATCTTTTCTTCATCCGAACGGCCAATCAAATAATCCACAGAGGTCTCAAAGTAATCAGCAAGTTTTATGAGCATTTCAGAGTTCGGTTCTCTTTCGCCTTTTTCGTAATTAACAAAAGTAGTATAGGGTATTTCAAGCTCCTTAGCAGCCTTCATCATACTTTTACCTTTTCTTAATCTCAATTCATTTATTCTATTCAATTAACTCACCTCAATCAAAGAATACACAAAACGGGTAACAATGTCAAGGTGAAAACGGGAGTTTTTCTCGTTTTGGGTAAATTGCACAATTATAATTTACTCATTTTGTGCAGATTATTCCTTGACATCTCCCCGATTTGGGTATATACTTAACAGCGAAGTTACCCGTTATGAGTAGATAGGAGGTGAACAGATGCTTTATCCGAACATTGAAGCTGAAAGAGCAAGAAACGGCATGACCAAAGAATCATTGTCTGAAGCTCTGGGCGTGAACAGAAAAACTTATTACAACTGGGTTACTAAAGGCAACATTCCCAAGGAGGCACTTGAGAAGATGGCCGACCTTTTCAATGTTTCCCTGGATTACCTTTTAGGTCGCACTCCCGCTTAACAACCAACACCAAACCACTACATAAAGGAGCGTATTTTTTATGCCAAAATTTTATTTCACTTACGGTTCAGACGAAAAATTCCCCTTCCAGAATGGCTGGACAGAAGTCCACGCAGAGAATATGGGACAGGCCGAAGCGTTCTTCAGAGCGGCTCACCCGGACAGAACATCAGGCATCTTGAATTGTTCTTGGGTTTACACACAGGAAAAGTTCGAAGAAACTGATTGTTTCAAAAAAGGTAATTTTGGAGCAGGCTGTCACGAAGTAATCGGATGCTTCAATTCTCCAAAAGATATATTGGATGCTCATTGCGATGCACTTAATGATGCTCTTGGTGATGATGCTTGTGGAGTAGCTGCAGGACAATATTTCGGTGCAATTGATTTTGCGATGTTCTTTGGTGCTATATCAGTAGAAGAAGCTGAATCAAGGAAGAGCGATGCTCTTGATAGCCTTGTGCAAAGGACCTTAAATAAAATCAAGAAAAAACCAGAAAACTCTACAGCAGAATGTTGTTTCTGCGGTAAACCCCTTCCAACTGTAGCAAGCCAGAACAACGCAAAACCCGTAAAAGATGGCGTGTGTTGCCTGAAATGTAACATCACGGTTGTTGCACCTGCACGAGCTCATCTCGCCAAAGAAGGTCGTCACTATGATTAATGATTCTGATATCCTCGCAATGAGAAGAGTTACTCCGCAGGATGCCGCACGGTATCTCGGAATGTCAGACGATATGCTGAAAGAACTACTTAAGGACGGTACATTCAAATTCGGTACCGCCTGGTTCAACGAAAAGAACGGCAAATGGTTCTATGACATTCGCCCGAAGGCTCTTGTTGATTACAACAACAACGGACAAGCTCACAACATTAACGACATCGTTGACAGATTAATTGAAAGATTGGAAGGAGACAAAACAGCATGAACGCACTTGAAATCATTCGCATAATCATTGAGGCAATCGGAGTTATTGCCATTATAATCGGATTTGTTCACGAAAGCAAAATTGCCAGTTGGGAACAGAAGGTTCTTTTCCCCGCTATCCGAAGGATTAAGAAAAAAATCATTCTGGCCATTCGTGACCGTTTGAGAAAGTGTCCCCGAATCGTAGCCTGGGCAAGTACACCTACGCCTACAATTTCAGAACGAATCGCAAATTCATTTCCGCCTGTCAAAATCACCGTATTTTACGGCTGGAGGAAACAGTATGGATTATCAGACAAAAAATGAACTTTACGAAAAGAAAAAGAGTGAACTTTTGCGGGATGTTTATGACGGCAAAATCACCTGGAAAGAGTATGAGCAAAGGCTCAAAACATATTGTGACAAAATAAAGTTTTAAATCAGAAAGGATTTTAACAATGAGTATTTTGAGGAAAACAAAGCGTAATATGGCACAGAAGCAGCTGAAGGAGGAAGGCAAGAGAAGGGTCAACGCCCGTTTTAAGATACCCAACGCACCTTCGGGCAAAATCGGAAAGAACGGCCGTTACAATGTCCGTGTTTCAAACTCTGACTTTGCCCTGGACTGGAAGGCAGCCTGCGACAGACGAGTAAAAACGTTTAAGCAGCTGAACACTGCGAAGAAGAAAGCGAGGGCAAAATAATGGCAAACATTATGGGAGACAATCTTCACAAGCTCACTGACGGTGAATCTCTCGCACAGTACCGTGATTCAGAGTATCTGGGTTCCATCGATATCGAACCAGGCAAAGAGCCTATCGTCACTATCGAAGGAATCTATCATGGTAAGGTCACACTTGCCGGCAGAAAACAAGACAAGGGTGTCGTCAATTTTGTCGAAAAATCCGTCCCCGGTCTAAAAACGGTAAGACCTCTTGTTCTTAATGCAACAACTCTCGGAACCCTCAACAAATTGTTCGGCGGTACAGAACCCCGTCACCTTGTAGGCAGAAGAATTCAACTGTATGTCGACCACAATGTTCGTGATCCTCAAAACGGCGGTACCACAGATGGTGTACGCATCAGGCCACACATTCCCAAGGGTATTGAACAGAAGTGCGCTGATTGTATGAAGGTTATCAAATCCGCACACGGTATGTCGGCCGAAAGAGTTGCCGAACACACCAAGAAAACTTACGGAAGAATACTCTGCGCAGAATGCGGAGCAAAAGCAAAGGCTGAAAAAGAAGCCGCAAAAACAGAAGGAGATGTATTAAATGAGAATAACGAAACTCAGAATTAAGAATGTTTTCGGTATAAAAGAATTGGAGCTCGATGGCAAAGACGTTGAACTCGTTGGCACAAATGGTGCCGGCAAAAGCTCTGTTATAGACGCCATCAGAACCGCTCTCACAAACAAGAGCAACAGACCCTACATCCTCCGTAACGGTGAGAACGAAGGTGAAATCTACGTGGAGACCGACACCGGACTTGTCATCAACAGAAAGAAGAGAACCGATCAGGCGGATTATAAATCCGTCAAGAACGGCACAGAAGTTATCACCAGTCCCGAAAGCTTCCTGAGCACATTGTTCACTCCTCTTCAGCTCAACCCCGTGTCCTTCATCCTGATGAGCGAGAAAGAGCAGAACCAAGCGATCCTTGACCTTATCGAATTCACGTGGGACATTCCTTGGATTATAAAAGAGTTCGGTGAAGTTCCCCGTGACGTTGATTTTGACCAGAATATTCTTCAGGTTCTTCACGACATTCAATCTGAAAACGGTTACTATTTCAGGCATCGTCAGGACATCAACAGAGATATCAAGAGCAAGACGGCACAGGTCGAAGGCTTGGCGGCTGGTATTCCGGCAAGATTCGATGCCGAATACTGGGAAGCTTTTGATTTGTCAGCAAAATACAGAGAATTGGCAGAAGCTCAAAAATCCAACGGTGAGATCGCAAAAGCAAAAATGTTCTACGACAGCTACGCTAACAAGGTAAGAGGTATTGACGGCAATAGGGAAATCGCCGTAAGTGCGCTCCGTTCAGAAACAGAATCTGAACGCAACAATCTCAACAGCCTCATTTCAAGACTTGAAGCAGAAATCGTTGCAGCCAAAGAAAAGCTCGCAGGTCTGGATACACGTCTTGCTGAAAAAATTGCCGTTGTTGATGCCCAGCGTGAAGCTGAACTTGCAAAGTTAGATAAGGATATGGGAGTTGCTTCCGACTATATGAGCAAAACGCCCGTAGACATTGTGGCTATTCAGGAAGAAATAGCCACCGCAGAGGAAATGAAGAAAAAGCTCTACGACCACGACAGAATGGTTGCTCTTCAGGATGAAGTTAAAGCCCTTACAATCGAAAGCGACGAGCTTACCGCTAAAATTGAACACGCAAGAAGGTTGCCCGGAGTGATTCTTGAAACAGCAAAACTCCCCGTTGAAGGTCTTACCGTTGTTGATGGTGTCCCTCTCGTCAACGGTCTTCCCATTCGCAACCTTTCTGAAGGTGAAATGCTTGACCTCTGTGTTAACGTTGCTCTTTCAAAGCCCAATGGCATACAGCTCATTCTCATTGACGGTGCAGAAAAGCTCAGCGAAATCAACCGTCAGCACCTCTATGAAAAGTGTAAAGAGAAAGGCGTTCAGGTTATCGCATCGAGAACAACCGACGATCCTGATTTGTTGGTAACTGCGTTATGAAGCTGACGGCCGAGAATTATTATTCGGTCGAGGCTCAAAAGCATTACATGGGTTACAGCCAATTCAAAGATTTCAGCGAATGCGAATACATGGCTATGGCTATTATAAACGGCGATTACCAAAAGAAGCAAACAGATGCAATGCTTCTCGGAAGCTATGTTGATGCTCACTTCGAAGGTAATCTCCGTTTGTTCAAAGCACAAAACCCTGACTGCAAGAAAATCAAAGCCAAAGCCGAGAAGATGATCAGCTACGTTGAGGATGACGAGTTGATGATGAAATATATGAGCGGTCAGAAGCAGGTTATTATGACCGGCATAATTGAGGGAATTCCCATCAAAATCAAAATTGACTCGTTTCATCCCGGCAAGGCAATCGTTGATTTCAAAACAACCAAGAATTTTGAGCCTCTTTTCGTTAAAGAAAAAGGTGTAGTCTCTTGGATTGAAGCTTGGATGTACGATATGCAGGCGGCTGTTTATCAGGAGATTGTTTTTCAAAACACAGGTAGACGGCTTCCCTACTATATCGAAGCAGTTACCAAAGAGGATGTTCCGGACAAAGATCTCATCCTTCTTCCTCAATCGCTCCTGGATTCGAATCTGACCATCTTCAAAGCCGATGCACCCAGATATCAGCTTATTAAAGAAGGTAGGCTTGAGCCTGTAAGATGCGGACACTGTGACCCGTGTAAATACACAAAAAAACTCGACAGAATAACAAAATACGAGGAGTTGATTCTTTCTGCTTAACAGTTCAGTTATTATGGGCCGACTCGTTGCCGACCCAGAACTCAAATCAACCGGAAACGGTATTGAATATTGTAACTTCACAGTTGCCGTCGACCGCCGCTTCAATAAACAAGGTGAAGAACGGCAAGCTGATTTTATTGACTGTATAGCTTGGAGGCAGTCAGCTGTATTCGTTGAAAAATACTTTCATAAAGGTTCAATGATTGCCGTTCAGGGCTACATTCAGACCGATATGTATGAGGATAAAGACGGAAACAAAAGAAAGTCTGTCAAAATCGTTGCAGAGAACGTAAGTTTCTGTGGCAGCAAAAACGAAAACAATTCTCCCGGCACATCATATGCCGTAGCAGGAGCACCAAACTTGAACATTAATACAGACGATGAGTTTGAGGATGTTCCCGAAGATGACTTGCCGTTTTAGGAGGGATTAAATGACTATTCAAATAGATAGCCGTGAGAAAGCCAAGGCAATAAAAATGATTGAGGCTGAATTTGACCGCCAAGGAGTTCGGCATTTTTCAAGCAAGCTCTTTGTCGGCGATTATATGAGCCTTGACAATCCGAGACTTTCAATTGACAGAAAGCAAAACCTCAACGAGCTCTGCAACAATGTTTCTACAGTCCCGAAGAAGCAAAAAGACGGAAAATTCAAAAAGGACAGAAACGGCAAAATAATGACCGACCTCGCACGGTTCACAGACGAGCTTGCCCGTGCCAAAGAGAACGGCATAAAAATAGTGATTCTCTGTGAGCACGGCAAAGGAATCAGAACTCTTGACGATGTTAGAAATTGGGACAATCCCCGTCTTAAGGAATCGCCTTTGGCGATGTCAGGCAAGAGGCTCCACCAGGTTTTGCTCACATTATCAAAAACATATGATTTCGATATTGTTTTCTGTGACAAGCGAAACACCGGCAAGGAAATAATCAGAATTCTGGGAGGATCTCTCCGTGAATAAAATGTCAGTTTATGCTCAAGACATCATTGACCTTGTACCGATGAAAGATGCAATGGAGCTGTACGGATATGAAGTTAGCTCCAAAGGTTTCGCCCTCTGCCCGTTTCACAACGAGAAGACGGCAAGTTTCAAGGTCTATCACAACAGTTTTTATTGTTTCGGATGTGGAGCGAGCGGCAACGTTATTCACCTTGTCAGAAAACTTTACGACCTTGATTTTGTTGAGGCAGTCAAAAGGCTCAATGCAGACTTCTCTCTGAATCTGCCAATTGACGAAAGGATGACCTTGAGGCAAGCAAGAGCGTATGAAAACAAAAAGCGGGAAATTGAAAAGGCTCGGCAGCGTGAGCGAGAAAGAAAACAACACATTGAGGATTCCTATTACTCCCTGCTTGACGAATACATCCGTCTTGAACGGAATTTCAATACATACCGTCCGAGTGTGGGCGATGAAACTTTGCACCCGCTGTTTGTTGAAGCGTGTCGGATGCTTGATTATGTTTCGCACAAATTAGATACATTTGATTGGGAAGGAGGCTCGGCAGCGTGAGCGAGAACGAAAACAAAATCATTCTTGAAGGAGCAGAAGGCGACTTTTTCAAAGCAATGTCAGCTGACGAGCTTTTATCCTCAGAAGTGCTTTTGAGCCTTTACGATATTAAGGACCTTGCAGAACGGGCAAGGATACGAGCCTTGTTAGTTTTGGCTGCCCGTGATTTGCGAATTGAGAGAGATGTAAAAGAGGTTTTGAAGGCATACGATGCCGCCGATGCAAAACTGCAGCACGATTATCAGAACGGACAGAGTTTCTGCACAATGTTCTCGTTTGACCATCAGCCGCTGGATTGTGGTTATTGGGTCGCCGATGATAACGGTGTGCGTATGCAGAAGGCAACGGGCGAAATGGTTTACGCTTCCAGAATTCCTGTTGTCCCGGTGGCACTGCTTGAAAACATAAGCACAGGCACAGAAAAGGTCAAGCTGTTGTTTTATAAAGGCGGCAAAAAGAGCCTTATTTGTGAACGCAGAGTCACCGCCAGCAGTTCAAAAATCGTTGAACTTGCCGACAAAGGAATAGAGGTTACCTCCGAAAACTCAAAGCTGCTTGTAAGATACATATCAGACTGCATCACCGGCAATCTCGGAAGGTTGCCATATTATAAGGCTTTTTCACAGCTCGGCTGGAACGATTACGGCTTCACTCCGTACTCTTCAGAGGCGGTATTTGACGGAGAAGACGAAAACAAGCATCTTTTCCTGTCCATAAATCAAAAGGGCAAACTGGGCGACTGGACAGCCTTTACGCACGATTTGAGGAGCAACCTTCATATACGTCTCGCAATGGCAGCTTCTTTCGCATCCGTTCTGATTGAGCCTGTTGGAGCATTACCGTTCGTTTTTCACCTTTGGGGAAAGACAGGAACGGGCAAGACCGTTGCTCTGAAGGTCGCAATGTCTATATGGGGTGATCCGAAACTGGGAAAACTCACCCGAACAATGAATATGACTCAAAACTCTATGATGTCAACCGCAGCGTTTCTCAACAGCTTACCGTTTGCCGGCGATGAGCTTCAGACAATCAAAAGCAAATGGGACAGTTACGACCAATTGATTATGAGAATAACTGAAGGCATTGACCGTGGCCGTATGAATTTCAATAAAAACGAAGAAACAAAGACCTGGCATTGCTCTTTTATCTTTACTGGTGAGGATCCTTGCACACACGCTGCATCTGGCGGCGGTGTAAAAAACAGAGTAATTCAAGCCGAAGTGACGGAGCCTTTGTGTGTTGTGCATTCAGGCAACGAAAGTTCAGCCTTTGTTGAAAAAAACTACGGTCACGCAGGAAAAGCCTTCATTGAATACATATCCGACCTTGAGGATCTTCCTCAACGATTCAGAGAAATCTATACTCAAATATTGAAGGAAGTTGACACAACCGAAAAGCAGGCTTCTTCAATGGCTCTGATGCTGCTTGCCGACAAATTGGCCTGCGAATGCATCTACCTTGATGAGGAACCGCTTAAGATTTCCGATTGCTCACAATTCCTGTTTTCAAGTAGTGAGGTTGACATCGGTGAAAGAGCCTTTGAATTCATCGTCAACCACATCGGTCAGAACCATAAAAGATTCGATTTCGATAACCATGGCGAAACATGGGGACAGATTAAAGACGAAGGAAAGTATGCATATATTAATGCATCAGTCCTTCGCAGAGAACTTTCAGCTGCGGGCTTTGAGTTCGATGCAGTCAAAAAGAAATGGGCCGAAAAGAACTATATCAAACTTTCGTCCGATGGCAGATATACACACCGCACTGTTTGTTATGGTGCAAAGGCCCGATACGTGATTATCAATCTCCCGGAAGTTGACCCTGTGGAGGATAATACAAATTATGACGAAGTACCGTTTTAAGGAGGTAAGCTGTGAACAGTGAAGAAATAAAGCGATTGCTGAACAAAGCAAAATTCTGCATTTCACATCAGATTCCCGTGCAGCTTCAATGGGGCGAATACATTCCTGCCGCCCTGGTCCTCCGATATGTTAATCAGGAATGGCTTTACACAGTAGAAATGCAAGACAAAAAACGCATGGACACAACTATTACTATTGGCCTTGAAGATGTTGATTGGCCAACCGCTGGAGGTGGTTTCATATGCAAGGAATGACCGAACTTGACCGTGCAAAAATGAACACCGTGAAAGATTATCTTAACCGTTATGCTCCAGCCAATGAGAATATGAGGTCACTTTCAGAACTTAATGTTCACATTTCGGAGGATCTCACCAACCCTCCGATTGGCGGCAGAGGATATTCTTCGGGTTCCGGTGGCAGCCACGTTTCTGGCGGAGCCGGTTCAACGGTAGTCAATTCAGACACGATGAAGAGTTACAGTCAGACACAAGCCGAACGCAACAGAGCGATTATGTCAGAGGTCGAATTCGCTATCGCCCTTCTCGATGTTACAAGGGGCAAAACAATCATTGAGAAAAGATTTATAGCAAGCCTACCCTGGAGAAAAATCCACAAAGATATGAACCTCTGCCGGGACACCTGTTACACCCTGTATCGTGAATCAATGTTACTCTTGTACGACCGAATGGTTGCTGCAGGCTTAATCAAACCTATTTAACCAACACCAACTACACCACCAACAAAGGAGAATTACCAATGAAATTTGAAGTATTAAAAGACGGCCATGGAAAAATGCAGACAAGCTCACCTTCCTGCATTTATGACAGGGCCGTTTTGCTTTCTATGCAGAACGCTGGATACAAATTCAAACTTGACGGCAAATCCGCCTCTGTTGCACAAATATGCAAAGTGAAAGAAGGTGCCGTGTGAGAGCTGTATTTAGATACCCTGGTGCCAAATGGGGATTGTCAGAATGGATTATTGAACATTTCCCGGAAGACTATGAAAAATTAGTTTATCTCGAACCATTCCTTGGCTCTGGAGCAGTCTTTTTTAATAAGCTTCCGGGAGCAGTTGAAACCATCAACGATCTTGATGGCGATATTTATAATTTGTTTTGGGTGCTTCGAGAACGCCCGGAAGAACTCAAGCAAAAAATAAAACTTACGCCTTATAGTCGTGAAGAATATGACAACTCTTTTTTACCTTCCTCTGAACCCGTTGAAAAAGCACGGCGATTTATGGTTCGCACCACACAAGCCATCGGAGCAAAAATGGACGGAAAATGTGGCTGGAGAAACCATAAGCAAAAAAAGATTGGCGGCACACCTTGTAAATGGGCAGGAATTGCCGACAACATCGATATTGCTTCAAAACGACTGCTTGGCGATACGACACATCTTGTTCAAATTGAGCGTACAGATGCCCTTAAGCTTATTGAAAAATACAACAATCCTGAAGTTCTTATGTACCTTGACCCACCCTATTTGCGTGACACACGCCACAGCAACCGCCTTTACCAACATGAATTATCAGATGATGCTCATAAAAGGTTGTTGCAACTTATCATTGAAAGCAAAGCAAAAATTGTTTTATCCGGCTATGATTCAGAACTATATTCTCAAGCATTAAAAGGTTGGTACAAATTCACAACCGAAACACGCACAACATCATCCGAAGTTGTAGTTGAATGCATTTGGACAAATTATGAGCCACCATGCAAACAAATAACTTTTTTTGAGGAGAGTGAATAAATGAACGCACGAATTCCCTGGTCGCCTTCCAAACAGCAGAAGAAGGCTATGCAAGACACCATCAAAAAGAAATCCATTGAGGTTAGTCGCACGATTGGCAACAATATGGATGCAGCCGCTTTGTGGGCATTACACAAGAATTTCGGATTCGGCAAAAAGAGACTTCGCAGGTTTTTCGAGGCCTTTACCGAAGAACGAGCAAAACTTGAAACGCACTATGAAATGGACGGCGAAGGCGATTATCTTTGCAAAATAAAATTAAAGGAAATCGGTGTCGATGTCGAAGCCTGGAACGATGAATTTGAAAGGAAGCGAGGCATTAAATTGTTATGAAATACGAAATTATCAATCCCTCTGATAAGTGCTACATATTCGCCGAAGATGAGCGACTTGCCAAGATAGCTTGTGCTCTTTTGGGAGAAGGCTGGTATGGTCTTAAAGACGAAAGCGGAAACAGTACGATGTATATTTTTGAAGGTGCTGCCGATGCACTCCAAATGACCGATGAAGAGGTTACAGCCTTTATTGACAGTAATCTCACCGCATTGGCAGAAGTGCTCAACTCTATCACTTATCCGTCCGAAAGAACCAGCTTGAATAATATCGAGGCAAAAGCAAAACGATATGCAGAAGCGTTTTTGAAAAAGGCGGGTGACAATAGTGCTTGCTAACATCTGGGTAAGAGATAACGTCACCGGGCACATACATCAAGTCGGCACGGATCCGCATGACAGTCTCGAACTCATTGACGGCCGTGTTGAGTATGTCAATATGCAGTGCCTTGAATCCACCGCAGGTAACCTCTACGACTTTGTTGAGGCTCCCGACCTGGACGGATATATTGTTGTCACTCCTGATGAGCTGCGGCTCAATCGTGAACTGATACACAAAGACTTTGTGAAACTTATGGACAAAAGGAGGTCAAAGAAATGCCCGAAACTCTGAAAATAATTCTCAGTGCATTATTTCTCATCGTTGAAATAGCCGTTAACGCTTCAACCGCACTATTTCTTGTTATCGGCACATTCGCCTTGAGAGATATCGCAAACAGTCTGAAAAAGAAGGAGGACTCTGACAATGTATGAAAACGTAATTAATCAGCTGAAGTTTTACATTCAGCAAAAAGAAACAACGATGCAGCTCACAGTCGGCAGAATGGTGGCTCCTGCATTAAAGAAAGAGATTAACACGCTCCGCTCCGCAGTTGAAGCTATTGAGGCACTTGTCGCCGGGCAAGAAACTCTTCAGAGCGGATTCAGTGGAGAAAACAAACAGGTATTAACTGACTTCATTGCGTTTTTAAAAAGCAAGGCTGGACTCACTTATATGGAAATCGGAAACGGCATCGTGATTCCTGGCTCCGAATCCTATGTTTTCACAGAAAAAACATTTAACAAATGCCTTGAAGACTATTTGAAGGAGGGTTCTGATGATGAGGTTCCCGAATAAAGAAATCGTTGCGGAACTCCGTAAACAATACCCGGTCGGTTGCCGTGTTAAGCTCGTTGCAATGATTGATGTGCAGGCTCCACCCATCGGAACGCTCGGCACCGTCAAGGGTGTTGATGATGCAGGCTCTATTATGGTCAGCTGGGATAACGGTGGAAGTCTTTCTGTTGTTTATGGCCAGGATAGATGTGCGAGGGTGACGGAATGAGTAGACTTACAAAAATCAACTGCGACCGCTGCGGCAAAGAGATAAAGAACAAGCACGATGGTTATCACCCGAACTATAATCCCAAGACCGTTTCGGCTAAGATTCAGCTCTGGCCAGTCGGTGAATATCGTGGCTCCCAAGGTCAGCGAATAGACCTCTGCGAAGAGTGCTATGAAAAATTTGTGAAATTTCTTGAAAGTGACGGTGAATAAAAATGTTCTTTGATAAAGCAAAAGCAATCTTCAAAAAAGCAATTTCAGCAAGTGAAGAATTTGACAAACTTTATAAATCCGAAGAAAAAGAAGTCAAAACCCAACAGATCCGAAACTGTCCGTTTTGTGACGGTTCTCCTCAGTTGAAGAGATATTCTGCATACAGCAACCTTCTTCAAAAGGTCCTCACCGGTTATTACATAAAGTGTCCCGTCTGCGGAGCCCAGACCAGTTTGGAACTGGATGCTTCGGCGGTAATTAACAAATGGAACACACGAATTCATGAGATAAACAGCTCAAAGGTCCGAACCTTTGATTTGTAGGGTTTGGGGATGTTCCCCAACAAGAAAAAGCAAAAGTGGGTACCCACTCGCCCTGCTTGCAAAGATAGTGAACAGTAAAAACCAGGACAATTTGCAAGCTGATTTTTGCAAATGTGTTCACGTTTGCCTTGCTTGCCAATTTAGTTACTTAAGAAAGGATTGATAATTATGGGAATGGGAATGTGTTTGAACTGTAAGCATAAGGAGCGTGCCGACAATGAGTGATAACGAGTATATCCGAGCATTGAAACTTGAAGTAAAAGCTTATGACAAGGTTCATGAGGAGCTTGTCAAACTCGCCCGAAAATATGAAGAGAAACACAACAAGAAAGTAAAGAAAAAACTTGACCGATTAAATGAACTGCTCGGCGAATATCACAGCGAAGCCGAAGCTCACGAGGCATACGGTTATGAATACATAACCTGGGAAGAGTACGAAGAAATCTGCGAGGCTCTGAATAGCAACGAAAAGAAAGCCGATGTTGATGACGTTGAAATTGTTGCAAGCCGCATTCTGTTCCATCTTTCGAGAGACACTTTGAAACTGTATCAAACACTGAAATATGAGTCGTTGAG
>JAZUMJ010000022.1:0-7881 GCA_045603605.1 Ructibacterium sp. | reverse complement strand
ACCGGAGGAGAGGGATTCTACCATTCTCTGCGGGATTGCGAGAGTCCCGAAGCCCTTTATGCAGAATACTGCGCCGTGCCTGCGGATAAAACCGTTCCCGACCAGTGGCAGAGCCAGATCCTTGCCAGAATTCTCATGAAGCATCATGTGATCGTGGTAACAAGACCGGAAATGGCGGAGACCGTCCGGGAGATGAAGATGGAATACGCACCCAGCCTTGCAGACGCCATGGAGCGGGCAAGAATGCTGAAAGTAAACGCCGACGTGACGGTGATCCCCAACGGGATTTCCGTCATCGTCAACATCAAAGAACTGTGCTGAAAACATCAGTGCTTTAACACCGATAATCATAGAATCAAAAAAGTTCACACAGCCTCTTATGATGGGAAGCTTTACAAACTTACTCTTTCTTGCCTTGCCTATAGGCTGTTCATCAATAACAATATCGCCGTCAGGTTTCCTGACCGCTGTTGCAATCTTGTGAGGACCGCGCATCATAACGCCTTCCATAACTGCCTGACCACCGATTGAGGTGCGGTGCAGACATTCTTTTTGTGTGTTTTCACTCATCACACAATCACCTACTTTCGTAGGGATATTCTATCACATTTCAACTGTAAATGCAATAAGAAAAGAAAAAAATTAACAAATTACACATATCTGTCTATGTCCGAAAGGGTAATCCCCTTATGCAGAGAAATATTGATTGCGTTTGCAACCACCTTTGAAATATCGTTTATTATTACATCAACCTCTTTTGGAGCAACGATAAAGTTGCCAAAGTGCGGAGCGATTGATTCCCGGATTAGCTCATATTTATCGGTGTTTTCAAGTTCGGACAAAATATCATAAAAATAACTTTCTGTTTCGGTTTTATCTTTAAGATGTGAAATTACTTTTGTGATAGAATCCCCTGCAATAGTTGCCACATCAACCACAGTTGGAACGCCGATTGCAAGTACCGGAACTCCAAGAGTTTCACGGTTTAATGCTTTTCTTTTGTTGCCCACGCCCTCACCGGGGGTAATTCCTGTGTCAGAAAACTGAACAGTGGTGTTTATCCTTTCGATGTTATGTGAACACAAGGCGTCGATTGCAATGATTAAATCAGGTTTTATTTTTTCAGTAAGTCCTTTTATAATTTCGCCTGTTTCAACTCCCGTAAGTCCCAAAACTCCCGGGGATATTGCACAGACAGGTCGTATTCCCTCATCAATTTCGTCGGGAACATATTCAATTAAGTGACGGGTTACCATAAGAGAATCAATTACTTTTGGTCCCAATGCGTCGGCGGTGATGTTGCGATTGCCAAGACCTACAACAAGAACTGTTGCATCTTTGGAAAGCTCAAGGTTATCAAGCATATCTTTAAGCTCTTTTGCACAGGTTTTACACACTTCTTCGTATATGGTTTGTTGTCCGTAAAACCTTGCCGGCATTTCAATTGTAACATAGTTTCCACGCTCTTTGCCAAGAGCTTTAACGCCTTCGTCGGATAAAATCTTAACCTCGGTAATTTTTATATATCCTCCAACCTCTTTTTCGTTAACAGATACACCTGTTAATTGGGATATTTCGGTATCGGAACCGCATAACATTTCCTTTGCCTCAACGGCAAGGTCACAACGTATATTTTTACTCATAGTGATTACCCTTCCCTTTATAATAAACTATTTTAAAATATTTTCTGCAAATATTAAAAAATTATTTGCATTTGCGGACAGAATATGTTATTATATTTAAATAGATAATTATGCCTATGTTTTCTAAGCGGAAAGTGAGGACAGAGAGATGCTCAAAAGTATGACAGGCTTTGGCAGATGTGAAACTGTTGCCGAGGGCTTTGAAATTAAAATTCAGATTAAGTCGGTAAATCATCGTTATAGTGATTTTACAATAAAAACCCCCAGATATTATACCTTTTTAGAGGATAAACTCCGCACTCTTGCGGCACAATCTATTTCAAGAGGTAAGGTAGAGGTTATTTTATCCATTGCTAAGAAAGAGTCAGATGATAAGGTTATAACCCTTGACAGACCTGTTGCAGAAGGATATATAAATGCACTCAGGGGTGCTGAAAATCTTGGTGTGGAGGACGATTTGAGTTTATCCGTTATTTCAAGATTTCCTGATGTGTTCCGTATAGAAACAAAAGAAATTGATGAAGAACAGATTTTCAGGTTGGTATCGGATGCATTTAACTTGGCATTAAACGAGTTTATTGAGATGCGTAAAACCGAGGGTGCACGTCTTGAAGAGGCGCTCAGACAGTATTTGAGTGACCTTCTTGATCAGGTTAAAGAGATTGAAGAGCGTTCTCCAAAATGTGTTGAAGAACACAGAGAACGCTTAAGAACAAAGCTTATGGAAATTCTTGAAGACAGATCTGTTGATGAGGCTCGTATCCTTACCGAGGCAGCAATTTTTGCTGATAAGATTGCAGTGGATGAAGAAACTGTAAGGCTTAGAAGTCATATCAAGGCATTTGGCGATGCCATGGATACTGATGCGCCAATAGGCAAAAAGCTTGACTTTATTGTTCAGGAGATGAACCGTGAAACCAATACCATAGGTTCTAAGGCAAATGATTTTGAGGCAGCATCCCATGTTGTTGAGATGAAATCAATTATTGAAAAAATAAGAGAACAAATTCAGAATATAGAATAGATGCAGAAGGAGTATGAAAGATGAAACTGATAAATGTTGGATTTGGTAATATTGTTTCAGGCGACAGAATGATTGCTATTGTCAGCCCTGATTCTGCACCTATAAAGAGAATTGTTCAGGAAGCAAAAGATAAAGGGCTTCTCATTGATGCAACCTGCGGACGCCGTACAAGAGCGGTTATAATAACTGACAGTGACCACGTTATTTTATCTGCAATACAGACAGAAACAATTGCAGGCCGTGCAGAGCCTAAGGAAGAAGAAATCAGAGAGGATATCGTAGCTGATGAAGACTAAGGGGAATTTGATTGTTATATCCGGTCCTTCAGGAGTTGGAAAAGGAACTGTCTGTAAACAGCTTTTGAAAAACCGTGATGATATTATGCTTTCTGTTTCAGCAACAACAAGAAAACCACGCAATGAGGATACGGAAGGTGTTACATACTATTTCAAAACAGTTGAGCAGTTCAAAGAAATGATTGATGCAGACCAGTTTTTGGAATGGGCTGTATATAATGAAAATTATTACGGAACTCCTGTTGCTCCGGTTATGGAGCGGATTAATTCCGGAAAGAATGTTCTGCTTGAGATTGAGGTTCAGGGTGCTTTAAATGTAAAGGACAGATACCCTGAGGGAGTATATATATTTATTGCTCCGCCAAGTGTTGAAGTTTTAAGAGAAAGACTTCAAGGCAGAGGAACAGAAAGTGAAGAAGAAATTGCAAAACGTGTAGCTGCCGCAGAGGCAGAGCTTGCACAAAAAGACAAATATGATTACATAGTTATCAACGATGTGCTGGAGGATGCAGTTGCGTCGATTGAAGATATAATTGAAAAAAGGAGTGTTTCATTATGATGATTTATCCACCTATTGCCGATTTGGTAGAAAAAACAGGAAGCCGTTATACACTTGTTATAGAGGCTGCACGCCGTGCAAGACAGTTGTCTTCAGGAACTCAGCCCCTTTGCGAATGTGATTCAAACAAAGAGGTTTCAATTGCAACAAATGAAATTTATCAGGGCAAGCTTGAGGTATACAACGTTTCACCGGAGCAGAAGTCTGTTAAAGAAGAGGCTGTTGTTATTATGGATGGAGAAACAGTTTCCGTGTCAGATGCAATTGCATCAACAATCGAGGAATTGTAATTTGTCATTTGCCGCCCTTGTATAAGGGCGACTTTTTGATTTATGGAAATGAAAGGGGGATGCATATGATAGCCAAGGTTATGCTTACAGACTCACATCATATTCTTGACGGAGTTTTTGATTATAAAATTCCGGACGAGCTTTCAAAAAAGGCTGTTGTTGGTATGCGTGTGCTTGTCCCCTTTGGCGTCAGAAATGCAACTGCTGAGGGTTTAATTGTTGAACTGGCTGAAAAAAGTGAGTATGAAAAGCTAAAATCCCTTAAAAGCTGTATGGATGAAACCCCTGTATGCAATGATGAATTACTGGAGCTTTGCAGATGGATGCAGAGAAGATATTTGTGTTCATTTCAACAGGCGTATAAGCAGATAAAACCGCCATATGTGGGAACAAGAGTGAAAAATTGGGTTGTACTTAAGGAAACTGATTTTTCAGATCTTACACCGGCACAGGTGAAATTTTGCAATGCCTTGGCAGAACTCGATAACGTGGCAGAGCTAGAAGAAGTAGAGGCATATTTAGGGAAGAGCCTGAAAAAGACTGCCTATACCCTGTGTGATAAGGGAATAATTGATATAACTGAGAAGATAGATGAAAATATCTCATTCAGGTATATAAGAAAAGCCCATTTAATCTGCAATATCGAAGAAGGGTTTCTCCTTGCAGATGAACTGAAACAGAGCCGGGCTGAGGCTCAATCACGCATAGTTCTTGCTTTATGTGATTGCGGTGATACGCCTACCTCGGAGCTTATGAGTTTGGCAGACAGCAGTTATACATCTTTGAATGCTCTTGTTGAGAAGGGATATGTTTCAATATACAAAGAGCGTATTGAAAGGCTGGCATATTCACCGGAGAAATATCAGTCAACCAAGGCTTATGAACCTACAGACGAACAGAAACCGGTAATCAATCATCTTAATAAACTGATTGATAAAAATATTCACGAGGAAATTCTTCTTAGAGGTGTTACAGGCAGTGGAAAGACAGAGGTGTTTTTGCAGGCGATTGACACTTGTCTAAAGAATAATAAACAGGCTATTATGCTGGTCCCGGAAATTTCTCTTACTCCCCAGATGGTGGAGAGATTTGTAAGCCGTTTTGGGAATGCTGTTGCTGTGATGCACAGCGGACTTTCTCAGGGGGAAAGGTTTGAACAATGGCAAAAAATAAGAAATAATGAAGTGGATGTAGTTGTTGGAGCAAGAGGTGCAATATTTGCACCCTTTGAGAATATAGGAATAATTATTCTTGATGAAGAACATGAAACAAGCTATAAATCCGAAACTGCTCCCAGATACCATGCCCGTGATATAGCAATTTTTAGGGCAATAAAGCAGAATGCGCCTGTTCTGTTTGCATCTGCTACACCATCGGTTGCATCATATTATTATGCAAAAAAAGGCAGATATAAGCTATTTGAGATGCATAAGAGATATAATGAAAATGCATTGCCAAAGGCAAGAATTGTGGATATGCGCAGTGAACTTTTGGATTATCATAATACTTCATCAATTAGTATACGTCTTCAAGAGGAAATACGCCAGAATTTGCAAAAGAAGGAAAAGACCATACTCTTCCTTAACAGAAGAGGCTTTAATACATTTGTTTCCTGCCGTGAATGTGGTTATGTTATGGAGTGCCCCGAATGCAGCATTGCGTTGACCTATCATAAAAATACCGACAAACTGGTCTGTCATTATTGCGGACATACAAAGAATAATGTGTTGGTCTGCCCGGAATGTGGTTCTAAATATGTGAAATTTTTCGGTACAGGAACCCAAAAGATTGAACAGGAACTTAATACGCTCTTTCCCGAGGCAAGAATTTTGAGAATGGATTTTGATACCACATCAGGAAAAGGCGGTCACGAGGCAATCTTAGATAAGTTTAAAAGAGGCGAGGCAGATATCCTTTTGGGAACACAGATGGTTACAAAAGGACTTGATTTTCCTGATGTAACCCTTGCAGGGGTATTGGCAGCGGATTCATCTTTAAATATTGATGATTTCAGGGCAAATGAGAGAAGCTTTTCCCTCATAACTCAGGTATGCGGAAGAGCAGGCAGAGGTGATGCAGAGGGCAGAGCGGTTATCCAGACTTATCAGCCTGACAACGCCACTATTGTTTTTGCAAAAGAACAGAACTATGAGGCTTTTTATGAAAACGAGATTGTTTTCAGGGGAAGAATGGAGTATCCGCCTTTTTGCGATATAGTATATATTATGCTGTCAGGTGAGAATGAAAAGGAAGTTAAAGCCGAAATTGACAATATAGGAGGGGTTATACTTAAACATTTGTCAGGGGAAGAAAGTCCCATAAATGTTATAGGACCTGCCCCGTCACCTATTGCCAGAATAAAAAATAAATACAGATACAGAATGTTGATAAAGGTTAAAAATGCAAATAAAGTTCTTCCGATTTTAAGAGCAATCAATACGGCTCATAATAACGGGAAAACAGAAAATACCCTTGTTATAGATGTTAACCCTATAAATATGATTTGATTTAAGAGAGGAGAAAATATAATGGCTATAAGAAAAATTGTAACTGTGGGTGATGACGTATTAACAAAAAAATGCCGTACAGTAGATAAGATTGATGACAGAGTAATAACACTGCTTGATGATATGATTGATACTTTGTATGAATCAGGAGGGGTTGGTCTTGCAGCACCTCAGGTAGGCGTTCTTAAAAGAATAGTAGTTATTGACTTGGATGACGGCGAGGGACTTATAGAACTTATAAACCCTGAAATAATCTCTCAGGAGGGGGAACAGACCGATTCGGAAGGCTGTCTTAGCTATCCCGGACGATACGGCAAGGTTACACGCCCCAATATTGTTACCGTCCGTGCAATGGACAGAAATGGCGACCTTTATGAATACACAGGAGAAGGTCTGCTTGCAAGAGCATTTTGCCACGAGCTTGACCACCTTGAAGGAAAGATGTTTATGAATTTGGTAACAGAGTGGATTGAACCTGAAGAGTAAAAAATGCGTATAATGTCCAAACCTCAACGCTCGGAGTGCCTATGCACACCTTCGGGAAAAGGATGCTAATAAACATAAAATGGAGAAACTTTGATGAAAGAGATATACACAACTGTAAAAAGCCAGGCTGAGGCTGAGATTGTGGAAAAGAGGTCAAGATTTATTGCCACAGTTAAGCCTGTGCAGACAGAGGAAGAGGCCTTGGAATTTTTGAATATGTTAAAGCAAAAATACTGGAATGCAACTCATAATGTGTATGCATATATTATTGAAGAAAACAGTATAATGCGATACAGTGACGATGGAGAACCCGGCGGAACAGCAGGACTCCCTGTGCTTGATATGCTCAAAAAATCAGGGCTGACTAACCTTATTGTTGTTGTTACAAGATATTTTGGCGGTGTTCTTTTGGGAACAGGCGGACTTGTTCATGCATATTCAAAATCTGCCAAAGCCGGAGTTGATGCGGCAGGTATTCTGGATATGATTCTTTGCAGAGAAATAAAGATTGAATGTGAATATACAAATTTAGGAAAACTCCAGAATGAGCTGTCAAAATGGGAGGATGTAATCAAGGAAGAACCTGAATATACAGACAAGGTTATTATGCCTGTTTATGTGCCTGTTTCTAAGGCTGAGAACTTTTCTTCGACTATCGTGGATAAAATGAATGCTCAGGTTAAGGTTGAAAAAGGAGAGGAACTATACCACGGCAGAGAAAGATAGAAAAGTAGGCATATTGTAAAAAATTGGAAAGGCCGTAGCTTTTACTACGACCTTTCCTCATTATAAAAACAATCTGTTTCCCACCTGATTACATTTGTATCAATATATTCCCATATTTTTTGGTAATCTTTTTCGCCTCGGATTATGTGGTCATAGGAAAATCTTTGCCAAATATTTTCACCATATTCTTTATTGCAAAATCTTTTAAATGTTGATATAAATTTTGATACAATCGAATTTGTAGGGGACGGCGTCCTCGACGTCCCAGCTACTATATTTTTTTCTAAATCCGTTATTGATAATAATAAATGAATATGATTTGGCATAATAACATAATTATCAATACGAAT
>JAZUMJ010000021.1:0-5114 GCA_045603605.1 Ructibacterium sp. | reverse complement strand
ATCATCATTGAATGCTTCAAAGAAATCGCCAACCTGATACAACACTATTGAATTGGGATTATCCGCCTTTATTTCGTTGTATTCATCCAAGAAACTGTTACGGCTGATTTCGACATTTGCGGAGGTTTCTTTTTCAAACTCCTTGGCTTCTTCAACAAGAGCCTGCATAGTTTCAAGTGAACATTCGGTATAATCAGGTTGCTCGTGAAAATACTCGTTTGCACCGTCAAAAAACTCACTGCCGTAGTCTGCAAATTCCTGTTGGCTTACTGTGCCGAGATAATCAAAGAAGTCTTTGAAATCTGCGTGCTTCTGTGCAGCCTCCAGAACAACCTCAAAATGGAAACTGTTTGTAACAAACTGTCCTTTACCGTCATTACCATCAGGGTTGTAATACATCCACGAAACAATTTCTTTATCACGGTCAACATAAAAAGCATCGTCATAGAGTACATCTGCAACAGCAGCGTGTCCGTCATCATATTCAGACGGCTCTTGCACCTCATCTAATGAGGGGGGAGAATACCTGTCTATAACGCCCTTATCTAATGCCATAACTACCGCTTCAATGTTGTTTTCAAGAAGTCTTTTTGTGGCATAGCTAAGGTTGAAATCAAGAACCTGACAACAGGGCGTGAAAACATTTCCGTAAAGGTTTTTTCCCGGTGCGGTATAGTTTGTGACCTTTGCAAGAATTTCAGCATCCTTGCCGAATGCGTTATAAAATCCTCTTGTGTGTAAAAGAACAACACTATCCGGGTTTTCCTTTTGTACTTGTTCGTATTGAAGTAAGAAATCGGGTTTACCGATTTCGTCAATTTCTGTTTCGGCTGCGTCTTTAACGGCAGGTCTTTCAACATCAACTTCTATTCTCAAATGATTATTTGCAGGATTTTCTCTTACTCTTTTCTCAAATACTGCTTTTGAAAATTCTTCCGTGAAAAGAGGATATTGGATGTTGCTGAGTATAACGGGGTCTTCAAGTGAAAGAATAGTGTACTCATCCGCACCGATATATACGGTATCGCCGAGATTATATTCATATCTGTATTCTTTTGGTGTTTCTTTTTCCTCAGTGGCATTTCGAATAAGCTGACGAATTTCACTTTCTTTTTTCCACTCAGCCTCTTGTGCCAATCTGTTTTCAAGCCATTGCGGATACATTTCCTTTTCTTTTGGGTTTAAGTATCTGTCAGCCTTTATAAGTGCTGAAAGACGGCTTTCAATATAATTCCACTTTAATAACACTCTTCTCGGAGGAACGCTGTAGTGGTCGGATATTTCAATGCCTTTTGAATCGTGACTTTCCCAAAATCCACTTCCGGGAAGTGCATCTGAATGACCTCCCGTTCCGTATTCGTCTTTAAGGAACTTTATGTTTTCATCTTTTGAAAGGCTTTCGGCAAACTGCCTGTAAACCCGCATTTTACCTTCGCTAAAGCCACTACCGCCGCAAAGCACATAATCAACGGCAGATTGAGGCAGAAACAAAGGAGCCTCGTTTTTTACTGCCGTGCCGATAAGTTCCATCTGTTTTTCAACACCGGGTAAAAGCAAAGCCTCCGGCTCTGTCCATTCCTCCATAAGCATAAGTCCGAAAACGCTTCGTTCAATCTGGAACCATTTTTCCCACGCTTCACGGAGTTCAGTTCCGTCATTACGCCATAATCTGATGGCATCGGAATAGGCTTCAAAGCCTGCGTTTACACCGTTTGAAAGTGTAATTTCATAGGGTGTTGAATTAAAGAAAGACATAATAAAATCGCTACGTTCTTTTTTGTCGGAATGACTTTCATAGAACATAGCGATTTCTTCTGTATGCGGAGCCAAAAAGTTTTTAATCAGCTCGTTTTTTTCTCGATCTTGGTGGAAATACTCGATGCCGTTCCAACGGGCATCGAAATCGTGATTACTTAACTGTAAATCAGTTCCTTCAGTACCGTTTCCTCGGCTGATGCTCTGATGTTGTTCATCATCTGCACCCACCTCATCTGGTCGGTCTCCTTCAGTGTTTCCGTCACTCCTTCGGATTTCATCATCTGTTCGGTTATCTGTTCCAACATCTGCTGTGCTTCCTGTTCCGTCTGAAGCAGGTGTTTCATCAGTTCGCCCGTCATCAGAAGTGTGTTGAACTTCACTTTCCGGTGATTCATCAGGTAATTCTTCCTCATCAATCCGTACTTGCCAAGTGTAGCGTTCTTCTCCTCCGCTGACAGAGTGATGTTCGGGATTCTGTAATCTCCGACCTGTCTGTAAGTTATCTGTGACATCTTCATTTCTCCTTTCGGTGTCTTTTTTTTGCTTTGCACCCTCATCATATCCGAAATCGTATGAACTGACAAATGTGCGATTTTTATTTTTTTCTTCTTTTTGAAGAGCTTTTACGGTTGTTTCAATTTCACGAAGTCCCATTTCAGCTATTTCACTTGTAGCGGAGCCTAATGCGATTATTGTTTGGTGAGTGTTGAAATTGTAAAGGTCTTTAAAATCTTCGGGGTCATAGAAATCATCCGCATTTATTCCGCACCGTGTCATCATCATATATCCGATACTGCTTACAAGAGTATTTCTGAAAACGCTTCTGATATTATCCTCATCAAAATCTTCAAGGAAACTGCCGTACTTGGCTTCATCCAAATTGTAAAGATAATCAAGGATATTATCGTCAACCATATTCTGTGCGGTATCGTCAATAACAGAAGCAAGTGAGCCGTTACCGACTTCGCCAAAGGCATTTTCAAGTGCTTCGGTTATCTCTCCTTCAAATCTGTCCTCAACCTTCCAAGAGGGAATTTCAATACCTTGTCTTGAATTTGTGTCAGACACATCGAAAACATAACGGAGTTTTTGGTTGTTGCCTGAGAAGTTCAACAGAGCTATACCTGTTGCACCTCGGTTTACCCAACGGTTGAATTTTTCATTCCAAAAGCTGATTTCCGCACAAGCGGTTGCTTCGGGCTTTTGAGCAAAGATAAGGATTTGGTCGGGGAAACTGTATTTATAGTTGTTTGCTGCTGTCCTCAAAAATGAAGTCCAATTCTGCTGATTTTCAGTAGCCTTAATAACCTCATCATTGAATACGGCAGTTACAATTTGCAGTTTACTTGCCAATTAAACCACCTCACTTTTCATTGGTTTTAGCAAGATAAGAGAATAACTTATTCGACTTAACGCTTTCCTGCAACTGCTGAATTTCAATAATATCCGTAAAGGATATATCATCAATTACGGCAATGTCCTTGGGCGTGAGCTTCTTTATATCTTCCTCTGTGGTATATCCGAGAGAAATGAGTTTTTCAAGGAGTTTCAACCTTTTGGTTACTTCGTTGGGTACTTTCGCCATTCTTCTTTACCTTCCTTTCTTCAAATTCTTTATAAACTCGTTTCCAACAAATATTGCAAACATTTTCATTGTGGTATATGCATTTTTTGCAGCCGAGTTTATTCATATTAACCTTCATGGTGTCCGACAACATTTCTCGTCATCGTGCATCACCTCGGTCTTTGTGTTTTGTTTTAACGGGTGTGCCGTTATCGTCATAGTTGTGAGGGTCTGCTTCGGGAGTGTTCCAACCGTTTAAAGAGCCTGCGAGCATTGCTGCTTCCTGTGCTTTGGTTACTCCCATTTCGCTGTTATGACCGTCAGCAAGTTCTCTGTTCCTTTCGGGTGAGTTGTTGCTGTCGTTTACATCTGAATGTTCGTTTTCGCCCTTTGTGATAATAACGAGATGACCGTTTTCGGGTGAAACGGAATAGCACCTTTCGGGAAGTGATGAACGCAAGGGAATAACCTTACTGCCGTTTCTTTCCATTATCTCGGCAAACTCACAGATGTGATAAAGTCTGTCACCGACCTCTGTGTGGTACTCATCAATAAATCTGCAATATTTATCGACCTTTTCACCGTCAATGCGATGGATTCTGATTTTATCACCGTCGGGAATGGTGAAAACAGGTCTGTATGAGGGAGTAATAAAGCGGATACCCTTACTTGCCTGAACAAGATGTGTTTCGAAATACTGCTTTACAAAGCAGTAGCAGTAAAGGTTGTATTCGCCCTGCCTCGGATTGAGCCTTAAAAGATAAGTATGCTTATCTGTATCAACTCTTACGCCGTAATACTGATTATCCGCACCGCTGTACTGCTTTGCGTGTTCGTGACAATAACGGCTGAGCCTTGTTCTGTCATTGAGCAGTCTGCCGTAGGTATCATCAAGGCGGAGTGCATTGATAACATCGTCAAATTCCTTTTTGAACTCATCTGTCTTGAAGAAAGTACAGACGTCATTCCAAGTGGAATTGAACTCTTGTCCGTTATATCCCATATCCGCACGGAGATAACCTATACAGCCTGTCTGCTGATATAACTGCTGACTTTGTCTGAATGTGTATTTTTCAAGATTGGTAGTTATAGGTGTTACATACAAATCCGTCATCTTGCATCCCTTTCCTTTCTTCTGTCTGCACGCTCTTTCAGTACCTTTTCAAGACCTTCCTTTGCCCAATCGGGGAGCTTGTCTTTTTCAATAGTACCGAGAACATCCTGACGTTTGAACTGCACGGATTCTCCCGTGTAAAGATTAGTACAGAAACACGCTGTACCTCTTGAATTTGCAGACGAGCCAAAACCGCCCGTACAAAGACAAAGCTGATTTACAGACATTCTGTATTCGGGTTTGAAGATTTCTGCTTTTATAACTACAACCTTGTCTTTGATTGAATCATTGTAGCTTACAGAATCGCAATTCTCGGCAGTAAGCGGAGTTTTATCAACAGAGATCTTTGCGTTTTCTTCCATAACTCTGTCTGCTTCTGCCGCAATCCTTTCTGCAAAGATTTTTGCAAGTTCGGCAAAATCATCACCAATGAGAACATCATTGTATCTTGTGAAAATACCGTTGTGTTCGCAGCTGGCAACAAGATAAATCATATTGTCGGGTGCATTGGGATTTTCGCCGAGTATAATTTCGGTTTTACCGATTTCAAAGGCTTGGGTTATCTCATAACCCTCAACCATTCGTTTTTCACTCAATATCTTCAACTCCTTCCATGAGCGCTTTTCCGTACTCTGTGAGAGTATAGAAATATGCGTGGTCAAACTTGGATTTTTCCAA
>JAZUMJ010000020.1:0-15463 GCA_045603605.1 Ructibacterium sp. | reverse complement strand
AATGATATACTTTTGCATCTCTTAAAAGTCCGTAAAGACGCCTGAACATACTTGATATGTCTTCCTGGATACGGAGAATATCACGTTTATGTTTAGTGAGCCTTTCCCTGTCCCAGCATATGCCCAAATTAATATACTCTTCAATGGCACCCGGAGCGGTTGGCTCAATGATATGTGGTGCAGTTCCGTCAACAATTGCAGTTGATAAATCTTTAATTATTACTCCGTCAAGAGAGGTTGGGTCAGAACTGCAATATATGTAATCAATATCCATATCCTTAGCCATAAAATATTCGCCGATTTTTTTCATCATTGTTGATTTGCCCGTTCCGGGACCGCCTTTAAGAATATATACCCTGTCAAGATTTTTTAAGTTTGAAGAAAAATAATTAACAAAACCCTGAGCTGTATTTCCGCAAACAAAGTATCTACGCGGATTTGACATTTATATCCATCCTTTCAAAAAAAGCTTCTTATCTCAAGGTATGAGAAAGAAGCTTTTTTTGTGCCTGTCTGTTAATAGGGGGCATAACCCAACAATTTCTAATTTTCCTTGTAGGGGCAATTCACGAATTGCCCGTTGCGGCGTGCCAAGTTGTCACGCCCTACGATTTATGCTATTTAATATTTGTTATTGTAGGGAACGGTTCATAACCGTTCTTATTACGGACAGTCGAGGACGCCTGTCCCTACAATTGTAATATATATTGATTGATGTAGGGGCGGATGCCCACATCCGCCCGCTTTGGTAATCTAAAATTCTTCCGCTGATACGAGTGTATCATTTTTATACACGAGCTTAAGGGAGAAAGGGGCTGTTTTTGTGTTCAAAAGGTTAAACATAATTTTATCACCCTCCCAAAGATTAAGGTCAAAAGCCTTATCTTTTTCAACCCATTCAAGAACACCTTCGTTGCAATCCTGAATTTGTCCCTGAAAATCATTTGAGGTATAGAGGAAGATATATTCATCCTCTGCACCATCGCAACAAAAGGTTAAGACGCCCCTGAAATCATAGGAATTAAGGGTAAGCCCTGTTTCTTCTTTGACTTCACGGATAAGACATTCTTCGGGGGCTTCCCCCGATTCAAGCTTTCCGCCAACACCTATCCATTTATCTTTGTTTATATCATTTTTCTTAGATACTCTGTGGAGCATTAAATATTTATTTTCTTTTTCCAGATAGCATAGAGTTGTAAGTATCATAACATATCCTTTCAAATATCCTGATATATCTGTGCAGAAAGGGGTTCTGCATTTATATGTTTTATTTTTGGTATACCAAACTTTGATAAATCAATTTCAATGTCACAGCTTTCAAAACCACGGTTTATAACACATAAAATCAAGTCTGTATTTCCTTTATTTCCAAAAACATCTTTATTATCAATAAAATATCTTACATATGCATAAACATTATCTTTGGCGTATACAGTTTCAAAATAACCGCTTTTTAGACATTGGTTATTGTTTCTCATCTCTCCAAGCTTTTTATAATATTCAAAAAGTTCAGGGTCAACTTTTCGCCAAGGGAAAGTTTGTCTGTTATAAGGGTCTTTGCCACCCTCCATACCTGCCTCATCGCCGTAATAGATACAAGGCACGCCATAGAACGTCATCTGCATAAAGACAGCAAGCATAACACGTTTTACTGCTAAATCTTCCATATATGAGGTAAGAGGTGTATCTTTACATTTTTCATCCATACCCCCAAACAGGGATTTTATTCTCATTGTATCGTGGGTTCCGATAATATTCATAAGTGAATACAAAACCTCAATGGGATAATTTTCAATCTGTGACATTATCTGTCGGTTTAATTCCTCAGCTGATAGATTACCCATAATAAAGCCAATAACACCATCTTTAAAGGGATAATTCATAACGCTGTCAAGCTCATTGCCAAGGAGATACTTTCTTAATTTTCCATAGGCGGTTTTGTTTGATGCGTCCTCCCAAACCTCGCCAATTATAACGGCATCAGGATTTTGTTTCTTGGCTTCTTTTCTCAGAATTTGTATGAACTCATCGGGAAGTTCATCGGCAACATCAAGACGCCAACCTGATGAACCAAGCCTGAGCCATTTTTTAATAACTGCATCATCATCCCTTAGTATATAGTCAAGGTAGGTTTCATCCATTTCATTAACGTTTGGAAGATTACTGCAGCCCCACCAGCTTTCATAATCAGGGAAGTTATTAAACTGATACCAACTATGATATGGAGAATGATAATCCTGATATGCCCCAACCCCATCTCCATAGCTTTTGTATTTATTAAAATATATGCTGTCTGCTCCTGTGTGGCTGAAAACTCCGTCGAGAATAATTTTTATATCCAGTTCCTCAGCTTTTTGGCAAAGGCTTTTAAAGTCTTCCTCAGTTCCAAACATAGGGTCTATTGTCTTATAGTCTGCAGTGTCATATTTATGGTTAGAATAGGCATCAAATATAGGATTAATATAAATTACACCAACACCAAGAGATTTTAGGTATGGCAATTTCTTTTCGATTCCTTTAAGGTTACCGCCATAAAAATCATTACAAGCAGGACCATTCTCAAATGGATGAGGATTAAAGGATATAGGTTCATACCAATTTTTGTGGATAATATACTCATCCCGTTTTTTGGGGATTTCACTGCCGTTATGCCAGCCAAAAAATCTGTCAGGAAAGATTTGATACATTATCCGTCCTTTAAACCAATCGGGGGTTTTAAACTCAGGTGAATATACAGTTATTTGATAGCTGTTGGCAGTTGGCTGATTTACCGTTTGACCAACGCCTCCAAGACTTTCGGGATTGTTTATATAATAGTAGGTCATATTCTGATAACAAACAGCAAAATCATACCAGATAAGCCTTGGTTCACCTGTGGTTTTAATAATTGCCTCATATATAAAAGAATTATCCTCTTTTTGGAATAAATCCATAGCAAGGGTTGTTTCTCCTAAAATATCATCAAATATCCGCATCTGTGCATTATCAGGGGCAGATTCAGCCTTTATGGAAAGACGAATGCAAATTTGTTCCCCTGCTTTAACTGCACCTGATGGGTTTCTGTAAAATTTATCCTGTGAATTATGAAAAAGCTCCATTTGTTTTGTTACTCCAATCTAAAATAGATAAACTCATTATATCATAATCGGTTATCATTTGCAATAGAAGGCACAATTATGTTTGATAACTGCATAATACGGTGGATATTTATTATAATCATTTCTTGACATCAGGATAACGTTTGTGATATAATCAATACATTGTTTTTAAATGAGGGTGATAGAATTGAAAAACTATAAAGATTTTGACAATTACTTAAAAGAATATCCTAACACAGAAGGTTATTTTGGAGAATATGGCGGTGCCTATCTTCCAAAAGAGCTTATTCCTGCTTTTAAAGAGGCTGATGATGCCTATGAGGCGATATGTCATTCAGCACAGTTTATAAATGAACTTCGCAGAATAAGAAAGGAATTTCAGGGAAGACCCACTCCGGTATATCACTGTGAAAGGCTTTCTAAAATTTTTGGAAATTGCCAGATTTACCTTAAGCGTGAAGACTTAAACCATACAGGTGCACATAAACTAAATCACTGTATGGGCGAGGGTTTACTTGCAAAGTATATGGGCAAGAAAAAGCTTATTGCAGAAACAGGTGCAGGCCAGCATGGTGTTGCAATAGCTACAGCTGCAGCTTATTTCGGAATGGAATGTGATGTTTATATGGGTGAAGTTGATATTGAAAAACAGCACCCTAACGTAATAAGAATGAAGATGCTTGGAGCAAATGTTGTTCCTGTAACTCATGGATTGAAAACTCTAAAAGAGGCGGTTGATGCTGCTTTTGAGGCTTATCTTAGAGAATATGATAATGCCATTTATTGTATAGGTTCTGCTTTGGGACCTCATCCGTTCCCTAAGATGGTTCGTGATTTTCAGTCTGTAATCGGATATGAAGCAAGAGAACAATTTATTGAAATGACAGGAATTATGCCCGATGCAGTTTGTGCTTGTGTTGGGGGAGGTCCAAATTCATTGGGAATGTTTGTTCCATTTTTGGGTGATCCCGTTGAGATATACGGTATAGAACCTTTGGGCAGAGGTGAAAAGATTTGCGACCATGCAGCAACAATGCAGTTTGGAACCAAGGGCAGACTTCATGGATTTGAAAGTTATCTCTTGCAGGACGAAGAGGGTGAACCACTTCCTGTTTACTCTATTGCAAGCGGTTTGGATTATCCGGGAGTTGGTCCGGAGCATGCTAATCTCAGGGATATGGGTCGTGTAACATACAATACTGTATCAGATGAAGATGCTATGGAAGCTTTCTTCCTTCTTTCCAGATATGAAGGAATAATACCGGCTATTGAAAGTGCTCATGCTGTTGCATACGCAATCCGTTATGCAAAAGAACACAAGTCAGGTTCAATTCTTGCTTGTCTTTCAGGCAGAGGCGATAAAGATATTGACTATGTTTACGAAAAATATGGTTGCGGTGAGCAGTTTAAACTTGATTATGAAGTTTAAAAAATACTTGACAAGTAAAAGAAACAATGATAGAATGTAGTTGATACAGAGAAATTGGAGACGTATCAGAACAAAAGTGAAAGAGACTTTTGTTTTGGTGCGTCTTTTTTGTTTAGGAGGAAAATTATGTATGATGTTACTATTATAGGCGCAGGTGTTGTTGGCGGAATGATTGCAAGAAAATTATCTGCATATAAACTTAATATCTGTGTTCTGGAAAAAGAGAATGATGTTGCAATGGGTGCAACGAAGGCAAATTCTGCAATTGTTCATGCGGGATTTGATGCAAAAGAAGGTTCTTTAAAAGCTCAGCTTAATGTCCGAGGCTCAAAAATGATGGAAAGTGTTACCAAAGAACTTGGTGTAAAATATAAGAGAAATGGTTCATTGGTTGTTGGCTTTTCTCAAGAAGACAGAATAGTTCTTCAGGAATTGAAAGAAAGAGGAGAAAAAAATGGCGTCGAGCAGCTCAGAATATTAGAAAAGGAAGAATTGCAAAAGATTGAGCCGAATATTTCTCTAAATGCAGAATGTGCTCTTTACGCTCCCACAGGAGCGATAGTTTGTCCATATGAATTGACTGTTGCGGCAATTGGTAATGCGATGGATAATGGAGTAGATTTAAAGCTATGCTTTGATGTAAAGGAAATTAAGGGTGACACAGAAGGGTTTGTTATCTATTCAGATAAGTCATCTGTTAAAACAAAATACATTATTAATGCGGCAGGTTTGTATGCTGACAAAATTGCAAATATGATTGGAGATAATAGTTTTAAGATACATCCAAGACGTGGAGAGTATATTCTTCTTGATAAAAAGTGCGGTAAAACAGTTTCTCAAACAATTTTCAGAACTCCTTCAAATAAAGGAAAAGGAATACTTGTATCACCGACAGTTGATGGAAATCTTTTATGCGGTCCTACTGCTGTAGATATTGAGAATAAAGAAGATAAAGCAGTAACAGCAGAGGGAATATCCGCAATTATAAATGAAATGAAGCAAACTGTTGCAAGTATTGAGATTAATAAAACTATAACCTCTTTTTGCGGTTTGCGTGCAGTTGGAGATACAGGTGATTTCATAATTAATTCTCCTAAAAACGGAATGATAAACGTGGCGGCTATTGAATCACCGGGACTTTCGGCATCACCTGCCATTGCTGAATATGTGGAAAAAATGCTTGCAGAGCAGGGGCTGGAACTAAATGAGAAAGATAATTATAATCCTCAACGAAAACCGATGAATATGTTTAAAGAAATGACATTGGATGAAAAAAATGAGATTATAAAAAGGGATAAGAGATACGGAAAGATTGTTTGTCGTTGTGAAGGTATAACAGAGGGAGAAATTGTAGAAGTAATACATCAAAATCCACGGCCTACTGATTTGGATGGAATAAAACGCAGAACAAGAGCCCAGATGGGAAGATGTCAAGGTGGATTTTGCAGTCCTTATATAATTGAAATTTTAGCAAGAGAACTGAATGTAAATTATGAAGACATAACAAAGTTTGGCGGAGAGTCCTACATAAATACCAAAAAGACAAAGGAGAGAAATTAAATGAAAGACCTTGTAATAATCGGCGGAGGACCCGCAGGAATGAGTGCTGCAATCAAAGCCTATGAACGGGGAATAAGAGATATACTTATCATTGAGAGAGATGAAAAACTTGGTGGAATACTGCAGCAATGCATACATAATGGTTTTGGTTTACACAAATTTGGAGAAGAATTAACAGGCCCTGAATATGCATGGAAATATGAAAAACAGGTTAATGAACTTAAAATTCCTGTTAAGCTTAACACTATGGTTTTAGATATAACAGAAGATAGAGTTATAACTGCAACAAATGAAGAGGATGGAATATTTCAAATTCAGGCAAAGGCTATTATTCTTGCCATGGGATGCCGTGAACGGTCTAAAGGAGCTTTGAATATTGCCGGAACAAGACCTGCAGGAATATTCAGTGCAGGAACTGCCCAGAAATTTGTTAATATGAAGGGATATTTGCCTGGAAAAGAAGTAGTAATTTTAGGTTCGGGTGATATTGGATTGATTATGGCACGGCGAATGATGCTTGAGGGAGCTTCGGTTAAAGCGGTATGTGAAATTATGCCCTATTCGGGAGGCCTTAGAAGAAACATTGAACAGTGCCTTAATGATTTTAATATTCCATTAATGCTGAGCCATACAGTGGTGGAAATTCACGGTAAGGAAAGACTTGAGGGAGTAACAATAGCTGAGGTTGATGAAAATCGCAGACCAATTAAAGAGACTATGAAATATATCCCCTGCGATACTTTATTACTGTCGGTTGGTCTGATTCCGGAAAATGAGTTATCTGAGTCTGCATCTGTTGAAATTGATAGAGTCACCGGCGGAGCAATAGTTGATCAAAACAGGGAAACATCAGTTGAAGGTATTTTTGCCTGTGGCAATGTGTTGCATGTTCATGACCTTGTTGATTTTGTTTCGGAAGAAGCTGAGATTGCAGGTGAAAGTGCCGCAGATTATATCTTGAATAAAGATAAAGAAACCGTTATGGTTGATATATTATGTGACGGTAAGGTTAGATATACCGTTCCGCAAAAAATAACCGAGGCTAAAGATACAAAAATATATTTTCGTGTAGATAATATATATAGAAATGTAAAAATAAATATTTATAAAGATAATAATTTAATTAATTCTATAAAAAAACTTCGTGTTGCTCCGGGAGAAATGGAAACATTAAAACTAAATAAAGATGTTATTAAGGATGCCAAAGAAGTAAAAATAGAATTGGAGGAGATTATATGAAAAAAAATATGACGTGTATAATTTGTCCAATGGGCTGTAATCTTGTTGTAGATATTGAAGATAATAATGTCATCTCTGTTAGCGGAAATACCTGTAAGAGAGGTGAAGTTTATGCAATAAATGAGTGCACAAATCCTCAAAGGACATTAACATCAACGGTAAGATGCAAAAATGGCGAAATGCTTCCGGTTAAAACAAAAGGTACAATTCCCAAAGATAAAATCTTTGAATGTATGGAATTGATTAATAATGTTGTTGTAGAGTTGCCAATTAATGTAGGAGATGTTATAATAGAAGATATATTTGGCACGGAAATTATTGCAACAAAAAATATGGAATAAAGGTGAAGAAATGAAGAAGGTTATAGCGGCAATAAAAAATGAGAACGAACTGGATGCTGCGATTGAAGCGAAAGTAGAACTTATATTTGATTTAAGTCCGGATTTGCATACCATTAAGCAGAGAACAGAAAAAGTTCATAGGGCAGGAGCAAAACTGTTTATTCATATGGATTTTGCTACAGGTATCGGAAAGGATCGAAGCGGAATAATATTTGTGAAGGAAATGGGTGTAGACGGAATATTAAGCACACGGCTTAATATAATACGTATTGCACGGGATGAAGGGGTATCCACAATCCAAAGGTTTTTCTTGCTTGATTCACAATCGGTAGAAACAATGTTAAATACGATAGCATCAGTTAAAGCGGATATGATTGAAGTTATGCCGGGAATTATGCCAAAACTGATTGGCAAGATTTCAAGTCAAATTGACGTTCCAATTATTGCAGGTGGGTTAGTTGATACAAAAGAGGAAGTTGAAGATGCGCTTAATGCAGGAGCGTATGCTATTTCAACGGGTAAAAAGGAGCTTTGGGGGTAGTTATGAGTAAGCTTAAGGAAAAAAGACTTTTTTTGTTGGATATGGATGGAACGCTATACATCGGGGATAAATTGTTTGAAGGTACAAGAGAGTTTTTGAATCATATAAAAAGTGTAGGCGGAAGATATATATTTTTGACTAATAATTCGTCCAAGAGTGTAGACAAATATATAGAAAAGCTGAAAAATATGGAAATAGAAGCTAATGTGGAAGATTTTCTTACATCAACAAATGTTATAATAGATGTTCTTAAAGAAAGAAACTTCAAAAAAATATATGCATTTGGAACAAAAACCTTCAAGGAACAACTGAGTAGCTCAGGGTTAAATATCACTGATAAAATAGAAGATGATATAGATTGTTTATGTATGGGCTTTGACACAGAGCTTACTTTTAAAAAACTGGAAGATGCCTGTATATTACTGGGGAGAGATATCGAATACTATGCAACAAATCCTGACTGGGTATGTCCCACTGAATATGGCAGTGTCCCTGATTGCGGTTCTGTTTCAGAAATGTTGTATCGTGCAACAGGAAGAAGACCTGTTTTTGTAGGTAAGCCGGAGCCTGATATGGCGATTGCCGCAATGGAAAAAACAGGCTTTAGTGCCGAAAAAACTGTATTGATAGGTGATAGGTTGTATACAGATATTGCCTGTGGTGTTAATGCAGGTATAAGTACAATATTTGTGCTTAGCGGTGAGGGAACTATGGCGGATGTTGAAGTAAGTGAAACTAAGCCTGAATATATTTTTGAAGGTGTGTCTGATATTTTGGAGGAAATAAAAAAAGGGTAAAAAAATCTGTGAATTTTCAAATAAATATCATAAGCAAACAAATGTTTTGACCTTGAAAATAAATAAAATATATGTTATAATAATTAAAATATAATTTAAGGAGCGTGGAAAGGCGAAAATGTCTGAATTAATCTACATAGTTAGGATTTTACTGGCGGGAATATGTGGTGCACTTATAGGTTTTGAGAGAAAAAATCGTTCAAAAGAGGCAGGGATAAGAACTCATTTTGTTGTTGCCTGCGGAGCGGCACTTATGATGGTTGTATCTAAGTATGCTTTTTTTGATTTGATTCAAGGTGGAATGTTTGGCGATGTAGAGGTAAGGCTTGACCCTTCCCGTGTGGCATCAACAATTGCCAGCGGTATAGGATTTTTGGGAGCCGGTATGATTTTCGTTCATAAAAATACCATAACAGGACTTACAACTGCGGCAGGTATTTGGGCAACCTCGGGTGTAGGAATGGCGATTGGAGCAGGTATGTATGTGCTTGGTATAGGCGGTGCAGTAATCATTCTTGTTGCACAGTATTTATTACATATAGATTTTCACAGAAGCAGAAAATCAGGTATAAGAACACTTGCTGTTAAGGATGTAACAGAAAACGGATATCAACAGTATATACTGGAAAAATTCAAAGAATATTCAATTACTGTTTTGAATGTTTCTGTTGAAAAACCAGGTACTGAGTCCATAAGAAATTATGTTTTCAAACTTGAGATACCTGATAATGTAACCGAAGATGAAATAATATCTATGGTTAAATATAAAAGCAGTATAAAGGCAGTTATATAAAAAGAAGGCGAGGTTTTCATTGAGAAAATCTCGCCTTTGTATATTTTACTTATATTGAGGCTCGCATGTTATATTAACGCCAAGCCGTTTAAATACTTTTTCGTCCACAGCAGAAAGTATAACTGAAGAATGAGCTTCACAGCCACGGAGCTTATCAAGCTGTTCCATAGCGATTTCCGCTTTAGGGTCGGTTGCGGCACAGATTGAAAGTGCAATTAGTGCCTCGTCTGTATGAAGACGTGGGTTTCTGTTTCCAAGGTGGTCAACTTTAAGGTGTTGAATAGGCTCAATTATGGTTGGTGAAATCAAGTGAACATCATCATCAATGCCCCCAAGAGTCTTTAATACATTAAGTAAAAGAGCAGAGGATGCACCGAGTAAATCAGAGGTTTTGCCGGTTACAATTGTTCCGTCGGGAAGTTCCATTGCAGCAGCCGGAGCACCTGTAAGTGCAGCCTTTTGGATGGCAGGTGCGACAACAGAACGGTCATTTTTAGTAATCCGTGCTTTTTCCATTAACAGCTCAATTTTATATGCGGAATCTTCGTCAGCAATACCTTTTTTGTTATCACACAAGGCAGCATAATATCTACGGATTATTTCCTGACAAGAAGCCTTTGAAACAATATCGTCGTCAATAATACAGTTTCCTGCCATATTAACACCCATATCGGTTGGAGATTTATATGGACAGGTTCCAAGAATTTTTTCCAGCATTGCAGTTACAACAGGAAAAATTTCCACATCACGGTTATAGTTAACGGTTGTTTCGTTATATGCCTCAAGATGGAATGGGTCAATCATATTCACATCATTCAAATCAGCTGTAGCCGCTTCGTATGCAAGATTAACAGGATGACGTAAAGGTAAATTCCATACAGGAAATGTTTCAAATTTTGCATAACCGGATTGAATACCTTTTTTATGTTCGTGATAAAGCTGTGAAAGACAGGTTGCCATTTTTCCGCTACCGGGACCCGGTGCAGTTACAACAACAAGTTCACGGGAAGTTTCGATATATTCGTTTTTACCATAGCCGTCATCACTTACAATTTTCGTTATTGCAGAGGGATAACCGTCAATAGAATAATGGCGATATACCTTAACTCCCAAAGATTCAAGACGTCGTTGAAATGCTTCGGCAGTTGGCTGACCTGCAAATCTGGTCATAACAACACTGCCAACATATAAACCGATATTACGGAAACAATCAATTAAACGGATTACATCTAAATCATAGGTTATACCAAGGTCGCCTCTAAGCTTGTTTTTTTCAATATCAGCAGTGTTTATGGCAATAACGATTTCAACTCTTTCCTTTAACTGAAGAAGCATACGTAGCTTACTGTCCGGCTGAAATCCGGGAAGAACTCTTGCCGCGTGATAATCGTCAAAAAGCTTTCCGCCAAATTCGAGATAGAGTTTTCCGCCGAACTGAGAAATTCTTTCCATAATATGCTCTGATTGCATTCGCAAATATTTTTCGTTATCAAAACCAACTGCTGGCATTTATTACACCTCTTTATCATATTTTTATCAAACCATTATATTATACTAAAAAAATTTAATGGTTGCAAGCCCTAAAATGAAAAAATTATATCACTAATCCACCATTCGGGCTTATTACCTGACCGGTTATAAAACTGTCATTATGAGCAAGGAAGAGTATAGTTTTTGCAATATCCTTTGCTGTGCCAAGTCTTCCAAGGGGGGTTTCCTCTTTAAGTTGCTTCAGGGTTTCTTCTGTTAAGGTTGAGTTCATATCAGTATCTATAACCCCCGGTGCAATGCAGTTAACCCTTATTCCGGAAGGTCCCACTTCCTTTGCAAGAGCCTTGGTCAAACCGATAAGTCCGGATTTTGCAGTTGAGTATGCAACCTCACAGCTTGAACCACACATTCCCCAAATAGAAGATATGTTTATGATACAACCATTTTTTTGGTGTATCATATGAGGGAGAACCTCTCTTATACAATAAAAAGCACCGCTGAGAGTAGTGTCAATCATATTATGCCAATCCTTATCACTTAGAGAATCAAACATGGAAAAATGTGCAATTCCGGCGTTATTTATAAGAATATCAATACCGCCGTATTCGCTGTTTATTTTTGAAATCATAGCCTTTACCTGTGAAGAATCAGACACATCTGCTTGAATAGCAACTCCGCCAAGCTGGGCGGCAAGAGTTTCTGCTTTTTCACGACTATTTTTGTAATTTATAAAAACACGATATCCGTTAGCAGCAAATTCTCTTGCTGTTTCAGCGCCTATGCCTCTGGAACCGCCGGTTATTAATACATTCTTCATTATAACACCCCATTATAATTTATTTTAACATAAAAAGCCAATAAAGGCAAGTACGTAAAATTCTTGATATTATTACATATGTGTGATATAATGAATTTAATAAGGTTGAATTTGATTTGCACACTGATTTTATAAAATAGACATTGTTGAAATTTGACGAAAAAGGAGAATAAACATGAGTATTAAAATTGAGCAATTTGAAGGATTTAAGTATATAGTAAAATATCCTGACTGCTATAAAAAAGGCGAAAAATTCCCTGTAATTATTTTTCTTCATGGTGCTGGGAGCAGAGGGGAGGATATTAATATTTTGCAAAATAATCCTTTTTTTAATATTGTTAACAATCACTCAAAGTTTCCATTTATTACAGTGGCTCCACAGTGCTCACAGAATACATGGTTTGATATGTTTGAACAATTGAAAAAATTTGCTTGCAAAATATATAATGAAAAATTTACGGATAAAAATAGAGTTTATCTTATGGGAGCAAGTATGGGGGGATATGGAACCTGGCAACTTGCTATGAGTATCCCTGAAATATTTGCAGCAATTGTTCCTGTTTGTGGCGGGGGTATGTACTGGAATGCAGGAAGACTTGTTAATGTACCTGTTTGGGCATTCCATGGTGCAAAAGATAATGTTGTACTTAAGGAAGAATCAATGAAAATGGTTGATTCTGTAAATGCTTGCGGTGGAAATGCAAAACTTACCATATATCCCGAAAATGAGCATGATTCATGGAGTGATACCTATAGTAATCCAGCAGTTTTTGATTGGTTGCTTACTTGTACAAATAAAATTGATAAAGAAATGATAGATGGTTTTAAAGATGGAAATATATATGGATGAAACTGATTAATAATTTTTAGCCTGACATGACACGAACTTTGTCGAATTTTGCGAAAGGAGATAATGTTAATGAAAAAAAGCGAAATAATTCAAATAATAAATGATTCTATCGAAAATAAAAATTTATGTAGAGTTGGGTATAAATATAATGACTTTCTTAAATTCTTGTTTCCATTAGTAGCAAATGAAAAATTATTTTTATCATCTGTAGAAGGAGATTTTGATTTTTCTGGGTATCATATTGGTAAAATCTCTAACATAGATACCATTGATGTAAGAACAAATGGAGATAAACTTTTTGAAATTATAAAAGCAGAAGGCTTATCAAAATATTTCGATGTACCTGATGTTAATTTATCTGATTGGAAAACCGTGTTTGAATCTTTGCAAAAACAGGATGGATATATCATAGTCAAATGTGAAAAAGATTATGATACGGAATATGCTTTTACCATTGGAAAGATTATTAAAGTAACTACAAAAAGCATTACAATGAAAGATTTTAATGGTGATGGAGAGTGGTATGAAGACGTATTTAATATTCCTTTTAGTAAAATAACATGTGTTGAATTCAATAGCCGTTATTGTAATATTTTTTCAAAACACATATAAATTTTACTTTTGTCAAGTCCATACAATTTAAAACATTAGTCTGCCGATTTATTATATTTACATATATCATCGGGTGCGGGGAAATATAGTATTCTCGCGGGTTCTGAAATGTAGGGGCGATTCACGAATCGTCCGAATGATAGGTAAAAATAATGAGTTATACTATTCACTGTTTACCTGACTTGAGCTTAAATTTCACAAAGTCGCAATTAATAAAAATGGAGGTTTTTTATGAATACAAAAATGAAAAAACGAGGGTTGTTTATTTTAGGTATTGTTATCTGTATGGCGGTGGCAATCCTGTCTGTTATGCTTGAAAGGTTGATTCCGGGGGAACTGTTGGGTTCATCAATTATAGCATTGTTTATGGGAACAATAATTAATAGCTTTTTTCATCCGGATTGGATAAAGCCGGCACTCAAGTTTACATCAAAAAGGATTCTGAAAGTTGCAATTATTTTGCTCGGTGCATCTCTTTCTGTCGGTACGATTATGTCTGTTGGCAAAATGACCTTTTTTGTAATGATTTTCACTTTTGCTATGTGCTTTGGCGGCGGTTTTTTTGTCCGGAAGCTATTTGGTCTGAATTGGAAACTAAGCAATTTGATTTCCGCAGGAACGGGAATCTGCGGTGGTTCTGCTGTTGCAGCCATTGCCCCTGTTATTGATGCTGATGACAAGGATATAGCGTTTGCTTTGTCTTCAACATTTCTTTTTGATATGGTTATGGTTGCATTGTATCCGATTATGGGTAGACTTTTAGGAATGTCTGACATTGCCTATGGCATATGGGCAGGAACATCTGTGAATGATACAGCCAGTGTGGTTGCTTCAGGATATGCTTTTTCGGAGGTTGCAGGTGATTTTGCAACCATGGTTAAGCTTACTCGTACCATTGCAATCATTCCTACTGTGTTAGTGTTTGCATATATTGGTACACGCATAAAACAAAAAGAGTTGCAAACAGCAAATGAGGACAAGAATGTAAATGTTTTGAAAATTGTTCCATGGTTCATTGGTGGATTTTTAGCACTGGCTATTGTAAACAGTGTTGGACTTATTCCTGTAGAAATATCCAATGTAATGAAGACTACAAGTAAATTTTTAATGGTAATGGCACTTGCTGCCATTGGTCTTGGAACAAGCATTACAGATTTTAAGAAAGCAGGGCTTTCTCCTATGTTTTATGGTATAACCATTGATACTTTGGTGACATTGACGGCACTTGCGGTTATTTGGGGTATGGGTTTGCTGTAATAGGGTATATTTGATACAACAAATAATAATTGACAAAAATATATTGCAAAAAACGGGATAAAATATCAAATCTTTCAATTGATTTTAGGAAAAATTTGTAGTAATATGTATAAGGTTTTCTAAAACTAAAAAATCATATGCGAAATATATACAAAGAAAGGAACCAGAGTTATGAAAAACACAGGAAATAAAAACGGAGGATGGCGCAGTAATAAATGGATGAGAGCGGCTATTCCTGCTTTGCTTCTCCATTGCAGTATAGGAACAGTTTATTGTTGGTCTATGTTTAGTCAGGAAATTGCTGATTATATTGGCTTTTCAAAGGGTGCTACAGAATGGGCATTCAGCTTTGCAATATTTTTCCTTGGAATGTCTGCGGCATTTTTGGGTAATATCGTTGAAAAGGATATACATAAATCCTCGTTAATTGCAACAATATGTTTTGCTTTAGGTATGGCGGGAACCGGTGGGTTTATATACTATGGAGGCTTGCATCAGGGAAGTTTAATTGCTCTCATAGGTATATATCTGTGTTACGGATTTATTATGGGTGTTGGTCTTGGTACAGGATATCTTTCGCCCGTAAAAACACTTATGCTTTGGTTTAGCGACAGAAAAGGTCTTGCAACAGGTCTTGC